>NZ_JBGOBM010000007.1:0-120179 GCF_041475995.1 Chryseomicrobium imtechense | reverse complement strand
CCTCCCAAATTTCATTTGTGGGAGGAGTATCTCATGAATTTTCTTCTATTAGAATGTGTGCACTATTTGACGCTTACAATTATCCATAAAAAATGGTCATCACTCACTCGCGATGACCATTTTTTATATTATTGGCCGAGTTTTGTCCCAGCCTCTTTTATTTGGACTAATCAATTTGAAAAATGGAAGAATTTGCTTTGTGTGAGAGACTATTTTCCACTATCATTAGAGATACTAATAAGATAAAGAGGTCTTTCCATGAATTATAAAAAATATATTCTAGATCAATTAGAAGTTCAAAATCTTTATTATGATGCGAATTCATCTCCTTTTGATAAATTAAAAGATGAACGAGAGCTTACTGAAAAAGAATTAGAAACGTTAATGAAGCGAATCGGAATAAATCAAATGATGATAGACCAAAAACTATCGCATATAAAAACTCTGCTTCACTTATTTATGAAGCATCTTATTTATACAGATTATGACAAGGCGGAATTTGTTTATTCAGAAGTAGCTACTTATGATGATTTTCTTCCATATACAACGCATAATCGTTTAGCTTCACTATTGAAAATTCGTTATTTTCAAGTGAAAAAAGAGCACACTAAAATCAAACAACTACTTACTAAATTAAAAAAAGAAAGACTGGAATTTAGTCCTCTCGAAGAATTATTATTTGAATATTTACAAGGAATCAATGAGATGAATGCTGGAGATTATGAGTCTGCTAATAAGAGACTGGATCATGTAATCCGGAACACATCTGCATTGTACGGGTTTGAAGGTGAAGTTTATTATCATTTAAGTATTGTCAAAACATATCTTGAAGAACCTAGCCGAGCAATTTACTATGGGAAAAAAGCATTGGACTATCTAAGTCAACAATACAATTATCGTCGAATCTTGCATGCTCAGATGTCCCTTGCGATTAATTGTGCTTATGCAAAGATTTATGAGGATGCGATAGAGTATTATGAGCATCTGTTGAGGAATTCTCAACTGTTAAATCAAAAAGAATTGCTACCTCATATTTATCATAATATGGGAGATTTATATTTTAAAATGGAGAACTATTCACTAGCAATTGCTTATTTTAATATGGCAGTGAATCATCATGAAGTACAAAATTTGAATTTTGCTAGCGCATTATTCAATTTAGGATTAACAGAACTCGAAACTAAGAAGAACGAAGATGCAATTCGAACTTTTGAAAGGCTGGCAGATGTCTCACACAATAACTCATTTAAAAACTATGAGTTATATACAGAATTCTATTTGAAGCTGTTGAAGAGTTCAGAAGAGGCTGCACATTCTTTCTTAGAATCAACTGTGATTCCATTTACAAGGTCCGAACCTAGTGAAAAGAATTTCGAGTATATATTCTCCGACATGCTCGTCCGCTATTACAAAAACAAAGGCCAATACAAAAAGGCATTCAGTTATATAACTGACGAAAAATATAATGAAAAATCCTGATTTGGTTGTGCACCAAATCAGGATTTTTCTATAGCCGCTAATGCAGAGGCAAGCTTTGCAAAAAACTGCACATCCGTTGTTTGAATTTCAAGCTCGTTTAAAGCTTTTACTTGTTTTGGATGAAGACCAGAGACAAGTATTTGAACGCCCATGATTTGAGCGGATTTTACGAACTCATCAACACCGCGCCAGTTGATCAAATCGAATTCTCCTGAAGCTGTAAAATCGATAATAGCAATTGACGTATTTTCTTGTATGAAATGGTTTAATAATCGATGAAATATGGAGACCATTTGATCAGAGTCCATGGCACCAAAGATAGGAACAAGGGAGATACCCTCTCTCAATACAATGGCAGGAGCCGACAAATTTTGCATGTCTGTTAATAAGCCAGCTACACGATCTTTTTCTTCGATTAATTCTTCATTTCGTATCGTAAGTTCAGCTTGTAATGCACTTAGCTTAGAGCTTACTAATGAATATTGGGAAGATTTTTGGACGATTGTGCATACGCACTCTTCACGATTCCAAGTTACAAAGAGATCCACGAAGTTTAAACGCCCATTTTTTGCGTGTAAACTGATTTCTAAAGGTTCGCCACGTTTTAGTGTCTTCAAAAATTTTGCGACCTTCGATTGACTTCCTGGATCCACAACAGTTAAAAAGGTGCGGTGCCAGCCGTATTCCGCAATGAACTCTTCAGATGCATCTTGTACTTCTAATGCTTCGTTTACTACTACTGCTGGAAGGGAGAAATCACGAAATCTTTTTGCCACTCGGGCCACCTTCCTTAACCCAGTTTTCTAATGAAGGTAAAGAATCCATGATAGTTACGGAAGAAGGCAGAAGAGTATGCAAATCAATTTGTTGCGTAATTCGTCCTCCAATGACAACTTCACTATCAGGATAATCTTCATTTAATTTTAGAACTAAGCTCTGAATGGCCATAATGCGATGAACAAGAGCCGCTGAAATCGCAATGACATCTGGCTGCCACCGTTCGATGGCTTTGATAGCATGGGATTCAGGCATATTTGGACCGAGATAGCGTACACGCCATCCGTATTGTTTGAAAATGCTACTTACCATTTTGAGTCCGATGTAATGTTCTTCATCTTGGACGCCCATAAGTAAGACGGTTTTTTCATTTCGTTCTACAGGAGCTAAATGAATATCTAATCGGGAGAGAATAAAGTCGCAGATAGCCGTCGCGAGATGTTCATCTGCTACTGTAATTTTATTGTTTTCCCACAAGTTTCCTATGTGTTGCATCGCAGGCGTTAGCAAATCATTCATCATTTCTTGTCGAGATGTTTGGTTCATTTCTTTCTCGACCAGCTGAATCGCGCGTTCTTCGTCTCCATCTAACAAGTAGGAGGCGAGCTGATCTATTTTGTTCAATTGATCGAACTCCTTTCTCTCGCTACTTGTGAGTCGTTCTCTAAGTGTCGTTGCAAGAATTCACGCTGTTTTTTCCAATCAGGTATCATAGAACCAACCCCATCCCTTTTATGTACCCTACAGTTTACCACTGTATAACGTATGTGTCTAAGTAGGAGGGTTCGAATCACACCATTTGTTCGGATTTCTGATACGATAATGAAAAGTGGAGGGTGAGCTTATGAGTGAACGAATTCTAATAGTAGAAGATGAATTAAAGATAGCGCGGTTGCTTCAACTGGAATTAGAGTATGAAGGGTACAGAACCAAACTTGCCCACACGGGAATGGACGGGTTACTCTCATTTCGTGATGAACAGTTTGATTTGGTATTGCTAGATGTCATGCTGCCCGAAATGACCGGGTTTGAAGTGCTAAAACGTATTCGAGCTACAGATGAATGGACACCGGTGCTGTTAGTCACTGCCAAAAGTTCAGTGAAAGACAAGGTGGAAGGGTTAGACTTAGGAGCGACGGATTACATTACGAAGCCATTTGAGATGGAAGAAGTGTTTGCACGTATCCGTTCGGCACTTAGAAGAGCGTCTTCTAGTAAAGAACAAGGCGTTCAAATTGGTGGACTAGTTGTAGATGAAGCGAGACATGAAGTAAAAGTTGAAGGACAAGTTGTTCAGCTGACACCTCGTGAATTCGAACTGCTTG
Organism: Chryseomicrobium imtechense; assembly: GCF_041475995.1. Taxonomy (NCBI): domain Bacteria; kingdom Bacillati; phylum Bacillota; class Bacilli; order Caryophanales; family Caryophanaceae; genus Chryseomicrobium; species Chryseomicrobium imtechense. The sequence continues at coordinate 116,598 of NZ_JBGOBM010000007.1, read as the reverse complement.
CATACTTTGTAAAAAATCCAAACATTGTGTTGACCCGCGAGCAAATTTTAGATGTGGTTTGGGGATATGATTATTACGGAGATACGAATGTCGTGGATGTCTATGTGCGCTACGTCCGAAAGAAAATTGAGATGGAGAACCATACGTATATTCAAACGGTCCGAGGAGTGGGCTATGTGTTGAAGGAGTCGACTCATGAAGCTAAAGGCTAAAATTCAGCTGTTCTCGACGGGGCTGGCCATTGTGACTTTACTTATTGTAAATAGTCTTGCCTATTTTTTATTTGAACAGTTTTCCTACGACAACGCTGCTACTCCTCTTCGAAATGATGTACAGCAAGTCGCGGCAGCATTTACGAGTGTGACAGATCCTGCACAGTTGCCAACTATTTTAAGAGCCTTCGTGCCTGAAAATGGGGCGCTCCGCGTTTTAGAAGGTGAACAACTTCTCTCTTCTATAGAAACGAGAGAGGGGCTCTACAACTATGAGGTCGCCATCTCCCAAACAGAACCTTACACACGATCGACAAACGATAATGGTTCAGTAGTCAGTGTGGCAACGACAGCGATACTAGGCTCAGGAGAGATTGTGACGATTGAATTGCATCAGCAAACAAGTGCTTTAGATGATACGTTAGCGCTATTATTTAGAACGTTTGTATTGGTAACTCTTTTAGGTGCACTTTTATTAGTAACTGCGAACTTTTTAGTTGGAAAACAAGTGACGGCTCCGATTGAGCGATTGATTGCTCATATGAGGACCAATCGGGAGCAAGGTTCTTATCAAGTCGTGGAAGTGGAAGAAAATCGCAAAGATGAGCCAGCTCAAATGAGTCGAGAATTCAATGCCATGATGGAAAAGTTGGAAGAAAATTATTTGAAACAAGAAAACTTTGTTTCTAGTGCGGCACATGAATTGAAAACTCCGCTCACGATTATTGAAAGTTATGCGAGCCTTTTGAAAAGACGAGGAACCGAGGATCCTGAAGTTACAGCGGAATCACTGGATGCTATTACATCTGAAACAGAGCGGATGAAGCTGATGATTGAACAGTTTTTAGAGCTAGCGAGAAGTCAGCAATCTGTAGATGTTGTATTGAAAGAAGCGAATATCGTTCCACTAGTGCAATCACTAGCCAACCAACTTCAATCCGTTTACTCTCGTGCCATTCATGTGTCCGCCCCTAAAGAAGTCTACCTAAAGACTGATGAGGCACGTTTACGCCAATTGTTGACTGTTTTACTCGACAATGCACAAAAATATAGTGAAAATCCTGTGCGCATCGAACTAGATAGTCGTCAAATACGAATTCATGATGAAGGGGAAGGGATTCCGGAAGAAGCGATTCCACATCTGTTTGACCGATTTTACCGTGTCGATCAAGCTCGGACACGTTCCAAAGGCGGTAGCGGAATTGGACTAGCTATTGCTAAAGAACTGGCACACCAGTTGAAACTAGACATAACAGTAGAAAGTAAATTAGATGTTGGCACAACCGTGTATCTCACTCATAAAAAGTAGTTCTCAGCAAATTTTAATCTTTAGGTTTTATACTGTAGTCACAAAGTTAAATGAAAGGAGTGACGAGTATGCAAAAAAAACCTTGGTTTATTCCTTTACTGCTCACCGGCATTATTTTAATCGGTTCCATCTTTTACTTCCAGGTCACGACAGCTGGCGAAGAGCCAATGACCCGAACCGAGATTCAAGAGCAACTGGAACGTATGTACAGTGGGACCATTACAAACTTGGAACTTTCGGGTGAAAGTTACCGAGCGCAACTAGAAACGGATGATGGGTTTTACACTATTGAAGCAAATGCACGCTACGGGACAGTCGTATCAATCGTGCAGACCGAACAAAAGCAAGCAGAGTCATCAGAAGAAGAGCAACAACCGGAACAAGTTGAACCAGAGCCTGAAGAAACTCCAACAGAAGAACAGGAGACTGTAGAACAAGCCCCTACACGTCTAACAGAGGAACAGGTTTCGGAGATTGCTCTGCAACAAGTTTCAGGAACTGTAGAAGATGTTGATTTCGAGCAGTCTGAAAGTGGCGGATATTATCTGGTGGAGATTGAGCAACCGGATCAAGGCGACGAGGATGGTCCAGAAGCCACCGTGCAAATTCATGCCATCACAGGTGAGGTACTTTCTGTGGTTTGGGATGACTAGTATTAGATGTGTAGCCGACTGTTTAGAAATTGTGCGAAATGCCAGCGTGGGCTGTGGAGCGCTCTTTGCTTCATAGACTGCGATGGCATTTTGCGGGATTTCTAGGAGGCGCAACTCGATTTCGTTTAGATGTATAGAACGCCACTATAATATAGACCGCCCTTCACCCAGACCGCCATTTCCTGGGTGAGTTTCACCGAGCCTCCCCACGTAAGATGAAAGAAAAGCACTTTCATCTTCGTTGCCGGGTCTCGGCAAAACTCAGATAGCCCGGGAAATGACGTCCTGGCTTACGGGCTCAGATAAATATAGTAGAAAGCAACTCGATTGCGAGTAGATGTGAAGAACGCTATTTGAACGAATGAGCTTCATCTTCCAAAGATTACTTTAAAGAAGAATTAAGAATGAAAAGGATTGGGGCCGCTCTATTTGAGCGGCCCCAGCGCCATTCTTCTTAGTTTGTCCTTCCATAATCATCTCCAGCTGAACCTAATTTGTTCAAGTGCTTCTTTGCAGGAAGTAGTTCCTTGCAACTTCTTTGAGTCGGCTCCGCCTCTATTTAGTAATCATGTCAATTTGTTTTGCACTAACACATATAATTACTGCCGGGCTGTGCTAACGCAAGGCCCGATTTGGTGTGGATTCACACACAATCTAGGACGACGATTTTAGTAAAGTGGATTTGCAATCGTTCTCCAATAGGTGCTAGGCACCCAATAGAAGTTGAGTGGAATGGAGGGGTTGACTCCAGTGGGATTACAGTCTGCCGTGAGATCCCGCAGGAGTATGCGACGAGGAAGCTCACGCAGCGCCCACGGAAAGCAGCCCCGCAGTGGAACTCAACTTCTTACAGCACCCATTTTCTAAACAGTCGGCTCCACATTTTAAAGATTCTCATCAAATTCTAATGTTCCTCACATAAACCTCTCATCTTCACTGGATATGATAAGAGTAACCAAAAAAGAGGAGGCGTTACAAAATGAAATTTAACAAATGGTTACTTATCCCAGCCGCAACAGGAGCACTAGTCGTAGGAGGTGTCGCACTCGCCGATGATCGAGATGACTTAACTGACTACATTCCAGTCAATCAACAACCAGCGAATGCCGAATACATCACGCAAGAAGAAGCACTGAAAATCGCAAACGAACGTGTAGAAGGAGAAGTTGTAGAAATCTCACTTGATTCAGATGACCGACGTGTTCACTTTGATGTTGAAATGAAAGATGGCACATACGAATATGAATTTGATATCGATGCGGTGAGTGGAGATGTCTTTGACTTTGAGCGTGACCGTGACGATGATGATTCCAATCGTTCACAAACACAATCCACTTCTGTGCAATCCGGTGGAACAGCTCAAGTGGCGAATACTGAAGATGCGCTAACTATGGAAGAAGCAATTGCTATCGCACTGAATGAAGTGACTGGAACAGTGACAGGCGCTGAACGCGATGATAACTATTACGAAATTGAAGTACGCGATGGAAATGTAGAATACGAATTTGATATCGATGCATTCACAGGAGAAATTCTGAAGTTCGAAAAGGATACAGAAGATGACGACGATTTAGACGACTAATCAAAAGAGGCCATGCGCCTCTTTTTTTATGTGTGAAAACCGTTTAGTCATTAGAGGAGGTCGGGTATAGTAAGAAAAATGAATTTTAAAACTGGAGGCCTTTGAATGAAAACACCAAAACCAGACTATCGAATGAATCGTGGCATCTTAACCGCGATTGGAGCGATTGGATTAGCACAAGGATTAAAGATTTTAACACATAAAAAAGTAACAGGTAATTGGGACGTGAAAAAGGCAATTTCGACAGGTGGGATGCCAAGCTCTCACTCAGCAGGAGTTTCTGCACTTGCCTCCTATGTAGCTGCGAATAAAGGGTTTCGCCACACTGAAACTGCATTATCCGTCACATTTGGGATCATTGTTATGTACGACGCACAAGGTATTCGGAGACATACAGGAGAGATTGCCCAACTTGTAAATGATTTGGAAGACCAATTTTCTAAAATCTCAGGAGAGTTTCCAAGTTATGAATATATTGAACGTGAAAAAGAACTAAAAGAGCTTTTAGGACATCAACCTGTTGAGGTTGCCGCTGGGGCCCTTCTTGGTACTGTTTGTGGAATTATTTCCGCAAAAATCGAAGGAAAATAAAGCTACGAAAAAAAGTAACTTCTCTGGATTGATTTAGAGAAGTTACTTTTTTGTGTTTTTTGTAATGTGACGATTTAGTTCACTTGAACAAACTTAGTGACTCTTTCCTGATCAAAAGGTTCTAAACAGTCTTCATTAAAATGACCAATCATGTAGTGGACCATTTCATTTCGAAGAGCTTCATCTTGAATCACTTGTAACGCTTCTAAACATGCCAGCAAAACATTTATATCTTCGCGCCCATAATGCGCAAGACCTGAAAACGTTTGAAACAATAAGTCACGGTTCGATTTGTGAGGAAGTACTACGCTTCCTTCTTCAGATGAAAAGTGGACATAAGAAGCAGCTTCTTCAAGTGCCTGCGGAAGCAACCCGCTTAAATGGTGAATGCAAAGGATCGCCGTGTTTGGATCGTTGATTCCGGGTGAAATCGCACGTAAAGCAATCTCCACTATCTTTTGGATAGCATAACTTACATCTTGATTCGCTGAAGGTTCCGGCCCAATCACAAAATACTCGGCTATAGAATCAATCACTTTTTCAGTACCTTCAACTTTTAAAAGGGGCTCATTTTTCGTCACGAACGAACCAATCGGCTTTAGAATTTCAAGTTTCACTTTGTTTGAACTAGCACATTTCATAAGCGCGTCTATCTCAATCATTCGAATGTAGCCGACAGCATCCGAAGAAATGAGATGCGTCTCTTCCACTTTATGAACCGGTTTTTCAGCTAATCTGACATACGAATAACGTGAATAAAGCTTTTCATTCTTTTCAAATACAGCATGCGTATCTGCTGCTAAATCTGCTACTAAGTTACTGACTTGGATCGATGTGGCTACACTATGAATGAAATAAGCAAAAAATGCTAAACAAATGACAGCGAACACTACGCCTACTGTAGCTGAAATAACATTATGATCAATAGAAGCTTCTCGCATAAAGAGTAGAGAAAGAATAGAGTATACAAAGCCTCCCATGAAAATTCCTAGAACGCGCATCGTCACTTTGTCTGTTATAAAATTCTTCAACACACGTGGGGAAAACTGACTGGAGTATGTAGTCAATACAACCATGATTGTAGAAAAGGTAATCGTCGTCATCGTTAACAATGCGCCTGCAATTGTACCTAAAATCGTTTGTGCCAAGTCAACGGAAGTCAGCATGAAGTAGGGCAGTTCTTCCACCAGTTCCTCGATATAGAGCGTATCGATCAATACGGTAGCGATAGCAAGCAATGCAGAGAAGAACGTAAATAGGGTCGGAGTAAACCAGATACTATCATTTAGTCGAAATAACCATTTTTTCATAGATTTCCTCCTTTAAAATTTAGTATAACAGGTTTCTCTTTTATACCATGCAGGGAATAGGTAAGCAAACAGGTGAGGAGGGCTTACATATGGAAGAAACTAAACCTTGGATTCGGCGCTTTAGCCGAGTCGGGTACATGACAAAAGGAATCGTCTTTATCATCATTGGTATACTCGCCCTTCTCGCAGCTTTTGGAACCGGTGGAGAAACAACAGGAACTACAGGAGCTGTCGAGTCAGTTGCAACTTTGCCATTTGGAAGACTATTGCTATGGATAATAGGAATTGGGTTATTTGGGTATATTGCTTGGAATTTGATTAAAGCAATCAAAGACCCACAGGGAGAAGGGAAGGACGCAAAAGGGATTGTGAAGAGAATTGGCTATTTTGTGAGTGCTAGTATTTATGGGAATTTAGCAATCGGAGCAATCTTACTCGCAATGCGACAAAAATCCTCTTCAGGTGGAGGAGAGTCGGAACAAGAGATTTCGGCTAGATTGATGGAGCAGCCATTTGGAGTGTGGCTCGTAGGATTGGTTGGGGTCATTATTATGCTTTATGGGCTTTACGAATTGCAAAGTGGCGCACTTCTCAAGTTTATGGAACAACTAAAAACGCATGAGATGGATGCAAAGGAGAAATCTGCTGCTGAAAAGGCAGGAAGAGTCGGACTGATTGCACGAGGTTTAGTGTTAGCGATGATCGGTTTCTTCTTTTTACGTACTGCATGGACACATAATCCTGATGAATCTAAAGGAGTGGGAGGGGCCTTTGATGAGTTGGCGTCTCAACCTTATGGCATGTTCTTACTCGCAATTGTAGCAGCGGGCTTTATACTTTATGGAATTTATCAATTTATTCGTGGACGTTATGAGCGTATGAACTACGGTCGCCAATAAAAGATTAGTGGGTCTCCTTCTACTGAAGGGGACTTTTATTATGAGAAATTTCGAAAAATAGCTTTTCTTTTCTGGAAATGAGCGTATAATAACATATAATATATTGCAGGATATTGCAAAAAGTCGAAGGGGAGTATGTTGAATGGTTGTTCAAGTTGAAAAGTCAATCTCACATGATAGAAAAGCAAAAGTGCCGGATCAGCAACTCATTTTCGGTCGCACATTTACAGACCATATGTTTGTTGCGGATTACAGCGCGGGGCATGGCTGGCATGATTTCCGCATACAGCCCTATCAACCGCTTGTTTTAGACCCTTCTGCCATTGTTCTTCATTACGGTCAGACAGTTTTCGAAGGATTAAAAGCGTACAAATCTTCTACGGGCAAAATCCGATTGTTCCGCCCGCGGTTAAACTTTGAACGGATGAATGAGTCTTGTGCACGTATGTCTATGCCGGCAGTTGACCCAGATGCAATGCTTGATGCGTTGATGGAACTCCTTCAACTTGAGAAAGAGTGGATTCCAACAGCCCCAGGAACGAGTTTGTATATTCGTCCTTTCATGATCGCAACGGAAGCCTATTTAGGTGTGGCACCTTCACAAAAGTACCAATTCATGATCATCCTTTCCCCAGTGGGCTCTTATTATAAAGAAGGAATCGCTCCTGTTAAAATTCTTGTAGAGAATCAATATGTACGGGCCGTAGCTGGCGGTACAGGAACTGCGAAGACAGCCGGAAATTATGCGGCGAGCTTAAAAGCCCAAGAAGCAGCCGCAGCAGAAGGCTATGCTCAAGTCATGTGGTTAGATGGAGTCGAACGAAAGTATATCGAAGAAGTAGGAAGCATGAACGTGTTTTTCAAAATCGATGGAAAAGTATACACGCCTGCTCTAAATGGAAGCATTTTAGATGGCATCACGCGCCGGTCCATCATCGATATCCTTCGCTACTGGGAAGTGCCTGTGATTGAAAAGCGTATTTCGATGGAAGAAGTTCGGGATGCACATCGTACAGGTAAATTGGAAGAAGCATGGGGGACGGGAACAGCAGCGGTGATTTCACCAATTGGCGAGTTCCGTTGGCAGAATGAATTGTTTTATGTGAATAATGGCCAAACAGGAGAAGTGTCTGCTCGGCTTTATGATACATTGACGGGAATTCAGACAGGGGAACAACCAGACCCATTTGGGTGGACGATTGAGTTTTAATTAAAGAACAGGTAAGAACAGGTGACAGGCACCATTTGGAAGTCGATTCCAAATGGTGCCTGTCACCTTTTTATTAGGAAGCCCTACAGCAAGACCGCCATTTCCTGGGAGAGTTTCACCGAGCCTCCCCACGTAAGCTGAAAGAAGAGCACTTTCAGCTTCGTTGCCGGGTCTCGGTAAAACTCTGATATCCCGGGAAATGACGGCCTTACTTCCAGGCTCTGCTAACTAAATAAATTTATCCAAACTTGCTGTCCTCACATTTAGCGTTTCTAACATAGCATTCAAAAAAAGCCACACATGAGGAAATACTAACCTCGCGTGTGGCGTTTTCTACTTCTTATTGGAATCGAGTTGCGCCTCCTAGAAATCCCGCAAGAAGCCATCGCGGTCTATGAAGCAAAGAACGCTTCACAGCCCACGCTGTCTTCTCGCACAATTTCTGAACAGTCGGCTCCACATCTAAAATACTCTTACTTCTTTTTACGCTTCGATAGACGCCCAACTGCAAATGCAGCAGCTGCAAGCCCAATCATTTTGTTCGTGTCTTTCGTGAATACTTGCTTCACGACGAGATTCATATTTTGTGGACGCTCTGCAAGACGACGCATGAAGTAGCCGTACCAGTCTTGACCAAAAGGCACATACACACAGAAGTTATAGCCTTCTTGTGCTAATTCTTTTTGCATGTCTGTACGGAAGCCGTAAAGCATCTGGAACTCAAATTTGTCAGTTGAGATATTGTTCTCTTTTACAAACTGTTTCACATGATTGATGACATTGTGATCATGTGTTGCGATGGATGTGAATTTCCCGTGTAATAAGTGATACTCGATCAATTCGATATAGTTCGCATCGATTTCTTCTTTCGTCTGATACGCAACTTCAGCAGGCTCTTTATAAGCACCTTTTACAATGCGTAGACGGAAGTTTTTATACTTTTGAATATCTTCTTCAGCACGGAAGAAGTACGCCTGAATCACAGTACCCACATTTGTGAATTCTTTTGATAGCTCATCTAAAATGTCAAATGACGGTTGAAGATGCTTATTGGATTCCATGTCGATGTTGATAAACATATCGGTTTTGCTCGCACGCTCGACGATTTCATAAAGATTTTCTAATGCAAAATCATAATCAATATCTAGACCAAGTTGTGAAGGCTTTAAAGAAATATGTGCGTCTACTTGGTGTTCGTTGATTGCATCAATCACTTCTAAAATTTGCGCTTTTGCAGCAAGTGCTTCTTCACGTTCAAAAACAAATTCACCTAAATTGTCTACAGTTGCTGAAATACCCATTGCATTTAATTTCTTAATGCTTTCAATAGTTTCTTCTACTGTAGTACCTGCTACTACGTGTTGTGCGCCCATTTTTAAACCGTAGCGTTTTGCTGCAGCATTTAACGTTTGGTTTTCAGATAAAGCGATAAAAAAATCTCTTAACATGGCGATTCCCCTATCTATTCAAATTAAAGAAAGTATATCATATATCGCAATTGAAAACGATGATTCTGAAAATTAGGAAGATGGCTATCATTAAACTTAAAATGAATTACTAAGTATATAAAGTTTAGTGTAAGTATTCGGTCTTTTGACAATAAAAACCCTTTCCTATATACTTTCATGGAGTTTGCTAATTACATGTGAAACATCTAGTACATTCTATACGTCTATTTATTAACATTAATTCATAATTATCTTATTGATTAAAGAAAGAGGAGGAAAGGCATGCTAGCCTATGCATTGGTTTTGGCATTTGTCGCATCCGTTGTTTTTACACCGTTTGTTAAGCGTCTGGCTTATCGGATAGGTGCTGTGGATCGTCCTAATTACCGCAAAGTTCACGCACGCATTATGCCAAGGCTTGGTGGACTTGCCATTTATTTATCATTTATACTTACTTATTTAGTTTACCGCCCAGATGGCGAATTTGATAAAGCACTATTGATTGGTGCAACCATTATAATTATTACCGGCATGTTAGATGACATGCTTGAAATTACTGCGAAAGCAAAAATTTTAGGACAACTTTCAGCAGCAGCAGTTATTGTTGTTTTTGGTGACATCCAAGTTGAATTTATTAACTTGCCTTTCGGTGGAACACTTGAGTTTGGTTACTTTTCTATTCCACTTACGATTCTATGGATTGTTGCCATTACAAATGCTGTAAATTTAATTGATGGCTTAGACGGCTTAGCGGCGGGAGTTTCAACTATTGCACTCATCACTTTGTCTGCAATGGCAATTATTATTGGGAATCCTTTTGTTGCTAGTGCAACAGCGATTCTTGCAGCGAGCACTCTTGGATTCTTAGTATTCAATTTCTATCCTGCACGGATTTTTATGGGAGACACGGGAGCTTTATTCCTAGGCTACATGATTTCCGTATTTGCACTTCTTGGATTTAAGGGTGTCACGATGTTCGCTTTGATCATCCCGATCATTATGCTCGGTGTACCAGTATCCGACACATTCTTTGCAATCATTCGTAGGCTTCGCGAAAAACAACCGCTCTCAGCAGCGGATAAATCGCATTTGCATCACTGCCTTCTTAACGTTGGATTCACACATCGTCAGACGGTTTTAATCATTTACTCAATTGCTGCACTTTTTGGTGTGACAGCTTTAATTTTCTCCCAAGCTACAATCTGGGGAGCACTTCTTCTGGTAGCGGTCATGTTGGTAATCATTGAACTGTTTGTCGAAATCATTGGTCTTGCTGGAAAGAATTATCGTCCAATCTTAAACCTTTTAAAATTTACAAAATAAAAATGAGCAGCTTCTGATGAAAAATTTCATCTAGAAGTTGCTTTTTTTATTTTTCGATGTAAAATAGATAAATAAGAACAAGTGTTCTATTAAAGGGGTGAGGAAGATGCCAGTAGGATCAGAAGAGCTGGTCAATCAATTGGAAAAACTGATTTACTTGCCTATGGTAATGACTGTATTTGCGAAAGATCGAGAAATAATTGCTAAGGCTGGTTTTAAATTACCTCGGCCCTACCTAGAACTTTTAGAACGTGCGGATAAACAAGTACAACAAGAGTTGAAAGAAGTTCATGAAATCATTCGAAAAGAAGGAGTAAAAGTAGTGCGTGGAAAAGGTGATGAATTGTTTACGGAGTTTATTTTCTATCACCAAGGTTACGAAGAGCATAGACGCTACTTAAATGTGCGACTCCGCAACCAAGTTGAAGAATATGTAAGAACTTACTTAGGCGTTGTCAGCTGAACAGGATGGGTGAAAAACTGTTCTCTGCTTTCTAATCTTTTTAAAAATCCACTGCGGATTGCATTTGCTAAAACCAGTTGGCGGTTCAATGTAGAAAAGGACGCATTCACCGTAATAACTTTTCCATTTGTGAAGTGGATGTCCGTAAAGCCAGCAGCAACTGTAGATTTTTTATGCATTTCAATTGCATGTAGAGAAATCCAAGTGTTCAAGGGAGAGCGTGGCGACATAAGTGGAATAAGAACAAAGGGTTCACCTTTAATATTTTCAATAACAATCGGAACTTTATGATATTGCCCCACCAATTCATGAGAATCTTTAATTGCCTTCCCAATCGAATTTCCACAAAACTCACACGTGTTTCGCACTAATGTAAAACAATCTGTTGCAAAAATGGTAGAAGTCCCACTCAACGTGACTACTTCCGCCTGAATACTAAACTCATTGAATACAGGTCGTACCATGGCTGTATCCAAAGTTAAGTAGGTGTCTTTAGCTACTCGTTTTGCTTTCAAATAGTATAGCCCCTTCGCATTAGAATACTTCCTATTATACCGTTAATTGGAAATTAGACAATAGCTATTGATTGATTATTTAAAATAAATAATGTAGTTTGTTTAATTTGAATTTTCTAAAAAGTTATTGCAAAAAAAGAAAGTCTTGCTATAATAGAAATCAAAAGAGGTGAATATTATGGACAAGTACTATTCATACACAGATTTTCTAAAAGCTATGTCAGACACGGGAACAGAGAATACATCGGCCGCGCTGCTACAAGAAATCTATCTGGATATGTTCTTAGACCATATTCACCGCGAGCAACTTCTAGAGAGACTCGAGTTGCTAATCGATGAAGCGCTCGACGCGGGGGATCAAGAGAAATTTATGCTGTATACGGGTCAACTCAATGAGCTACATAAAGCCGAATGAAAAAACTGCCGACTTGGCAGTTTTTTTGTGTTTTCAAAAAGAGTAAATGATTGCGAAATCGCTATAGAAAGTCTACTATAAAAACATACGTTCGTTTTTAACTCTTTGTAAAAAGGGTATCATGAGAGAAACGAAGATACGGAGAGATTTTATATAGAAGGAAGTGTAGTGAAATGGCGGAACAGACCCTTTTTGACTTGCAAGCTCCTTATGAACCAGCAGGAGATCAAATAACCGCAATCCGAGAACTGATCGCTGGCGTCAAAGAAGGAAAACGGCATCAGACATTACTCGGTGCAACAGGCACAGGGAAAACATTTACGGTCTCTAACGTGATCAAAGAAATTAATCGCCCCACTTTAGTGATGGCACATAATAAAACGCTTGCTGGTCAACTTTATAGTGAGTTCAAAGAATTCTTTCCAAACAATGCAGTCGAATACTTCGTCAGCTATTATGACTACTATCAACCGGAAGCGTATGTACCCCAAACCGATACGTATATTGAAAAAGATTCAAGCATAAACGATGAAATTGATAAACTTCGCCACTCTGCTACATCCTCTCTTTTTGAACGAAAAGATGTCATCATCATTGCATCGGTTTCGTGTATTTATGGTTTAGGGAATCCGGAAGAATACAAAGAAATGGTTGTATCTCTTCGAACGGGTATGGAGATTGAACGCAACCAACTGCTGCGTCGCCTTGTAGATGTCCAGTACGAGCGCAACGATGTGAATTTTATTCGAGGAACATTCCGTGTGCGAGGTGACGTGGTAGAAATTTTCCCCGCTTCTCGAGATGAGAAGTGTATTCGTGTTGAGTTTTTTGGAGACGAAATTGATCGCATTCGAGAAGTAGACGCATTGACCGGTGAAATTGTAGCAGAACGAGATCACGTGGCTATTTTCCCAGCATCCCACTTCGTTACGCGTGAAGAGAAAATGAAGATTGCTATTGAAAATATTGAGCGCGAACTTGAAGAACAACTGAAGAAATTACGTGCTGAAGATAAATTACTAGAAGCGCAACGCCTAGAACAACGCACGAACTATGATTTAGAGATGATGCGTGAAATGGGCTTCTGCTCGGGTATTGAAAACTACTCTCGTCATTTGACATTGCGTGAACCGGGTGCCACTCCGTATACTTTGCTCGATTATTTTCCAGATGACTTCTTACTTATTGTCGATGAAAGTCACGTGTCCTTGCCACAAGTGCGCGGCATGTACAACGGTGACCAAGCGCGTAAATCTGTGTTAGTCGAACACGGTTTCCGATTACCTTCCGCACTCGACAACCGTCCGTTAAAGTTTGAGGAGTATGAAGAACGCATTCATCAAGCAATTTATGTGTCGGCCACACCAGGCCCGTATGAACTTGACCATACACCAGAAATGGTTGAACAAATTATTCGTCCGACTGGTTTACTTGATCCTGTCATTCATATCCGTCCGATCACCGGACAGATTGATGATTTGATTCATGAAATCAATGTGCGAGCAGAACGAAACGAACGTGTGTTGATTACAACATTGACGAAGAAGATGTCAGAAGATCTTGCGGATTATTTAAAAGAGCTGCAAATTAAAGTGCAATACCTTCACTCTGAAATCAAGACGCTAGAGCGGATAGAAATCATTCGCGAGCTTCGACTGGGAACATATGACGTGTTGATTGGAATCAACTTGTTACGAGAAGGTCTAGATATTCCAGAAGTTTCGTTAGTAGCGATTCTTGATGCAGATAAAGAAGGCTTCCTGCGCTCGGAACGTTCACTCATTCAGACGATCGGGCGTGCAGCTCGTAACTCGAATGGTGAAGTGATTATGTATGCCGACAAAATCACAGATTCCATGCAAAAAGCCATCGATGAGACCAAACGTCGTCGTGAGATTCAGATGGCGTACAACGAAAAGCATGGCATCACACCAACGACGATTGCGAAAAAAGTGCGTGAAGTAATTCGTGCGACGCAAGAGACGGAAGAAGTGGAAAGCTACGCACAACAACTTGTTTCTGGTAAGAAGTTGACGAAAGAAGAACGCGAGACGCTCATCATGAGCATTGAAAAAGAAATGAAAGATGCTGCACGCGCACTTAACTTTGAGCGAGCAGCAGAGCTTCGGGATGCACTTCTCGAATTAAAGTTAGAGGGAGGAAGCTAAATGAAGCACCAAGAGATTCGAATAGAAGGGGCACGTGCCCATAACTTAAAAAATGTGAGTTTGACCATTCCTCGTGACAAACTGGTCGTGATGACCGGATTGTCGGGTTCCGGTAAATCTTCTCTCGCATTTGATACGATTTATGCAGAAGGACAGAGACGCTATGTAGAGTCCCTGTCTGCTTATGCGCGTCAATTTTTAGGCCAGATGGATAAGCCGGACGTCGATACGATTGAGGGTCTTTCTCCCGCGATTTCAATCGATCAAAAAACTACGAGTCGTAATCCTCGCTCTACAGTAGGGACGGTAACAGAAATCAATGATTATCTACGCCTATTGTATGCACGAGTAGGAAAACCGATCTGTCCAAACCACGGAATCGAAATTACCTCTCAAACAATCGAACAGATGGTGGACCGCATAATGGAATATCCAGAACGAACGAAGCTTCAAGTGCTCGCACCTGTTGTTTCCGGACGTAAGGGGACACATGTGAAATTGTTTGAAGACTTGCGAAAACAGGGGTATGTCCGAGTTCGTATCAATGAAGACTTGGTAGATCTAGATGACAATATTGAGTTAGACAAAAATAAAAAGCACACAATTTCTGTCGTGATTGACCGTATCGTTATCAAAGAAGGTGTGGAACCTCGACTAAGTGATTCATTAGAAGCGGCACTACGTTTGGCAGAAGGGAATGTCATTATCGATGTCATCGGAGAAGAGGAGTTATTGTTTTCTGAGCATCACGCATGCCCGTACTGTGGATTCTCAATCGGTGAATTAGAGCCGCGTATGTTCTCGTTTAACAGTCCATTTGGAGCTTGTCCAGACTGTGATGGGTTGGGGATGAAATTAGAAGTGGATCAAGAACTAGTTGTTCCGGATATGTCCTTATCATTAGCGGACGGGGCAATTGTTGCCTGGCAGCCGACGAGTTCGAACTACTATCCAAAATTATTAGAAGCTGTGGCGAAACACTATAAAATTTCCATGAAAAAGCCGGTTAAAGATTTGCCTAAAGACCAGTGGGATAAAATCATGAACGGTTCCGGGAAAGAGAAGATTCGCTTCCGCTACGTAAATGAATTCGGGCAAGTGCGCGATAACATGATTTACTTTGAAGGAGTACTTGCAAATGTTGAACGCCGCTACAAAGATACATCGTCCGACTATATTCGTGAGCAAATGGAAAAATATATGGCAGAACATGCATGTCCGACATGTAGTGGGTACCGCTTGAAGGAAGAGTCTCGAGCGGTAAAAGTAGAAAGCTTGCATATCGGGGAAGTCAGTGAGTATTCGATTGAAGAAGCACAAGCGTTTTTCAACGGTTTGAACCTTTCTGAAAAAGATATGCAGATCGCCCGCCTTATTTTACGTGAGATCGAAGAGCGTCTAGGTTTCTTAATCAATGTGGGACTGGATTATTTAACGCTTAACCGCGCTGCTGGAACCCTTTCTGGTGGAGAAGCGCAACGTATTCGTTTGGCGACACAGATCGGTTCGCGTTTAACCGGTGTTCTATACATTTTAGATGAGCCATCAATCGGCCTTCACCAACGCGATAATGACCGACTCATCGGGACGCTTCAAAGCATGCGAGATATCGGGAACACATTAATTGTCGTTGAACATGATGAAGATACAATGATGGCGGCGGATTATCTCATTGATATAGGTCCAGGAGCTGGTGTGCACGGCGGAGAGATTGTTGCTGCTGGAACTCCTAAACAAGTGATGAAGAGTAAAAAATCACTCACGGGCCACTATTTGAGTGGTAAGAAGTTCATCCCCGTGCCAGTGGAACGCCGAGAATCAGATGGTCGGAAATTAACGATTCATGAAGCAACGGAAAACAATTTGAAAGGTGTCTCTGTCGACATTCCACTTGGTTTATTCACAGCAGTCACAGGCGTTTCCGGGTCTGGAAAGAGTACATTGATCAATGAAATCCTTTATAAATCACTCGCACAAAAAATTAATCGTGCAAAAACAAAACCGGGTGCGAGTAAAGGAGTCACTGGAATCGAACAACTTGAAAAAATCATAGATATTGATCAGTCTCCGATTGGGAGAACGCCTCGTTCCAATCCGGCAACGTACACAGGCGTGTTTGATGATATTCGGGATGTGTTTGCTGCGACGAATGAAGCGAAAGTGCGCGGCTATAAAAAAGGGCGCTTCAGTTTCAACGTGAAAGGCGGTCGCTGTGAAGCCTGCCGCGGAGACGGGATTTTAAAAATTGAGATGCACTTCTTACCAGACGTCTATGTGCCGTGTGAAGTATGTCATGGAAAACGTTACAACCGTGAGACTTTGGAAGTGAAATACAAAGGGAAAAACATCTCAGATATTTTAGAGATGACAATTGAAGATGCGGTTCTATTCTTTGAAAATCATCCGAAAATCCATCGTAAACTCCAAACGATTGTCGATGTCGGACTTGGCTATATGACATTGGGTCAGCCAGCAACAACACTTTCTGGTGGGGAAGCGCAACGTGTGAAACTTGCAAGTGAATTGCATAAACGCTCTACAGGAAAAAGCTTCTATATTTTGGATGAACCAACAACTGGACTACATGTAGATGATATCGCTCGTTTACTTGTCGTATTGCAACGTCTCGTAGACAACGGGGAAACTGTGTTGGTTATCGAGCATAATTTGGATGTTATCAAGACGGCAGATTACATGATCGATCTCGGTCCAGAAGGCGGAGACAAAGGTGGTACTCTTGTAGCTACTGGAACCCCTGAAGAAATATGTGAAGTTCCTGAATCGTATACAGGCCGTTATTTAAAACCGGTGCTTGAGCGTGACAAAGCGCGTATGGAAGCTTCTGTGAAGACAGCTACAAAAGCTAAATAAAGCCAAGGGATGAAACTTTTTTGTTTGCCAGACGTATGAGATACTGTAGGAAGAAAGAATACCAGTAGAAAGAGGAGGCCACACCATGCAAGATGAACGTAAACGTATATTGGATATGCTAGAAAACGGACAAATTACTGCACAAGAGGCAATGGGACTGCTGGATGCTTTATCGAAACAACAAGAACAGACACATACGAGCTTCAAACAAGACACAAAAGAAACGACGAATCGTAACCGTGATTTCATTGAAGATGCAAAGCGTGATTTTACTGTAGTAGGTGAGCGTGTCATGCAGATGATGCAAGGGACGGTCGAAAAGCTTCGGCAATTTGATTTCGACAATCCATTTGGAGACGCTGTGACGATTAAAGATTCTTATACGCTTCACCCGGAATCACTTCGTTCGATTACAGTAGACATCGCAAATGGGAAAGTGGAAATTTATCCGACAGACGAAGCGCATGTTACAGGAGATGTGACAGTAAAGTCATACCGTTCTATGCCGGAAGAAGAGTTACGTCAAAAATTACACTCCGACTTTGTATTTAAAGAAGAAGATGGGCGCTTACGTGTATTTAGCGATATGAAGACGATTGCTGCTCACCTTACCTTGAAAGTCCCGAAACATCACTACGAGCAATTAACCGTTCGTTTATTCAACGGCGATTTAACGGCTGGATCGTTTGATGCGAAACATATTAAAGTGAAGACGACAAACGGCAAAGTTTCGCTCCACCACATGGAAATTGAGGAAGTGGACATTGAAACTGTCAATGGTGCTGTTCAATTGAAGGATGTAAACGGGGAAGCAGTAGAAGTAGAAGCAGTGAACGGCCGTATTTACGTAGAAGGAAAAATTCGTGACCTTGAAGCGACGAGCGTCAACGGAAATCTTGTATTGACGACTAAGCATCAGTCACCGCGTAAATTAGAAGGTTCCGCGTTAGCCGGTAATGTGGAATTATACGTTCCACGTCACTTACCACTTAAAGGTGAAGCCTCTACACAACTAGGGCAGCTAGATGTCCAACTTGCAGATGTGACGCAGACGAATCATTCGGAACAATTTATGATGAAGAAAGTTTCGTTCACAAAAGCAACAGATGACGATCAAGCACCTCTCTACGTATCAGGGGAAGCGAAGACAGGTACTGTTGTTGTTCGCTATACAACAACAGAAGAATCACATGCACCCGCTCCTGCAGCGACGACTTCTACAGAAGATACATCGACAACGGAAGCGTTAAATGATGCATTCGATTCATCAAATACGCATGATCCAGAGAATCGCTAATTCATAGGAAAAGCCTTGCCATCGCGGCAAGGCTTTTTTTTGTGGATGCTACATGGAGGTGACAGGCACCATTTACCATCAGTTCCCAAATGGTGCCTGTCACCCCTTTCTTCTAAAGTACACTTCGAATCCCCGCAGCAATCCCTTTCGCACACTTCCGCTGGTACTCCTCCGACAACAACAACTCACACTCCACTCGATTTGTCATAAAACCCACCTCTACCAAGATAGCTGGCATAGTAGTGCGTGTTAGTACATGGAAATTCCCTGTTTTCACACCTCGATCCAAGCGTCCCGTCTTCTTCACTAACTGAGCCTGCACAGCCTTAGCAACAAGATGAGATTTCTTGCTCGCTCGTGGGGCAATATAGGTTTCAATTCCAGAAACAGCGTTCCAGGTCGACCCATACGCATTTGCGTGAATTGACACAAACAAACTGGCTTTCAACTGATTGGCAAACTGCGACCTTTCCCATAAAGGGACGTCCCTATCTCCGTTCGTGGTGAAGTGACATGTCACAATTCCCTCTAATTCTTGCTGAACAAATTTTGCAATCGCTACATTGACATGATACTCCCGCAATCTACCATCCGGTGAACGCTTACCAGCAGTGAAAGGGCCATGACCTGGGTCCAAAACTATACACATTGACTTCTCCTCCTTTTCAGAATAAATAGAGAAAAGGAGGGCGGAAGGATACAATTCCCTCGAGAAGTCGTGCTACAATAAGAGATATGTTTTTGAAAAGGGGGAACCGTATGGCCCACGTCACCGCAAAAGATTTGCTCGAACAATTTCCGCTTACACTCGTTAGTGGGGAAGAAGGAATTGGACGACACATTTCGATTATTGATATCTCACGGCCAGGACTTGAGATGGCGGGCTATTTTACACATTATCCGTCTTCACGCGTCCAACTATTAGGAAAGACCGAGCTCTCATTTTTTGAACTACTCGAGCCAAATGAAAAACAGCAGCGTATGCTGAAGCTCTGTGCTGCAGATACACCTGCCATTATCGTGGCGCACAATCATGAAGTGCCAGAAGAACTTCTTGCAGCTTCTAATGAAAAATCAGTGCCAGTATTTAAAACGCATATTCCGACGACGCGCTTTTATAGTCAGCTGACAAACTTTTTAGAACGGGAACTTGCACCGATGACAGCCGTTCATGGTGTGTTGGTCGACATCCACGGTGTTGGTGTTCTCATCATCGGGAAATCCGGCGTCGGGAAAAGTGAGACGGCTCTAGAACTTGTCAAACGTGGTCACCGACTCGTGGCAGATGATTGTGTGGAGATTCGTCAAGAAGGCGAGGGCGTACTGATCGGATCAGCGCCTAAATTGATTGAACATCTGCTAGAAATTCGCGGACTTGGTATCATCGACATTATGACGTTGTTCGGGGCTTCGGCAGTCCGTAGTCAAAAGCGAGTCACTCTCGTTATTGAACTGGAACTATGGGACGGGGCAAAAAATTATGATCGTCTCGGGATAGAAGAAGAAAAAATGCCAATCATTGATTCGGAAATTACGAAATTGACGGTTCCTGTCCGACCAGGTAGAAACTTAGCGGTTATTATTGAAGTGGCCGCCATGAATCACAGATTGAAAAAAATGGGGATGAACGCGGCAGAAGATTTTGCAAACCGCCTAGATTCCGTCATCAATTCTAAATAGAAAGCAGGAACTTTGCATGTGGGATAGTGTTTTACTTGCCATCGATCCAGTTGCGTTTCAACTCGGACCGTTGTCAATTCGTTGGTATGGCGTTATTATTGCGCTCGGAATCGTCGTTGCATTTTTAGTAGCGCAAAAAGAGATGGTCAAGCGTGGCTTCCATCAAGAATATTTAACTGATCTATTGCTGTGGGCAATTCCACTCGCAATCATCGGAGCACGTATTTACTACGTTATTTTCAAGTGGGAAAACTACGCAGACAATCCACTGGACGCTTTTAAAATTTGGGAAGGTGGAATCGCGATTCACGGTGCGTTGATTGCATCGTTCTTAACAGCGTACTTCTTCACAAGAAAGCGGAAAGATTCGTTCCTGAAAGTAACCGACATTGTCGCACCAAGTATTTTAATTGGGCAAACGGTTGGGCGCTGGGGCAACTTCATCAATCAAGAAGCGCATGGTGGTGAAGTGACGCGCAGTTTCTTAGAAAGTTTATACATTCCGAACTGGATCATCGAACAGATGAACATTCGTGGAACGTATTATCATCCGACATTTTTGTATGAATCTATCTGGAACTTGACGGGGGTCGTCATTTTGATCGTCCTTCGCAAAGTGAATCTGTTGCGCGGTGAAATGTTCTTGTTCTACTTAACATGGTACTCTGTTGGTCGCTTCTTTATTGAAGGGCTTCGTACAGATAGTCTTTATTTAGTGGGAGATTTGAGAACGGCACAGGTCGTTTCCCTTGTAACGATTGTTGTCGCAATCATTGTATTTGTATATCGTCGTTTTGTGTTAAAAGTGAAAGTACGCTATCAAGATTAAGAAAGAAGGCCATGCTCGTGGGGATTTGGAAACGCGGTGCGCAAGCAGGACTGAAGACAGCTTGGACACTCGGGAAAATCATCTTTCCCATCACGTTTATTTTAACTATCTTGCAGTTCACCCCGGTACTTCCTTGGGTAACAGAATTGATTGCGCCTTTCATGCGTCTGATTGGTTTACCTGGTGAAGCAGCCATCCCACTTGTTCTGGGGAATGCATTGAATTTGTATGCAGGAATCGCAGGGATCTTATCTTTAGAGCTGACGGTTAAAGAAGTATTTATATTAGCCGTTATGCTATCTTTTTCCCATAACATCTTCATTGAGACGGGTGTGGCACTGCGAGTCGGTGTCAAACTTTGGGTCGTCTTAGTTGTCCGTTTCGGGCTTGCCATCATTTCCGCTGTATTGATTAATTGGCTATGGAAAGGTGGAAGTGAGACGGCTCAATATGGGGTCATTCAAGCAAAAACTGCCGTTCCAGAAGGATGGGGAGAAATCGTGCTCCTTGCTTTACAAAAAGCGGCGATCGGTGTGTTCCAATTAGCACTCATCGTTATTCCACTCATGATTGTCATTCAGTTTTTACGCGAGAAAGGCTATATGCAAAAACTTAGTGACCGCATGGGACCGCTCACACGCGTTTTAGGTGTACAACCAAATGCATCCTCTACGCTCGTAGCGGGTCTAGTGATCGGGCTTGCTTATGGTGCAGGCGTTATGATTCAAGCCGTGCAAGAAGACGGGGTCAGCAAAAAAGACGCAACACTCGTATTTATCTTCCTAGTTGCGTGTCACGCCATTGTAGAAGATACACTCATCTTTATACCTTTAGGAATTCCTATTCTGCCACTCCTATTAATACGTTTAATTACAGCATTCGTCTTAACAATCGCTGTCGCGTATGTCTGGAGGAGAGCAGAACGCACTCAACAGAAAGAGGTGACGCAGTAGCTATGTCACACTACAAAGCAGTTTTATTTGATTTAGATGGTACATTGATTGATACAAATGAATTGATCATTCAAACATTCCAAACTGTGTTGGATGAGAAATTTCCAGGGAAATATTCAAGAGAATCCATCCTTCCTTTCTTAGGACCGCCTCTTTATGAGACCTTTACTCAAGTAGACCCAACAAAAGTGGACGACTTGATTGCCGCTTACCGGAAATGGAATGTAGAGAACCACGATTCGATGGTGCAGGCTTTTCCTGGAGTGGTAGATACAGTGAAAGAGCTGCACGCCAGAGGCATCCAGTTAGCGATTGTTTCGACGAAAAGAAACGAAATGATCGAACGCGCTTTGAATCTAATGGCTATCCGTGAGTATTTCTCTGCCGTTATAGGCTTAGATGACGTAAAGAATGCAAAGCCAGATCCAGAACCTGTACAATTGGCACTGTCAAAGCTGAATGTAGCTCCTGAAGTAGCACTGATGGTAGGGGATAACTTCCATGATATTATGGCGGGGCGAGCAGCTGGTGTAGATTCAGTGGCTGTTGCTTGGTCTATCAAGGGATTGGATTATTTACTTGCGTTTGAGCCGAAATTTACACTACATAGTATGGATGAACTTCTTACGATTGTGGATGGCGAAGACAAATGAGAAACACTACGCGTTACCCTGTAACTGAAAGTAACTCGCTTTGGCAGATTTACAAAACGGTTCCTTTAACTAAAGTCATGAAAAACTTCATTGTCATTCAAATGACGCGCTATTCGCCTTCACTGAAGTTGAAGAATTGGCTCTACCGGACATTTTTGAAGATGGAAGTTGGGGAACAGTCAGCTTTTGCCCTGATGGTCATGGTCGACGTCATGTTCCCAGAGAAAATTAAAGTCGGACGGAACTCAATAATCGGCTACAACACAACCATTCTTGCCCATGAATATTTGATTGATGAATACCGTCTCGGAGATGTCATCATTGGTGACAATGTCTTAATTGGCGCAAATACGACCATCCTACCTGGTGTCACAATCGGGGACGGTGCCACAGTCTCAGCGGCAACTTTGGTCCACAAAGATGTTCCTGCTGGAGCGTTCGTCGGTGGAAACCCAATGCAAATCATACGCAACTAACTCAACCTGGTCCAAGAGTGGGCCGGGTTTTCTTTTATACTTTTTTGTGGGTGCCTGTCACCATTTGGAAACCACTCCCATATGGTGCCTGTCACAATTTACCGAATTATACCTGGAAATCCTTCCACCCAGGTCGTCATTTCCTGGGAGGATTTCCCCGAGCCTCCCCACGTAAGATGAAAGAAGAGCACTTTCATCTTCGTTGCCGGGTCTCGGGAAAACCCTGATGGCCCGGGAAATGACGACCTGGCTTCCAGGATTTGTTGCCACTAAACAGTCAACCATTGTAATTTCAATGAAACATAAACAGGCAGTTGAGTACCCCTATTTTATTGGGTTTCTGTCAACGCGTATCTCACGATGTATCAGAATTTTCTAGAGCAGCGTTCTCCATATCTAAAACTAAAGTTGAGTGGAATGAAGGGGTTGACTCCAGTGGGATCAAAGTCTGTCGTGAGATCCCGCAGGAGCCTGCGACGAGGAAGCTCACGCAGCGCCCACGGAAAGCAACCCCGTAATGGAACTCAACGTCTAAAATTGCACAATTTCTGAACAGTCGGCTCCACATCTAATTGGAATCGAGTTGCGAACGCCAGAAACACGCTCCGGAATCAGCCGCACCCACAAAGGCTGAAAAACGCCTTCATGGGTACGTCTAATTTCCTCGGAGTTTCTAGAGTGGCGTTCTCCACATCTAATAGATAAAGGAAAAGCCCCAACAGTTGACGAATACTATAGCATACCGTACACTAAATAAATAATTCATTTCTCTACTACTCTAGCATACTAAAGTGTTTAAAGTGAGGCGATCTAGATGTCAATCATACAACCGTTCGAAAAACCGCTTGGCATGCGGGACACACTTCCAAAACTCTACACACACCACCAAACCCTTCGCACAAAAGCGATGTCCTATATAACCAAAAACGGCTATGAGTTTATTCAAACGCCGTCACTGGAATACTTCGAAACTATCGGGAAAATCAGTGCTCTCGATGAAGCAGCCCTTTTTAAACTCGTAGATAACCAAGGGGAGATGCTCGTTCTTCGACCAGACCTCACAACACCAATCGCACGAGTAGCAGCTGCGAAACTGTTGAAAGAAAAAAACCCATTGCGACTCGCTTACAATTCGACAGTGTTCCGTGCGCAACAACGAGAGGGCGGACGTCCAGCCGAATTTGAACAATTAGGACTTGAGCTTTTAGGGGATACATCGGCACTCGCGGACAGCGAGATCTTGCGGCTAGCCGCAGGGTTACTGCGTGAACTGGGTCTTGAAGACTTCACCATTACGATTGGCCATGCTGGGCTCATCAATCAAGCACTTGAGACATTGATTCCATCAGCTGAAGAGCAACAGCGTGTTCGAGAATTTTTAGTGGAAAAAAACTTTGTCAGCATCGACCGCTGGGCTGCAGATTATAAAGAGTCAAATACATTTTATGCGTTTTTCCAAGAGGCGATCGGGGGTACTTCTTTAAAAGACCTACTCCAAGCCTTCCCTGAACTTGCGACAAATGAGACGAAACAATTCGTATCGGTCATCGAAACGATTGAAACACTGTCGGAATTAAAAAATGTGTTTCAAGTGGATCCGTTAGTCGTCAGTCACATGCACTACTACACAGGAATGGTTTTCGAGGTGTACGGTGCAGGCAGTGGCTTCCCGTTAGGAAATGGTGGACGCTATGATGATTTATTGAAGCAATTTGGAACAGAAGTGGGTGCGACTGGATTTAGTATTCGTATCGACCACCTTCTTGAAATCTTGCCAACGTCAACTGAACCCGTAACTCGTCGCTTACTGTATACGACTCAAAGCATGTACGCAAAAGCGCTCGACCTGGCTGCAGAGTATAAGCAACAAGGAGAATTTGTAACGATTCAATTAAAACAAGCCGTCCAAGACACAGAGAGTTTTGAGAAGAACTTTGATCAAGTGACGGATTTGACAGAAGGTGAACTGTAATGGACTTTTTAACAATTGCGATGCCAAAAGGCCGTATATTTGAAGAGGCACTGGAACTTCTTGCAGCAGCGGGCTATCAACTTCCTGAAGAGATGGAAGACTCCCGTAAACTGATTGTGGAAGTGCCGGAAGAAAAACTACGGTTTATTTTAGCGAAACCGATGGACGTTCCCGTCTATGTGGAACACGGTGTTGCGGATCTTGGGGTGGCAGGAAAAGATGTGCTCCTTGAGCAACAACGAAGTGTCATGGAGCTTGTAGACTTAAAAATCAGCTACTGTTACATGGCAACAGCAGGCCTTCCAGATACGAAGATGAATGATGTGGCACCACGTGTTGCAACGAAATATCCATCGATTGCGACTTCGTTTTACAAAGAAAAAGGAGAGCAAGTCGAAATCATTGAACTGAATGGATCGATTGAGCTTGCGCCGATGATTGGACTTGCAGATCGCATTGTCGATATCGTATCGACAGGGCGAACATTAAAAGAAAACGGACTTGTAGAATACGAAAAAATTGTCGATATCACATCTCGACTCATTGCAAATCCGGTCAGCTACCGCATCAAACAACAGCGTATTCGAGAAATGGCGAAACGACTTCGAGAAGCAGTGGAGGCGGAAGTGGAATGAAAAAAGTAAACTGGTCTCAAGAGGTTTCTATTCAGCGCTCAGTTGATCAAGGGTCAGAAGCAGACCGCCAAATTGTGCAAGACATCATTGAACAAGTCAAACTGTCTGGTGATAAAGCGCTTTTCGAGTTCACATTAAAATGGGACAAAGCAAAACTCAACACATTACGCGTTACTCAAGAGGAAATTCAACAAGCACTTGCTGACATTGACCCAGAACTCAAGCAAGACCTTGAAGAAGCAGCAGACAATATCCGTCGCTTCCATACGCTTCAATTGCGTGAAGATATCGTCCATCCATTAGATGCGGAAAGTTATCTTGCCTACCGCTTTTTGCCAATGGACGCAGCGGGGCTATACGTACCAGGTGGAACAGCAGCTTATCCGTCTTCTGTTCTGATGAACGCAATTCCAGCGAAAGTCGCAGGTGTCAAAAAGCTTGTTATCACGACACCACCTTCTGCAGACGGAACAATTCCTACTGGAGTGCTTGTGGCAGCGGCTATTGCAGGTGTCGATGAAATTTACAAAGTCGGTGGCGCACAAGCCATTGCAGCTTTAGCATACGGAACGGAATCGATTCCGAAAGTCGACAAAATCACAGGGCCAGGGAACCGCTTCGTAGCGCTCGCAAAACGTGAAGTGTTCGGCACTGTGTCCATCGACAGTATCGCAGGTCCGAGTGAAGTGGCCGTGCTCGCAGATGAGACAGCGTTTGCAGCAGATGTCGCAGCGGACCTTCTCGCTCAAGCGGAACACGACCCGTTAGCATGCTCAATTCTCATCACAACAAGTGACAAACTAGCAGACGAAGTAGCAGTGGAAGTTGAACGCCAACTGCAAACACTTCCGCGTGAAGAAATCGCTAGGGCTTCGATTGAAGCGTATGGAACGAGCTATGTTGTCGAGTCGATGGATCAAGCCATTGCTGCAGTGAATCAGCTAGCACCGGAACATTTAGAAATCATGACACGTAACGCTGAAGAAGTGAGCAAGCAGATTCGACATGCCGGAGCCATTTTCATCGGTCGCTATTCATCTGAACCGATTGGGGATTATTTTGCAGGGACGAATCACGTGCTTCCGACAAACAGCACAGCTCGTTTTTCAAGTGGCCTAAGTGTAGAAGATTTCCAAAAAAAGATGAGTGTTATTTATTATTCAAAAGAGCTATGGCAAGAAAACTACCCAAAAGTAGCCCGTTTAGCTCGCATGGAACAGTTAGAGGGACATGCGCGCGCTGTTGAAATACGAAGAGACCTGGAGGACAACTAACATGACGACACGTAAAGCACAAAAAGAGCGAAAGACGAGCGAGACGTATGTAAACGTAGAACTAGCAATCGATGGGACAGGACAATCGACAATTGATACGGGTGTTGGCTTTTTAGATCATATGCTCGACCTGTTTGTTCGCCATGGGTTGTTTGATGGGAAAATTACTGCGAAAGGTGATACGCATATCGATGATCACCACACGACAGAAGATGTCGCAATCGTACTCGGGCAAGTCATTCTAGAAGCACTGGGTGATAAAAAAGGAATCAAGCGCTACGGCAGTGCCTTTATCCCGATGGATGACGCTTTAGCGCAAGTGGTGGTTGATGTGTCGAACCGCCCTCACTTAGAGTTCCGAGCAGAGTTCCCAAAAGAAAAAGTCGGCACGTTCGACGTCGAGCTCGTGCATGAATTCTTATGGAAGTTTGCATTAGAATCACGAATGAACGTCCATGTCATCGTGCATTACGGACACAATACGCACCACATGATTGAAGCGATTTTCAAAGGATTGGCACGAGCGTTAGATGAAGCGACACAAATCGATCCACGTGTAACAGGAGTTCCTTCTACAAAGGGCTCTCTATCGTAAGGAGGAAGTCAACAATGGTTCAACTATATCCGGCTATCGACATGAAAGATGGCAAATGTGTGCGTCTTTACCAAGGCGATTATGATCAACAGACTATATATGGAGACTCTCCGTTTGAAATGGCGAAATCATTTGTAGAGCAAGGTGCTGATTGGATTCACTTAGTGGATCTTGACGGAGCAAAAGACGGCACAAAACCTCATGCAGATGAAGTTGTGAAAATCAAACAAGAGCTAGGGATTTCTGTTCAAATCGGTGGAGGGATTCGATCTCTTGAAGATGCAGCATTCTATTTAGACAAGGGCATTGACCGCGTAATCATCGGAAGCCTTACAGTGAAAGAGCCTGAACTTGTCGAAGAGATGCTTTCGAAATTTGGTGGTGACCGTATCGTGCTTGGGCTCGATGCTAAAGATGGTTTCGTCGCAACTCACGGTTGGTTAGAAACATCTGAGCTGACAGCTGTGGAAGTGGGGAACCGATTTGCAAAAGCGGGAGCAAAACATATCGTCTTCACTGATATTGCGATGGACGGTACACTCGCAGGACCTAACTTAGGAGCGACCAAAACACTCGCAAATGAGACAGGATTGAACGTCATCGTGTCAGGTGGCATTAGTTCACTTGATGATATTCGTGCTGTGAAAGCAGCGGCAAAAGAGTCGACGATTGCAGGCGTCATTGTCGGAAAAGCAATTTACAGTGGACGATTCACAGTTGCACAAGCAAAGGAAGTGGTACAATGAACCTTCGATTTGACGAAAACGGACTGATTCCAGTTGTCCTCCAACATGCAAAAACAAAAGAAGTACTGACCCTTGCGTACATGAACGAGGAATCGTACAACAAAACCCTTGAAACAAAAGAGACTTGGCTCTACAGCAGAAGCCGCCAAGAGCTGTGGCACAAAGGAGCTACCTCCGGAAACACGCAGCGCGTCGTCTCTATCTCAGCAGATTGTGATCAAGACGCTCTTGTTGTAGCCGTACTTCCAAATGGTCCAGCGTGTCATACCGGTGCAGACAGCTGCTTCTTTGAACCGGTACTTGAAGGTGACGCTGGTCCTTCTGTCCAAGCGATTGCTGCACTGGAAGAAGTCATCAAAGATCGCTACGCATCTCGACCAGAAGGCGCCTACACGACCTATCTGTTTGAAAAAGGCGTCGACAAGATTGGGAAGAAAATTGGAGAAGAAGCGACAGAAGTAGTCATCGCTGCAAAAAACAATGATGCAGAAGAACTTTCTATGGAAGCTGCTGACCTGATCTATCACTTACTTGTCATGCTACAAAACCAGCATGTACCATTTGATGAAGTGTTGAAAATCCTTGAACAGCGTGCTGCGAAGTAGTGAAATCAAGAGTGCGAAAAACTTTCCACATTATGCTATACTGAAGAATAAACGTAACAGGAACGTGATTGCCGCGTTCCTGTTCTTTCATGATGAAAACCTTGGAGGACACTCTTGAAAAAATCACGTAAATCACAACCAGAAAATGTTGTCAGTTTTATCCCGACAGGTGAATATTACTATCAAAAAGCCCTTGGTGAATTGAAGAAGGAACAATTTGCAAAGGCTCAAAAATATTTGAAACGCGCAGTAGAGTTAAGTCCAGAAGACCCGATGATTTTGATGCAGTATGGCATCTTACTCATGGAGGCTGAAAGTTTCGATGAAGCACAGGACTATCTCTATACAGCGCATACCTTAGACCCGAACGATTCCGATATCGTGTTCTTTTTAGCTGAAATCCATGCGCATCTTGGCATGTTTGCAGAAGCGAACCGCTACGCAACCAACTATATTCAAATGGAAGACGACGGAGTCTACTTAGAAGAAGCACTTGAGATTTTGGATTTCACGGAAGTCGAAGGTGGGATGGATCTATCAGAAGATGGCCCTTCTTCCGACGTGGTCTTCCTGCAAGAAAAAGCGCGTAAGATGATGGAGCGTGGTCGGTTTGAAGAAGCCGTTGTGCTACTTGAAACAATTGTCGCAGAAAATGATACGTTCTGGCCGGCATTTAATAACTTAGCGCTTGCGTATTTCTATATCGGTGAAGAAGAACAAGCAACAGCACTACTCCACGAAGTATTGCGAGTCGATCAAGGAAACTTGCACGCACTTTGTAACTTGGCCGTTCTTGCCCACTACAAACAATCGTATAAAGAATTAAAAGAAGTACTTGCTGTTCTCGAAAAGATTAAGCCGATTGCAATCGACCAGCGGTTCAAACTAGGGGCGACATTTGCGCTTCTTGGGAAACATGAAGAAGGCTATCGCATTTTACGCCAGCTCCAGAAGATTGGGTTTGGTGAAGACCCGAGCTTTTACTTTTGGCTCGCTCATTCTGCGTATTTTTCAGGGCGCAAAGACCGCGCGCATCAAGCGTGGTTAGAATTGATTCGACTTGATCCAACAAAAGAAGGTTTTGAGCCATGGAAGGTGCAGGAAGAAGAAGACCCTTCTGGGGTAGAAAATGAGTATGACTTTTTAATCGGAAAATTACAAAGTGACTCTGCTCCCTCTCGAGCTGTTGCCCTTTATTTAATGGGGAAATCTGTGCATCTGCATACGATTGTGGCGCATCCAAAACTGATTGATGTAACGAAGCTCTCGGCATTCGAAAAATTAATCGTTGGCTATTCGCTGAATCATGAATTCTCGATGAAAGTTCCTGCTGAAAAATCCTTTGTCCAAGCGATGAAAGTCGCAGATTTGTTTTATCAGCACCACAGTCCATTGACCTACCAACATGCCTACATGTATGAAATGTGGTTTGTTATGATGGAACGCGGGTTGCAACAGGGCTATACGTTTAAAAATACAAAAGCACTGGCGGCAGCTACAGCTTATATGTATGCGTCTTCTCGCTCGAAAGACGCAACGAAAAAGCAATTTGCCGAGCATTATGAGGTGTCTGTGCCGACGCTTACGAAATATGTGAACGAGCTAATGGCATTCTTTCCTTTTTACGACGCTTAATGGGCAGAAATGTTGAATGCTACTGTCAAATCAAGTAGATTGAGATAAGGATAGAATTACTTACATGTAGGAGGAACAATCATGTCAGAAATCACGAACAATTATGACGTTATTATTATCGGTGCCGGTCCTGCTGGGATGACAGCCGCTGTATATACATCACGTGCCAACCTATCGACGCTAATGTTAGAGCGCGGTATTCCAGGTGGGCAAATGGCTAACACTGAAGAAGTAGAAAACTACCCAGGTTTTGAGACGATCCTCGGCCCTGAACTTTCGACAAAAATGTTTGATCACGCTAAGAAATTTGGTGCGCAATACGCGTATGGGGATGTCGAAAGCATCATTGATGAAGGAGATACGAAACTTGTGAAAGCCGGTGGGAAAGAATACCGTGCAAAGGCAGTTATCATTTCTTCCGGTGCTGAATACAAAAAAATGGGCATTCCAGGAGAAAACGAACTAGGTGGCCGTGGAGTCAGCTATTGTGCAGTATGTGACGGGGCTTTCTTCAAAGGGAAAGAACTAGTGGTAGTCGGCGGCGGAGATTCTGCCGTAGAAGAAGGCGTATTCTTAACACGCTTTGCTGACAAAGTGACAATTGTTCACCGTCGTGATCAATTACGCGCACAAAAAATTCTTCAAGACCGCGCATTTGCAAATGACAAAGTAAACTTCATCTGGAACACAACAGTCAAAGAAATCAATGAGGAAAATGGAAAAGTAGGCTCTGTGACACTCGTGTCTACAGAAAGTGCAGAAGAAACCGAGTTCAAAGCAGATGGTATTTTCATCTACATCGGAATGCTGCCACTTACAAAACCATTTGAAAACTTAGGTATCTTGAATACCCAGGGCTACATCGTAACGGACGAAAAAATGCAAACGAAAATTCCAGGAATCTTTGCTGCTGGAGATGTTCGTGAAAAGATGCTACGTCAAATCGTTACAGCTACTGGTGACGGTTCGATTGCTGCACAATCTGCTCAACACTATATTGAGAAATTAGAAGATCAATTATCTTAATCATTTCTTAATACTGCTGTAATCAGAATGCAACAATAGTCGTGTATACTAAGAACTATAAATTGACCCCCTTTTTATATAGGTTTTCTTTGATAGGCTGTTTCCTCGCTTTATAAGTCGAGGGGGCAGCCTCTTTTTTTATGTAGAGATTCGAAATTATAGTATACTAATAAGATAGTATAGAAAAAGATGGAGAGAGCCGATGCAGCGTATTGTAAATCTACTTGTCATCAAAGATGGCAAAGTACTTCTATTAAAAAAACCTCGACGAAACTGGTATGTCGCTCCGGGCGGAAAAACGGATCATGGAGAGTCTGTTTTTGAAGCAGGCATTCGCGAATTTACCGAAGAAACCGGTACAACGCCAGTAAATCCTCATATTAAAGGTCTATACACCATGTTGATCAAAGATGGAGAGACCGTCATCTCGGAATGGCTTTTATCGACTCTTGTCGCATTTGATTTGGACGGAGTTCCGTATAAAGAAAACCATGAAGGTGTTTTAGAATGGCATCCCGTTGAAGCGCTTCAAACGCTACCAATGGCTGAAGGTGACCGGATGAATCTTGTGTTTGCTGCTACGCAACCAGGAATCCAATACGGGACATTCACCTATACAGAAGATTTTGAATTGCTGGATCATCGATTACAAACATCTCAGGAGGTGCATCCGTCATGATGGAAGAAACACCACAACCATCAACAGATATCGTCATCATCACAGGTATGTCAGGGGCAGGGAAATCTGTCGCGATTCAAAGCTTCGAAGATATGGGGTATTACTGTATCGATAATTTACCACCAGACCTTTTATCAACATTTGTAGATTTGCTTGTGGATTCAGATAAACAATTGACTAAAATCGCACTTGTAATGGATGTTCGTGGCGGTGAAGTGTTTGGTCCAATTTCGCAAACACTCAACCATTTGCAGGAAAGCCGCAATATCAGCCCGCGTATTTTATTTTTAGAGGCGGATAACCAAACTCTGGTAAGCCGTTACAAAGAATCAAGACGATCACATCCTCTTGCAAAATTGGGTCTTCCTCTTGAAGGGATTAATAAAGAACGGTTGATGCTTGAAGAATTAAAGGGTCGAGCTCAACACATCATTGATACATCAAATTTGAAACCAAAAGAATTGCGCGCTGAGATTGAGCGGACATTTTCAAATGAAGCCCACTCACCGTTCATCATCAACGTGATGTCTTTCGGATTCAAACACGGAATGCCGATTGATGCGGACTTAGTGTTCGATGTGCGTTTCTTACCGAATCCATTTTATATTGAAGAGCTCCGTCCGATGTCAGGGCGTGATCACGAAGTATCCAGCTACGTCATGAAGTGGTCGGAAACAAAAAAGCTCGTTGAGAAGTTGACGGATCTATTTGAATTTATGATTCCGCATTACAAGCGTGAAGGAAAAAGTCAGCTAGTCATTGCTTTTGGTTGTACAGGTGGCCAGCACCGTTCTGTCACGTTAGCCGAATACTTCGGAGACTATTTGAAAAAAGAAGCACCAACAGTAATCAAACATCGAGACGTAAAATAATTGAGAAGGAGGGCCATTCGTTGCCGAAGCCAACTGAACGCATCAAAGTCGTCGTCCTCGGCGGCGGAACAGGTCTATCCACCTTACTACGTGGATTAAAAAAATTGCCTGTCGACATCACAGCAATCGTTACAGTTGCAGATGACGGCGGAAGCTCGGGCAGACTTCGTGAAGATTATGACATTCCACCTCCAGGAGATGTGCGTAATGTCATTGCTGCTCTTTCGGATGTTGAGCCGCTCGTAGAGGCGATGTTCCAGTACCGGTTCAATCACTCCAAAGATTTAGAAGGCCATGCACTTGGTAATTTGATGCTTGCCGCTTTAACCGATATTACAGGAGACTTTGGGAATGCAGTGAGTGAGATGAGTCGCGTCTTAAATATTAACGGCAAAGTTTTACCAGCTGCCAATCAAGTCGTGACACTCCATGCCGTCTATGAAGATGGTTCCATTGTGACAGGTGAATCCAAAATACCGCTTGTAGATAAGCCCATTCGAAGTGTGATGATCACACCAGAAGATGTAGAGCCCCTTCCCGAAGCCGTTCAAGCGATTCGTAAAGCGGACCTGATTGTCATTGGACCGGGTTCCTTATATACAAGTATTTTACCGAATTTGCTAGTAACTGAAATTCAACAAGAAATTCGAAATTCGAAAGCCTTACGCGTCTATATGTGTAATTTGATGACGCAAGCAGGTGAGACAGAAAAGTACAAAGCTTCTCATCACCTGCAAGCAATTATAAATCACACAGGACCCGGACTGATTGATGTTGTGCTTGCTTCAGATATCGATGTACCTGACCGTGTTATAACTTCGTATTCAGAAGAACATGCGGCACCTGTTGTCGTAGATGTTGAAAAGATACGGTCGCTCGGTGTAAACGTTATCAAACGAGACATCGCAATCGTCCGTGACGGCAGTGTTCGCCATAATGCTGAAAAAGTAGCGCTTTGGCTAGTTTATGAAGCGCTTAACTATAGAAAGTGAGATGACAATTTCCGAAGAAAGGGGGAAATGATTTTGTCATTTGCATCCGAAACAAAGAAAGAAATGACCCAATCTGAAGTTGATGCCTGTTGTGCACGGTCCGAACTATCTGCGATTATTCGCATGAACGGGACACTCGGATTTAGCAATAAAAATTTGAGTTTGGATATTCAAACTGAAAATGCAGCGATTGCTCGTCGCATTTATACGTTGATCAAAAAAGTCTACAACTTAAAAGTAGAACTTCTTGTCCGTAAGAAGATGAAGCTCAAAAAGAACAATGTCTACATCACACGTATCCGAGAGGGCACGCGTGAGATACTCGGAGATCTGCACATTATGAATGATGGCTATGAGTTTTCAAACGAAATTCA
Organism: Chryseomicrobium imtechense; assembly: GCF_041475995.1. NCBI lineage: Bacteria > Bacillati > Bacillota > Bacilli > Caryophanales > Caryophanaceae > Chryseomicrobium > Chryseomicrobium imtechense. The sequence goes on along the minus strand of NZ_JBGOBM010000007.1, from coordinate 82,336 downwards.
TGCAGACTTGATTAAAAACGAGTGTTGTAAGCGTTCCTATCTTCGCGGCGCTTTTCTAGCGGGTGGTTCTGTCAACAATCCAGAGACTTCGTCGTACCATTTAGAAATCTACACATTGTACAAAGAACACAGTGATGCACTTGTGCAATTGATGAATGGCTATGAGTTGAACGCAAAAACAATTGAACGTAAAAAAGGATTTGTGGCATACTTAAAAGAAGCAGAGAAAATTGCAGATTTTTTGAGTTTGGTAGGAGCACATCAAGCTCTGCTCAAATTTGAGGATGTCCGAATTATTCGCGATATGCGCAATAGTGTCAATCGCTTGGTCAATTGTGAGACCGCCAACTTAAATAAAACAATTGGCGCAGCGCTTCGCCAAGTTGAAAATATCCGATTTATTGAAAACGCTATCGGTTTAGACCAACTTCCAGATAAGTTGCGTGAGATCGCACGACTCCGTGTCGAGTATCAAGATGTCACGTTAAAAGAACTCGGGGAAATGGTGTCTACCGGGAATGTAAGTAAATCAGGTGTGAATCATCGATTGCGCAAATTAGATGACATCGCTGACGCTTTGCGTCGTGGCGAATCGATATAATAGAGAGGAATTGGTTGCGATGGAAAAGACGATGGATGTAGGATTATCAAATGGCTTACAAGCTCGCCAAGCAGCTCTTTTTGTTCAAGAGGCAAACCGCTTTGCAAGTGAGATCTTCCTTGAAAAAGACGGCAAGAAAGTCAATGCAAAAAGCATCATGGGTATCATGAGTCTAGCTGTGGGGCGCGGGGAAGAAGTCGTGCTATATGCAGAGGGTTCTGATAAAGAAGCTGCGATTGATACATTATCGAAATTTATAACTGAAGAGTAAACTGCAAGCATCCGATGAACTGCGGATGCTTTTTTCTATGAAAGGAAATCCCTCCACCCAGATCGCCATTTCCTGGGTGAGTTTCACCGAGCCTCCCCACGTAAGATGAAAGAAGAGCACTTTCATCTTCGTTGCCGGGTCTCGGAAAAACTCAGATAGCCCGGGAAATGACGACCTGGCCTCCGGGATTTCTAGCTACCAGGGCAGGGTGAGGGGAGAGTGACAGGCACCAAATGGAAACTACTGGTAAATGATGACAGGCACCGAGAATACTCTTGTCGATTGTAAGAGTCATAAGATCTTACTAGTAAGGAACTTAAGATATTAGGTTTGGGTTTTGAAATGGTTTCCATAATATGACTTCGGTTGAACAAATCTGATTTCGGTACAATAAATGTTCATTTCGGTAGAAGAAATTAAGATTTCGGTAGAACAAATCCCCAACTCATCCGATGAACGGTCGCTCAGGGCAGGGTGACAGGCACCAAATAGGGGGGTGATAGGGGGGTGACAGGGGGGTGACAGGCACTAAATGGAAACCACTGGTAAATGGTGACAGGCACCGAGAATGAGAAGCCATCGCGGCCTATGAAGCAAAGAGCGCTTCACAGTCCACGCTGTCTTCTCGCACAATTTCTGAACAGTCGGCTCCACATCTAAAACATAAAAAAACACCCGAAAGCCTAAGCTATCAGGTGTCCATATACGCCCCCGGAGAGAATCGAACTCCCATCTCAAGAACCGGAATCTTACGTCATATCCATTAAACTACGGGGGCAAGCGACTTTATTATTATAGCTTTCTGTACTGCAAAAGACAACTGCAAAAAAAGCAGTGCATCAGATTTGACCTTTCTTGACCTTCATGTGTATCATAAACATACAGCTAGTTATTCATAAAAAATCGGAGGTATGACTGATGAACTTAATTCCAACAGTTATTGAACAAACAAACCGTGGGGAACGCGCCTACGATATTTACTCTCGTCTTTTAAAAGACCGCATCATCATGCTAGGTAGCGGAATCGACGACAACGTTGCGAACTCAATCGTCGCGCAACTATTATTCCTAGAAGCAGAAGATCCAGAAAAAGATATCTCAATTTATATCAATAGCCCAGGCGGAAGTATTACGGCTGGTATGGCAATTTACGACACAATGCAGTTCATCAAACCAGACGTACAGACAATCTGTATCGGTATGGCAGCTTCTATGGGAGCATTCCTACTTGCAGCTGGTACAAAAGGAAAACGCTACGCTCTTCCAAATGCAGAAGTAATGATTCACCAACCACTTGGTGGCGCACAAGGGCAAGCGACGGAAATCGAGATTGCTGCAAAACGCATCTTGTTCTTACGTGAAAAATTGAACCAGATTCTTGCAGATCGTACGGGTCAACCGATCGATGTCATCGCAAAAGACACAGATCGCGATAACTTCATGACTGCTGAACGTGCAAAAGAATACGGTCTTGTGGATCACATCATTGACCGCAGCGACAGCAAAAAAGACTAATTGTCATCAAACACCGCCACTTGCGCGGTGTTTTTTCTATTTACTGAAACGAACTCGCGAGTTGTTCGTATAAAAAGAGAAGGTTTGATTTCTCATGAAAACAGGGGAAACTACAAACAGATAACGAAAGGTGGATTCTTATGAAAAAAATGCTGATTCCCGTCATCATTATTATTGGATTTTTTGTAGTCCTAGCAGCACTCTTAATTCCAAGTTACAACGGGTTTGTTGACTCGAATGAAAACGTCAACCAGTCCTATGCACAAGTGGAGACACAACTTCAAAGACGTGTAGACTTAATTCCGAACTTAGTAGAAACGGTCAAAGGTTTCGCTGATCAAGAGCGCGAAATCCTTACAGAAATTGCGGATGCTCGTGCACGTCTTGCAGGAGCAGACTCTCCAAATGAACAAGCAGAAGCAGATAGCGAATTAGCAGGTGCGCTTTCACGATTACTCGTGATTGTTGAAAACTACCCAGATTTAAAATCAGATGCAAACTTCCGTCAACTGATGGATGAACTGGCAGGAACGGAGAATCGTCTTTCTGTAGCACGTCAAGATTATAATGAATCTGTATCTCAACACAATCGCAAAGTAAATCGTATGCCTGGTGCATTACTGGCAGGAGTCTTCGGATTTGATGAGCGTGAATATTTTGAAGCCGAAGATGGTGCGGAAGAAGCACCAGAAGTCGACTTTGGAAGTGATGGTGAGTGAGGAAGAAACTACTCGTAACTGTACTAGCATTTCTAGTTCTACTTCCTTCAATGGCTGTGCTAGCAGATGTTCCAGATCCCATTCCAGGGAAGTCCTATGTACATGATTTCTATGATGTGATTCCAGAAGACTTGGAGCGCCATATTGAACGACTTGGACTTGATCTCGATCAAGGTACGGGAGCACAAGTGGTTGTCGTCACAGTAGAATCATTAGAAGGACAGGATGAAAATAGCTATGCGGTCGAATTGATTCGCGAATGGGGAATTGGAAGTCCGGAAGAAAACAACGGGCTCGTCTTCTTACTTGAAATGAATCCTACGAAAGTTGGGGACCGCGCAGTTTACATCGGTGTCGGTCAAGGGCTTGAAGGACGTCTTCCTGACGGGAAGATTGGACGTATTTTAGATGAATACACACTACCTTTTCTAGAGGCTGGTGATATCGAAGGTGCTGTCCAATCCACCTATGAACTTTTATATGAAGAAGTGGCAGCTGAATACAATTACACGGGAGAATCTGTTGCCCCTCCGCGTCCTTCATCAAACGAAGGAGGCATCTCTCCGTTCACTATTATTATGATTGTTGTGATCTTTTATATCATTGTGACGATCTTTAGTAACAATGGCATTGGTGGCGGAAGAGGAGGTCCTCGAGGTCGCGGTGGCCGAGGAGGCCCGTTCATCTTTGGTCCTGGCATGGGAAGCGGTAAATCTTCCGGCGGTGGTTTCAGTGGAGGTTTTGGTGGCTTCGGCGGAGGCAGCTCTGGAGGAGGAGGTGCAGGTCGAAGTTGGTAAAAAAAATTACTTTCTACACACGGAATCAATGTCCGTTATGTGTCGAAGGTCGGGCTATGCTAGACATGGTGGCAGAAGATCTTCCGATACGAATAGAAGAAATTGATATCGAACAAAATGATGAAGCCCATGAAAAATACATGATTATGATTCCTGTAGTGGAATACAATGGGGAAGTCATCCAGTACGGAAACTTAGATTACGCAACACTTTACGAAGCATTGGACGATTCCGTCTGATGCTTTTTTTGATAGTAAAAGTGTTTGGGATTGATAATTTTCGGGTAATCTAGTACTATGAATGAGCAGGAATTATTTTTTTGCCCAGGTGGGAACGAAAAGTGAACATCGGGACAAAAATGTTCCCATAAAGATAGAGCAGGAGGTGTCGATTTGGATATTCTTAAGGCCCAGCTTGAGCTGATGCCCGAATGGAAAGACATGCTTCAACAGCGCTATCAAATTCTCTATACAATCGCTTTATCAAAAGGGATTGGCAGGCGTACGCTTGCTGAAGCTCTTCAACTTTCGGAACGTGAAGTTCGAAAAGAATTTGATCTACTTCGAGCGCAAGGGTTAATCCTTGTATCGCGAGAAGGGGCGGAGGTCACTCCACCAGGTCAACAACTTCTAGTTGAACTAAAATCCCTTGTGGATGAATGGTCGGGAAGACATGAAAAAGAGACCACCCTTAAACGATTTCTTGGGATTGAAGAAGTTCATATCGTTGCTGGAAACAGCGATGACTCTGAACAGGCTCAACTGCTTCTTGCAGATGAAGCCGCCAAATGGATTTTTGCAAACTTGAAACCGCGTATGATTACAGCGGTGACCGGTGGAACGACCATTGCAAAAATTGCCGACCATCTTCCACAATCATCAAAGATTGAGCAGTTGCAATTCGTTGCAGCGCGCGGAGGAATCGGAAAGGATGTACAGCTGCAAGCGAACACAATCGCTGCACTGTTTGCAGAGAAACTGAATGGTTCGTATAAAACTTTATACATTCCGGACAGACTAAGTGAATCTGCTTACGAAGCCATGACCCAAGAGCCTTTCGTTCAAGAAATGATGGCCTTGTATGAACAAATGTCAATCCTTGTTCATGGCATTGGTGACGCAACGGAAATGGCACGCCGCAGAAGTTCGAGCTCAGAAGAATTGAAGCTTTTGAAAGAACAGCAGGCTGTCAGTGAAGCATTTGGTTATTATTTCAATGCACGTGGTGAAGTCGTTCACCGCATTCGCACGATTGGAGTTCAACTCGAGCAACTCGAACAGACACCGCATATCGTTGCTGTAGCAGGTGGCGCACAAAAAGCACATGCACTTGACTCATATTTTCAACAGGCACCCAAACAGACTGTATTGATTACAGACGAAGGGGCTGCCGATCAACTTATAAAAGAACATACATTATAGGAGGAATTTTTAATGACTATCAAATTAGCAATCAACGGTTTTGGACGTATTGGACGTAAAGTTTTCCGCGAGGCACTAACAAATGATCAAGTAGAAGTAGTAGCAGTGAACGATTTAACAAACGCTGCAATGCTTGCTCACCTTCTAAAGTTTGACACAGTGCACGGTACTTTGAATGCAGAAGTAACAGCTGAAGAAGATGGCTTCTTAGTAAATGGCCGCAAAATCAAAGTATACGCTGAGAAAGATCCTTCAGCACTTCCATGGGGCGAGATTGGTGTTGACATCGTAATCGAATCAACAGGTATCTTCCGTTCACCAGAAAAAGCACAAGCGCACATCGATGCTGGAGCGAAAAAAGTTATCGTATCGGCTCCAGGTGAAGGCGGCATGCCAACTTACGTAATGGGCGTTAACCATGAAGAGTACGATGCAGCAAACGAAAACATCGTATCAAACGCTTCATGTACAACAAACTGTCTATCTCCAGTAGCGAAAGTATTGAACGACAAGTTCGGTATCAAACGTGGAATGATGACAACAATTCACTCTTACACAAACGACCAACGCATCCTTGACTTGCCACACAGCGACTACCGTCGTGCACGTGCAGCAGCAGAGAACATGATCCCAACTTCAACAGGTGCAGCAGCAGCTGTAGGAAAAGTTCTTCCAATGCTAAAAGGCAAAATCGATGGAATGGCAGTTCGCGTACCAACGCCAAACGTATCACTAGTTGACTTCGTTGCTGAGTTAGACAAAAACGTAACAATCGAAGAACTGAATGCTGCGTTAAAAGAAGCAGCTGAAGGCGATTTGAAAGGTATCTTAGAGTACCAAGAACTTGAGTTAGTTTCTACTGACTACAACGGCAACACACATTCATCAATCGTAGATGCTGCTTCAACAATGGCAATCGGCGACAACATGGTGAAAGTATTGTCTTGGTACGACAACGAGTCTGGTTACTCAGCTCGCTGTATCGACCTTGCTGTATACATGGCTGCTAAAGGTCTTTAATATCCCGTGCAGGAATGCACTTGAACCTCTATAATAAGAGCAGAGGGTAACAGAGAGTAAGGGCTACCCTTACTCTTTTTATTTGCCCGTAACTTGAACACACCATAACCTGGGAGGTTTTCACATGCTAGCAAAGAAAACAATGAAAGACGTCGAACTAAAGGGACAACGCGTCTTCTGTCGCGTCGACTTCAACGTTCCAACGAAAGATGGCAAAATCACAGATGACACACGTATTCGTGCAGCGCTACCAACGATTCAACACCTAATTGAACAAGGGGCCAAAGTTATTTTAGCGAGCCATATGGGACGTCCGAAAGGTGAAGTGAACGAAGAGCTTCGTCTAACAGCTGTTGGAGAACGTCTGAGCGAGCTTTTAGACCGACCAGTAACAAAACTTGAGGAGTCTGTTGGAGAATCTGTTGAAGCTGAAATTGCAAAATTGAACGAAGGCGACGTAGTGTTGCTTGAAAACGTTCGTTTCCACGCAGGCGAAGAAAAGAACGATCCGGAACTTGCAGAACAGTTTGCGAAACTTGCAGATGTTTTCGTGAATGATGCGTTTGGCGCAGCACACCGTGCACACGCAACGACAGCAGGTATTGCGAAGCACCTTCCGGCAGTATCTGGACTACTCCTTGAAAAAGAACTTGATGTGTTAGGCAAAGCATTATCTGAACCAGAACGTCCATTCACAGCAATCATCGGTGGGGCGAAAGTAAAAGATAAAATCGGCGTCATTGAAAACTTGTTAGAAAAAGTCGACCACTTGATCATTGGTGGAGGACTATCCTATACATTCTTAAAAGCACAAGGTCACGAGATCGGGACTTCTTTACTTGAAGAAGACAAGCTCGACCTTGCCAACTCGTTTATTGAAAAAGCTAAACAAAAAGGTGTTCAGTTGCACCTTCCACAAGATGCAGTGATCGCACAAGAATTCTCAGCGGATACAGAAACGAAAGTAGTTTCGTCTGACGCGATCCCTTCAGACTGGATGGGTCTAGATATCGGTCCGAAAACGGCTGAACATTATGCAAGCATCATAAAAGACAGCAAATTGATCATCTGGAACGGACCAATGGGTGTGTTCGAGATGGAACCATTCTCAAAAGGAACACGTGCTGTGGCAGAGGCTATGGCGGAAACTGCAGGGTATACTGTCATCGGTGGCGGAGACTCAGCAGCAGCAGTTGAACTGTTCAATGTAGCAGACAAAATGGACCATATTTCTACAGGCGGTGGCGCTTCACTTGAGTTCATGGAAGGCAAAGAACTTCCGGGCGTTGCAGCACTTCACGATAAAGAATAGGAGGCAATACTATGCGTAAACCTGTCATTGCAGGAAACTGGAAAATGTTCAAAACGGTTGAAGAGGCTCATGACTTTTGGAATGCAGCATCTTCAGCAACAATCGATGCATCAAAAGTAGACGCGGTTATCTGTGCACCATTCTTACAATTGCCAGCTCTAGTTGAGGCTGCGAAAGGCTCTTCGATTCATATCGGTGCACAAAACATGCACCAAGAAAAAGAAGGTGCGTTCACAGGAGAAATCAGCGGGGACATGTTGAAAGATGTAGGCGTGACACACGTTGTCATCGGTCACTCAGAGCGTCGTCAATATTTCAACGAGACAGATGAAACGGTTAACTTGAAAACAAAAGCGGCACTTGATCTTGGACTAACGCCAATCGTTTGTGTCGGTGAAAGTTTAGAGCAACGTGAAGCAGGCGAAACAGAAACTGTCGTATCAAAACAGGTGGCAGAAGCATTTGAAGGCTTAACTGAATCTGAAGTAGAAAAAACAGTTGTTGCTTACGAGCCAATTTGGGCGATCGGAACAGGCAAAACTGCAACTGCAGATGATGCCAACCAAGTATGCCAAGCAATTCGCGAAACACTTCTTGACCTTCACGGAGAAGAAGCAGCAAACGCAACACGAATTCTGTACGGCGGAAGCGTGAAGCCTGCAAACATCGAGGAACTACTTGGAAAAGACGATATTGACGGAGCACTAGTGGGCGGCGCAAGTCTTGAAGCGGATTCATTCCTACAACTGGTGGAGGCGACTCAGAAATGAGAAAGCCAACTGCCTTAATTATTTTGGACGGATTTGCTTGCCGCAATGAAACAGCTGGAAACGCTGTTGCGCAGGCAAAGAAACCGAATTTCGACCGCTATTGGAACCACTTTCCGCACAGTGAACTAACGGCTTCTGGTGAAGCTGTTGGTCTTCCGGAAGGACAGATGGGCAACTCGGAGGTCGGGCACTTAAATATTGGAGCAGGCCGTATTGTATATCAAAGCTTAACACGCATCAATAAGTCGATTCGTGATGGGGATTTCTTCACAAACGAAGCGTTACTAAAGTTGATTGCGCAAGTTAAAGCAGCAAACGGTCGCTTGCATGTTATGGGATTACTTTCAGATGGTGGCGTGCACAGTCACTACACGCACTTGCATGCACTCTTGAAGCTTGCAAAAGACCAAGGTGTAGCCGAGACGTTTGTTCACGGATTCTTAGATGGGCGCGATGTGGGGCCTGCTACAGCGATTCCATATGTCGAAGAAACCGAGCGCATCATGATGGACTTGAACTACGGCTCATTTGCAACGATCAGTGGCCGCTATTATGCAATGGACCGTGACCGTCGCTGGGAACGTGTACAACTTGCATACGACGCGATTGTAGACGGGAAAGGTCCTCGATTTGCGAATGCAATTGCTGGAATTGAAGCGTCATACAGTGAAAAAATTGTGGATGAGTTTGTGAAACCATTTGTTATCGGAACGGAAGAAGCACCAAAAGCTGTGTTCCAACAAGGCGACGGTGTCATCTTCTTCAACTTCCGACCAGACCGTGCGATTCAATTAGGGTTTGCGCTTACAAACCCGACATTTGATTCCTTCCCACGCGGAGAGCATCACCCGGAACACTTGCCGTTCGTTTCCTTCACGGAATACAACGACGAAGTGATCGGCGGGATTGCCTACGCAAAGCAAGATTTGAAAAACACTGTGGGAGAAGTTCTTTCAGCGCACGGCAAATTGCAGGTCCGTATTGCCGAAACTGAAAAATATCCACACGTCACCTTCTTCATGAGTGGCGGTCGTCACGAAGAATTCCCTGGTGAGAGCCGGATTCTGATCAACTCACCAAAAGTTGCGACCTACGATCTGCAGCCTGAGATGAGTGCGTATGAAGTGACGGATGCTTTAGTGGTAGCGATTGAGAACGATCAGTTCGACGCGATTCTCTTAAACTTTGCGAACCCGGACATGGTTGGTCATAGCGGCATGCTAGAGCCGACAATCAAAGCAATCGAAGTAGTAGACGAATGTCTAGGGCGTGTAGTCGATGCCATCCTTGCAAAAGGTGGAGAAGCGATTATTACAGCGGACCATGGGAATGCCGATGAAGTCACTACACTTGAAGGAAATCCAATGACGGCGCATACGACAAACCCCGTGCCAGTCATTGTTACGCGAAGCGAAATAACGCTTCGTGACGGTGGAATTTTAGCCGATTTAGCCCCAACTATGCTAGACTTAATGGGGATTGAACAACCTGTTGAAATGACAGGAAAAACTTTACTTGAAATGGAGAGACGATAATGCCAATTATTACAGACGTATTTGCTCGTGAGGTCCTTGATTCACGTGGTAACCCAACAATTGAAGTAGAAGTATTTACGGAAAGCGGTGCATTTGGCCGCGCTATCGTTCCTTCAGGCGCATCTACTGGAGAATACGAAGCAGTAGAACTGCGTGATGGCGACAAGAGCCGTTATTTAGGTAAAGGTGTTCAAAAAGCCGTAGAACACGTAAACACAGTAATCGCTGAAGAATTAGAAGAAAACTATACAGTTCTTGATCAAGTAGCAATTGACCAAGCGTTAATCGAATTAGATGGAACAGAAAATAAAGGCAACCTGGGTGCAAACGCTATTCTTGGTGTTTCAATGGCTGTTGCACACGCTGCAGCGGACTACCTAGACATGCCACTTTATCAGTACCTTGGAGGCTTCAACGCGAAGCAACTTCCAGTACCGATGATGAACATCTTAAATGGTGGAGAGCACGCAGACAACAATGTCGACATCCAAGAATTCATGGTCATGCCTGTTGGCGCTGAGTCATTCCGCCAAGCACTACGCATGGGCGCTGAAATCTTCCACAGCCTAAAAGCGGTTCTAAAAGAGCGCGGCTTGAACACAGCTGTTGGTGACGAGGGCGGTTTTGCACCAAACTTGAAATCAAATGAAGAAGCACTTGTAACCATCATGGAAGCTATTGAAAAAGCAGGTTACAAGCCAGGCGAAGAAGTTCTTCTTGCTATGGACGTTGCAGCTTCTGAGTTGTTCAACAAAGAAGATGGCAAGTACCACTTATCTGGTGAAGGTGTTGTGAAAACATCTGCTGAGATGGTTGATTTCTACGAAGAGCTTTGCAACAAGTACCCAATCGTTTCAATCGAAGATGGTCTTGATGAGAACGACTGGGACGGATTCAAACTTCTAACAGAGCGTATCGGTAAAAACGTTCAGCTTGTTGGAGACGATCTATTCGTAACAAACACGAAGAAATTAAAAGATGGAATTGAAAAAGGCATCGCGAACTCAATTCTAATCAAAGTAAACCAAATCGGTACTTTAACGGAAACGTTTGAAGCAATCGAAATGGCAAAACGCGCAGGTTACACAGCAGTCATCTCTCACCGTTCAGGTGAATCTGAAGATGTGACAATTGCAGACATCGCAGTTGCGACAAACGCAGGTCAAATCAAAACAGGTGCTCCTTCACGTTCAGACCGTGTAGCGAAGTACAATCAACTTCTTCGCATCGAAGATATGTTGGATTCTACAGCTGAATATTTAGGCCGTGAAACGTTCTATAATTTGAAAAAATAATACGGGTCAGCTTGTCACTACCTGAGAAGTCTGATAAAATTAATCTTGTTGTGTATGTTCTTATCAGGAGGTGGAGTGAATGCAAGCCTTTCTATTGACATTACTTGTCATCGTATCGCTAGCATTGATCGTAGTTGTGTTATTGCAATCAGGGAAAAGTGCCGGGTTATCTGGAGCCATCTCTGGTGGAGCAGAGCAACTGTTTGGAAAACAAAAAGCACGTGGGATGGAATTAGTCCTACATCGTGCAACTATTGTACTTTCCGTACTATTCTTTGCTTTAACGATTGCTGTTATGAAACTATAAATGTTCTTTAATCGCCTGACCACAAGTAGTGTGGTTGGGCGTTTTTTGCAAGTTTGGGGAAATCCCTCCGGTCAGGTCGTCATTGTCCTAGGGAGAGTTTCACCGAGCCTCCCCACGTAAGCCGAAAGAAGAGCACTTTCGGCTTCGTTGCCGGGTCTCGATAAAACTCTTACACCCTGGGAAATGACAACCTGACCTCCGGGATTTCTAGAAAAAATTGAGTGGAGTGAAGGGGCTGACTCCAGTGGGAGTAAAGTCGGAACGTGAGACCCCGCAGGAGCCTGCGACGAGGAGGCTCACGCCGCGCCCTCGGAAAGCAGCCCCGTAACGCAACTCACTTTTGGAGGGAACAAGATGCGTATTTCAACGCCAAAGCCGTTTTTCTTTGAAGCGGGAAAACGTGCCGTGTTATTGCTTCACGGATTCACAGGGAACTCATCTGACGTGCGAATGCTTGGACGGTTCCTAGAAAAGAATGGCTACACATCCATTGCGCCGCACTACAAAGGCCACGGAGTGCCGCCAGAAGAACTCATTGCGACGGGTCCAGCCGATTGGTGGCAAGACGTCATTGGTGCCTACAATGAATTGAAAGAGAAGGGCTATGAGGAGATTGCCGTTGCAGGGCTTTCTCTAGGTGGCGTCTTTTCATTGAAAGTCGCATCAGAAATGCCCGTCAAAGGTGTCGTCACGATGTGTGCGCCGATGACAATGAAAACGACAGAACTGATGTTTGAAGGAGTTCTTGGCTACGCTCGCGAATACAAAAAGTATGAAGGCAAAGAAGCGGATGTCATCGAACAAGAAATCGAAGCGATTCGTCAAACGCCGATGCAGACTCTTCCGGAACTTCAGCAGTTGATCCAAGATGTTCGGGGTATCGTCGATCACGTCTATGCGCCTCTATTTGTCGCGCAAGGACGATTGGATGACGTCATTGATACGAACTCTGCAACCATCATTCACGATACGGCGGAATCGACAGACAAACAAATCAAATGGTATGAACAATCAGGTCACGTGATCACACTTGGCCCAGAAAAAGAACAACTGCACGAAGACATTCTTGCCTTTTTAAATAAATTGGATTGGCACGAGTAAGGCAGGGTCTTTTAGGAAATAGTAAGACAAAGGAGGGACAGAAATGGATACACAACAACTAGAACAAGCGCTCGTTGAGTTGATGCGAGACGATAGTTACAAGCCACTCACAACGAAAGAATTAGAAGCGCATTTTCAATTGGATGATGCACATGACTTCAAAGAATTTGTGAAGACGCTTGTACGTTTAGAAGAGAATGGCAAAATCGTTCGTTCACGCTCGAACCGCTACGGTGTGCCGGAACGAATGAACTTGATTGCAGGGAAATTCATTGGACACGCACGTGGATTTGGATTCGTTGCGCCGGAAGAGGAAGGCATGGATGACATTTTCATTCCACCGACTGAAATCAACGGTGCGTTTAACGGAGATATGGTACTCGTACGCGTGTCATCGGCTTCATCGGGGGACCGTCGTGAAGGAGCCATCATTAAAATCACAAAACGTGGTCTTGACCGCATCGTCGGAACGTTCCAAGACAACAAAGGGTTTGGATTCGTCATTCCGGACGATAAAAAACTACCGATGGATATTTTCGTCGCAAAAGGCGATACACTCGGTGCTGCAGATGGACACAAAGTCATCGTAGAAATTACAGACTGGCCTTCAGGCAGAAACTCAGCAGCCGGGAAAGTATCACAAATCCTTGGGCATAAAAATGATCCAGGTGTCGATATTTTATCAATCATCCATAAGCACGGCATTCCAACGGAGTTCCCAGAAGACGTGCTCGAGCAAGCAGAGTCAACGGGCGACACAGTAGACCCAGCAGACATCGAAGGACGACGCGATTTACGTGAAGAGGTCATTGTCACGATTGACGGCGCAGACGCAAAAGACTTGGATGATGCAGTCGGAGTGAAGAAACTTGAAAATGGCAACTATGAGCTGTCCGTTCACATTGCGGACGTCAGCCATTATGTCACAGAGCACTCGCCAATCGATTTAGAAGCGTTAGAGCGTGGAACTAGTGTCTACTTAGCAGACCGCGTGATTCCGATGCTACCACACCGCTTATCAAACGGGATTTGCTCGTTGAACCCACAAGTGGACCGTTTGACGCTTTCGTGTGTGATGGAAATCGATTCGAAAGGTCAAGTCGTCAACCACGAGATCTTTGAGAGTGTCATCAACACGGCTGAGCGTATGACGTACCGCGATGTGTACTTGATTTTGGAAGAGAACGACCAAGAGTTGCGTACACGCTATGAGTCACTTGTACCGATGTTTGAACTGATGGCAGAACTTGCAGCAGTGTTGCGCGGGAAACGTGAAGAACGCGGAGCAATTGATTTTGACTTCCCAGAAGCAAAAATCTTAGTCAACGAAGACGGCTGGCCAACTGAAATCGTCAACCGTGACCGCACAGTTGCGGAGAAATTGATTGAAGAGTTCATGCTGGCAGCGAACGAAACTGTCGCACAACACTTCAAGTGGATGGATGTTCCGTTCATGTACCGTATTCACGAAGATCCGAAGCCTGAAAAACTACAACGCTTCTTCGAATTCTTAACATCATTCGGATTGGTTGTAAAAGGCTCAAGCAATGACATTCATCCGAAAGCATTGCAAGAGATCATTGAATCGATTGAAGGGCTTCCAGAAGAGCCAGTCATCTCGACGATGCTTCTGCGTTCTCTACAACAAGCGAAGTATGACCCGGAATGCTTAGGTCACTTTGGATTGTCAACGGAGTACTACACACACTTCACATCGCCGATTCGTCGTTACCCAGATTTAATTGTTCACCGCTTGATTCGTACGTATTTGATTAAGGGTGACCTTTCTCAGTCGACGATCATGCACTGGCAAGCAAACCTTGGCGACATCGCCGAACACGCTTCGAAAATGGAGCGCCGCGCAGTTGATGCAGAACGTGATGTGGAAGCATTGAAGAAAGCGCAGTTTATGGTCGATAAGATTGGGGAAGAGTTTGAAGGGATTGTGAGTTCTGTTACGAACTTCGGAATCTTCGTTGAGCTTCCAAACACAATCGAAGGCCTGATCCACGTCACGAACTTATCCGACGATTATTACAACTTCGATGACCGTCAGATGATTATGCGTGGGGAACGAACGGGTCGCGAGTTCCGACTAGGGGACGAAGTGAAAGTAAAGGTCACAAACGTTACAGTGGAAGAGTCATCCATTGACTTTGAAGTCGTGGGAATGATTAAAGCAGCTGGGCGTGAGCGTCGTCAAACGCCGAAAGTCATTCATGCAAGCCGTTCTGGAAAACCAGCAGAGCGCAGCGGGGACAAACGTGGAAAAGACGCAAAGAGTGGCAAACCAAAAGCAAAAGGCAAACCATCTCAAAAGAAGCGATTCTTCGAAGATGTAGCCAAAAAGAAGAAAAAGAAACGAAAAAAATAAGGAGGCGTCTAGCCTCCTCTTTCAGTAGGTGAGTCAAATGGCAAAAAAACACGATGACAAGGTCCTTGCACAAAACAAGAAAGCTTCTCATGACTATTTCATTGAAGATACGTTGGAAGCAGGACTTGTGTTGCAAGGTACTGAAATCAAATCGATTCGAAACGGCCGTGTGCAGTTAAAAGATGCTTTCATTCGCATTCGCAACAATGAAGCATGGATCTCGAACATGCACATCAGTCCGTATGAACAAGGGAACCGTTTCAACCATGATCCACTGCGTGTGCGTAAACTTCTTCTTCACAAAAAACAAATCAGTGAGCTGATTGGCAAAACGAAGCGGGACGGCTACACAATCGTTCCTCTCAAAATGTATGTCAAAAACGGCTATGCAAAAGTGCTGATCGGTTTAGGGAAAGGGAAGAAAGATTACGATAAGCGGAGTGATATGAAGAAGAAGGAAGCTAAACGTGAGATCGAACGTGCTTTCAAAGCGCGTAACCAGTAAATTGGTTGAAGTTTGACCTTCTTTGATATATACTAAGTGTAGAACAACCAAGTTCACTTTTTCCATATCGGGGACGTTATGGATTCGACAGGAATGGTTCAAGCTTGGGTGGCGCGTCAGAGGCTCGGCTCTGTAACAACGGAACTTATAATAACAGGCAAAACAAACAACAACTTAGCATTCGCTGCTTAATAGCGTGAATCTGCTCTATGTATCCATCGCCCATGTGGCTATGTAGAGCTCACTTTTAGTGGGATACGGTAACTGGTGCAGTCTGAGTCAGTTGCAAGAGATTTCCGGACTAGTCCATCTAACGCCTGCTTATCGGCAGAGGATCGGACGAACTTGAATAGGTAAGCTACACGCGTAGAAGCTCAAGTGTTGGAGTTTCTGGACGCGGGTTCAAATCCCGCCGTCTCCATTCGAATCTTGCTTGTGTGGCATGGTTCAATGGTTTATAACCGGAAGTATTATCTTCCACAAAAGCCTTCTAATCTCATTGAGATTAGGAGGCTTTTTCTTTGTCTCTAAAAACTCCTCCAGAAGAAAAGACCTGGGAGTGAGGTGCCTGTTTTAGACTCAATTCTGGCAGGTGATGAGACTCAGTTCGAGACGAAGTCGAAGAAGTGTGGCTCTTCAGCTGCCGATCTAGAATTGTGGCTGTGACAGGGTCCGCCTAAATCTACTTCAGTCTCCAGTTGCCAAAAAGCTAATCTCACTTTAAGAAAAGCAACATTTTTATGTGGATAATGAAATTAGAAGTCCCAATCCACACGATCGGAAATACAGATACACTATATTGGATTAACCATTGTTATAATCCCATGCCTATCACAACACTTGTACTTTATTAAAAAATATTAATAATGTTAGATGATTATATCTAAATATTCTTAATAACGTTATTATAAATTGAATCAAATTATTTAATATTGAAACAATATTTTCCAATACTCAAATATTAATAAAATAATATATATTATTTTGGATTTTAAGTATCTCTATTTTTGTAGTATTAAATAATTTTACTTAATAGTATCAAATCACTAGTGTCGCATTAAAATGAGTAGGTCTTGTCCGATAAGCGGAATTGTCTGTAAATTTATTTAAACGTAAAAAAATCCTCTATAATGGATTCGGGTAGTAAACCATCCAAATCCAAAATAAAGGACAATCGCATGGATAAGTTTACACGGAAAACATCATTTGAACAATGGCTCTCGCCAATTTCTTCTGGAAAAATTGAAGGACTGGTCGAGGCCCATCAGTTAAATCACTATACAAAGAAGCTACATTTCGAATCGTTTCTCAAACTGCTTGTATTCGCACAGCTCAATGAGACAGAGAGCCTCCGGGCTCTAAGCGACACGCTGTTCTCAGACGACCTTCAACGAGCAACGGCTCTAGAGTCGATCAGCTTCTCGCAACTAGGACGTCGATTGAGCGAGATTCCCACGCATGTGTTTCAGGTACTCTTCCTCGACTTGGTCACGAAAATCCATAAGATGAGTCATTTTGAAATTCGCCAAAAGGCGACGACGCCTCTAAAGATCATTGATTCGACCACATTGCCACTGAATCTGAATCGTCATCGATGGGCAGAGTTCAGAAAGACCAAGTCAGGCGTCAAGCTCCATCTGCGGCTGGTATTCTTAGAAAAAGGTTGTTCATATCCCGACAAGGCAGTGCTCACTAACGCAAAGGAGCACGACCGTGGCCAGTTAGAAGTCCTCGTCGATGATAGAGAATGCATGTACGTCTTTGATCGTGGTTATCTGGACTATGAACGGTTCGACCGCATGACAGATGAAGGGTTCTTCTTCGTATCACGTCTACGGAAGAACGCTGTCACACGTGTGATACAACCGTTAGAGTGTCTAGAGGCTTCCGAGGTCTTGTCTGATGAGATGATCTTGATCGGTACGGCGCAAAATCGAGCAGAGAATGTGTTTCGACGCATCAAAGTCTTGGATTCCAAGGGGAATCCATTGGAACTAATCACCAATCGCTTTGATATAGACGCAGACGAGCTAGCGGAACTCTATAGGTCACGGTGGGCCATCGAACTGTTCTTCAAGTGGATGAAACAGCACCTGAACATCAAAAAGTTCTACGGACAGAGCGAACAGGCTGTGCATAACCAGGTGTATATCGCCATGATTGTCTATTGCCTCCATGTTCTCGCACAGCTTGAGACGAACAGTCCAAGGAGTTACCTACAGATCAGTCGATGGCTACGAGCGGCACCTTGGAAATCCGCCTACATCTGGCTACGAAAGATCAAAGGGGGATCAATCCCGTAAGGGTGAATAGCTTCTAACTGCAAATGCCACAGTTTATAGTAAAAAAATGGATGTTAACTACCTTTTTCGGTATGTCTGTTCGTTTTTAATTTTTTCAACGAATAAAAGAAAATTGAATTTTCTCAACTAATTTATGCGACACTAGTGGTATCAAATTTCAAAAAATAAAGTTTTAGAAATTAATCATAAATAGTGTACAATAGATTCAATATTATGGATTAAGTTGGGGTGTTAACTATGTCTATAGACGAACATATTAAAGAGTTGAAAAAAAAATATAATGATGAATTTTATTTTAAAGAAATTGATATTAGATATGGAAACTGGATTAAGAATGCAAAAACTAAGCAAGAGAAAATAATATTAGAAAAGATATTTATGAATTTGAAATTTTACTCGAAGAAGGAAATGAAAGACCTTTTAGAAGAACAATTAGTGAGTATTAAAAAGGATTACAATGGCTTAAAGGAATCTGTAATACTACCGTTAATACCAAATAACGGTAGATATTGTGGTGCTAATGAATTAATATCTTTGATTAGAATTATTAATTTTGAAAAGAAAATGGAATTGGAAGAAGACTTTTTACCTTACGAAGATACTTTAAACACTGATTTAAGATATGCGGAAGAATTTGAAAGCATTATAATTGTTGATGATGTTGTTGGGACAGCAGGTACAGTTGAAAAGTATTTAGAAAATAATGATAAGTATTTTGAAGGCAAAGAATTAATATTTTTATTCATCTTAGTTACAGATAGGGCCTTAATAAAAATTGAAGAATTAAAAAAGAAATACAGTGATATTAAATTTGACATAAGATATTGTCATAAAGTAAGCAAGATTTCAGAGATAAATGTATTGTCAGAAATGGAGTATCAAAGATTAGTTAAAATTGAAAAGAGATTGTGGGGAACTAATTCTCGATTCATTTTAGGTTATGAGATGTCTGAATTATTGGTTCTATTTTCTCATAATATTCCTAATAATACCGTGAGTAATTTTTGGTATAAAGGACAGATTCCTTGGGAGAGTTTATTTAAACGTTTTTCACAACCAAAACGTAAACAACAAAATTATAGAAATAGAAAGCGACAATATAATAATGAATGATTATAAATTGACTTTGATGTTACATTACTTCAATACAGCAGATGCAAGTTATTCTTATAATGAGTTACTGCGTTTTTTTGGAGTTCAAAACGATCAATTAGATGAAATAATAAATATGTTATTGGGAAAAGGCTATTTATATATTGATGGTTATTTAAAACTCACTGATAAAGGTTTAAAAAAGATTAATGAATATTCACTTGCGGATGTAAAGTTTGATGAAATGGAAGAAGTAGATATATTTAATGGGGATAAAATTGAAATGTCTGAGATTTATATTCCGAAAAGGTTTAATAGTAAGTACAAATAAAGTATAATATTGGTATCTAGCTTCTAGAATGAATGGGAGTCCCATGTCATAATAAATGTTATTTTATAGCATAGCAACAAAAAAGGAGATCACTTTTTTGTTGCTAGCGATTTCAAATTAACGAAATCGCTAGTATCGACAAGCGATACTATGTTTTATTAAACAAATTAAATAATGATTTAAGTGATTAAATCATTATAGAGTAGAAGCTAGAGTTTTTAGGAGACTAATATGAAGTATATAATAGATTTAGAAAAAACTATGAGATCAAAAGGGTATTCTGAAAAATATATCTCCAGATGCACAAACTATGCTAGAGGTTTGTATAATAATAAATTGCCTATAATTTTTGATGTAAAGCATTTAGCAAAACTAATGGGTATAGATCCATCTATAGTAAATTATTATGTCTTTAAATCTGAGAGCCTATATACAAGCTATAAAATATCTAAAAAAACAGGTGGATATAGAACCATTGATTCTCCCAGTTTAAATTTAAAGAAAATTCAAAGATGGATTCTAGATAATGTACTGTTGAATTTCAGTATTAGTGATCATTGCTATGGATTTAAACAGTTTGTGGGGATTTTGGATAATGCATCAATTCATGTGAATAAAAAATTAGTATATAACATTGATTTAGAAGATTTTTTCCCCTCGATCACCTCTACCAGAGTATTTTTTTTATTTTATAATAATGGCTATAGTTCTGAAATTTCGTATGCACTAACAAGGCTAATGACATATAAAAATCGACTGCCTCAAGGAGCACCAACTAGCCCAATGCTTTCAAATATTATTTGTATAAATATGGATAAAGAATTATCGAGTTTTGCAAAGAAAAATCAAATGATGTATTCAAGATATGCTGATGATATAACATTTTCTACAAATAATATAGAAGATATCAAATCATTGGTTGATAAGATAAAGAAAATAATTGCCTTCAATGAATTTGAAATCAACCTGAAAAAAGAAAGGTTTCAATTTAGTAATCAACCCCAATATGTAACTGGTTTATTAGTCAATAATAAAGTCAAGATTAGAAGGAAATTTAAAAAAGATGTTGAGAAAGAGATTTATTTTTGTGAAAAATATGGAATATCTAATCATCTAAAATATACTCGAAATTTTGACAAGTCATTTTTCAAGGAATATTTGTATGGTAAGGTATATTTTATTAAAAGTATTGAACCTGATATTGGTGAAGAATTTATGCAACGCCTTAATGACTTGAATTGGTCATATTAAAATGATTATTTAATTATTATGCAAATCATTATAATTGCTTTTAATTAGAATTCAATCAACAATTAAAATCTGAATCAAACTCTATTTATCGAAATAAATTTAAGAGTATATATTTAGGCGTCTTACCCTATACATAAAGTTATATAAAAATACTTACTTTATAATAGTTTGAAAATTGGAGAAATTTAAACTTTATTAATTTGTAAGATACTTATTAGCTTATTGTTATACTTCTTCATAAACTTTAGGCTTGCCTCACCTTACCCACATTAGTCGAATTCTAACTTCAGAATTGTGAGCTCAAGTGTTAAAGTTTCTGAAAGCAGGTTCAAATCTCACCATCTCAAGTTTTCAGTAGGCCTGTTGTTAGGCTGTGATAAATGGTTTATAAAAAAGAAGGACATCTAGCAAGAGGCTACCTCTTGTTAGCTGTCTTTTTTTCATATACGCTACTTACTAAAGAATGGTATAGAAAGGAAGATAAAATGCTACCTCAAAAACGAATCAGAGATTATGGCGTAATAATTGGCCAACTGGAGACAGGCCCACTAAATAAAATAACCGATGTAACAGGCGTTTCGGTCGGGCACGTGACACTCAGTGACAAAAATGTACAAACTGGTGTAACGGCAATCATTCCTCACCAAGAAAATATCTTTGAAAATAAATTAATAGCTTCAAGTCATGTGATTAATGGTTTCGGGAAAACAATGGGCACCATTCAACTTACAGAATTGGGCACGTTAGAGACGCCTATTTTGCTCACGAACACATTAAGTATTGGAGTAGCTGCAGATACACTCATAGACTACATGCTAGAAAGAAATCCGGAGATTGGAAAGACTACCGGCACAGTAAATCCTGTCATCGGTGAATGCAATGATATGTTTTTAAATGACATACGAGCCAAATCAGTGAAACCGGAACATGTTCGTCAAGCACTTGAAAATGCATCTTCTGAATTTGAAGAGGGGACGGTTGGTGCGGGAACTGGAATGCTCTGTTATTCGTTAAAGGGAGGGATAGGATCTGCTTCCCGTATAATGAACATGAGTCATGGAACGTACACGATGGGCGTCTTAGTCTTATCAAACTTTGGAATATTATCTGACTTACTGATAAAAGGCAAGGCTGTTGGACAGGAACTGAAAGCAGCAATAGAAGATTCGTATAAAGAAGAAGACAAAGGTTCCATTATGATTATCGTGGCCACTGACCTACCTGTTTCCGAAAGACAACTAAATCGGATGATCAAAAGATCGGTGACCGGACTTTCACGTACAGGTTCAATCATCACGCATGGAAGCGGAGAAATAGTTATAGGGTTTTCCACAGCAACAAAAATTCCACATTACCAACCCGAAAAACTAATGGCTGTCCCGCAAGTCCATGAAGAGGATTTGGACTTGGCATTCAGAGCTATTGGTGAAGCCACAGAAGAAGCGGTTTTAAATTCGTTAGTAACTGCAGAAGCGGTAGTTGGGCGAAACGGAAATCATAGACCAGCGTTTAAAGATTTAATTCAGAATTACGGAATATCTCTTACTCCCTAAAATCAACTATCCAAGAAACGATGTGAACCCCATGCCAGCAAAACCAATCTACGTCGAGATTGAAATTCAAGAAGATATAGAAAAAGTCTGGGAATATAGTCAAGATCCGAAGTTGCACGAGCAATGGGATTTGCGTTTTACATCCATTACATACAACGACAAGCTACCGAATGAAGACGTGCAGACCTTTACCTATTCGACAAAAGTGATGCCTGGACTTGAAGTGATAGGGTGGGGTAAGAGCAAAGGAACACATGAAAAAGCGAGTGGGGAGAAAACGTCGGCTCTTCACTTTGGTACTGAGCAAATGATTTCTCCGATTGCTGAGGGGAAAGGCTACTGGAAGTACATTCCGCACGAAAACGGGACGACTTTTTTAACACAGTACGATTATCAGGTGCGGTTCGGGAAACTTGGAAAGCTGTTTGATCGAGTGTTTCGACCACTCATGGGCTGGGGAACTGCCTTAAGCTTCGATGTCTTGAAGCGCTGGATTGAAGTAGGGGAAAGCCCCAAAACACAGTACCGGCGATTTTTTGCGTTTTATGCGATCTGTTTTCTGTTTGCGTTCGTTTGGTTCTATCAAGGACTCGTTCCGAAAGTTTTACTGCAGCATCCTCTTGAAATTGATATGCTGATGGCTTTGTCCCCATTGACAATGAACCAAGCAACGACCGCCATTGTTTGGGTCGGACTAGCGGAAATTCTGCTCGCGTGTTTTTGGCTTGTTCCAAAGTTTCAAAAGCGACTACTTCAACTTCAAGTAGTACTATTTCCGTTTCTAACTCTTAGCGCCATCCTAGCAGAACCATCTGTAGCCACCGCGCCCTTCAATGTCATCACTTTAAACGGGGCTCTGTGGATTGTCTCAATAATTGGCTTGCTTTTAACAGCACAATTGCCATCTGCGAAAAGTTGTAAACGAAAGAGAGGCGAAGGCGTTTGACGATTTATTCGACTCTACTCGGTGACGACTTTCAAAAGCTGCATCCGAAACTACAGCATCGCTATGCACTTCCTTTATACCAGACGTTTTCTGCAGAAGGAGTGATGCGGGAAATTCAAAGTGGCAGACTACTGCTGTCTCCGTTTTACCGGTTTGCTGCAACCCTTAACTTTTTATTTCCGGAGAGCGGGAAAGACATTCCTTTTACTATCACCAACAAAAGCTTTCTCAATGAACGTGGAGAAGTCGAGATCAGCTGGGAAAGAACGTTCTTCTTCCCACAAACGACACGCAAGTTTAACGCCAAAATGACCGTAGACCTTGAAAATAAAGTTGTCAAAGACTACCTTGGGGATATCTCACTCTTTTATTCTGACCTTCTGTTTCGAGTCACAGAAGACGGTTCTCTTCTAATCACGTCTGGGAAACAAAAGCTCGTGTTCGGGAAAAAAGAAATGCCCATTCCTCAACGATTTGAAGGACGAGTGACCGTACTAGAAGGGTACGATGATGTGCGAGACGTGTACACCATTCATGTATCGATTTATAACAGCTTGGTAGGAAGGATCATGATGTATGCTGGTGAATTTACAGAAAGCGCTCATTAATCCTCTAGTAGTAGTCGGAGGAAGTTTACTTCTCGTTGGTTTGTTGTTTAGTGATCAAGCGGGATATCTCTATTATTTGACGGTGGCCCAATTAGTTTTCGTTCCGGCATTCGTGCAACTGGTCGTGACTCTCACTAAACTAGACAAGGTTCTACTCGTTATTGGAATGGTAGCCGTAACGGTTCTGCTGTTTGATCCTGGTACAACTGTCAGTTTGATTTGTGCGCTACTTTATTTGGTAGGTACTTTGAGAATTGCCTGGAAAGGGATCGACCGATTTTTGAAACGAGGGTTCACCAACACAGCGGAACTGATGATCGATGCTGGACTTGTTTACCTCGCAATCGGAGGCATGTGGTTCCTTGCCTATATAGCAGGATTTGATACAGGGTTTAGTGCT
This sequence comes from Chryseomicrobium imtechense, assembly GCF_041475995.1. Classification (NCBI taxonomy): domain Bacteria; kingdom Bacillati; phylum Bacillota; class Bacilli; order Caryophanales; family Caryophanaceae; genus Chryseomicrobium; species Chryseomicrobium imtechense. The sequence continues at coordinate 58,309 of NZ_JBGOBM010000007.1, read as the reverse complement.
ATCACCAATTGGCTCACCGCCATTCATTTTCATTACTCTGCTTTTCTACTAAGCATTTCCGTTGGGTTACTAGGACGCATCCAAATGACGAGGCTATATAAAATTAGTGCGCTTGTAATTGCGACGGGTCCGATGACGGTGGCGATCGGAATTACGTTTTCACACATCATTGAGATTATTTCTGTCTCGCTTTATGTGGCTGCGATTTATGCTTTGACGTACTATACATTTCTCTTGAAGTTTCCATCTCTGCAGGCACTTTTGGTACGCCTGCCATTTTTGACGCTCTGCATCACCATTTTAGGTTCATTCTTATACGCATATGGCAATGTGACTGGCACAGCGATTGTGACGATTCCAGACATGTTGGCGTTTCACGGATTATTAAATTGTTTCGTGTTTGGTTCATTTACCGTACTTGGGTGGGCAATGCACGTTCCACAATCGAAGCAGAAGCCATTCGATTTTCCAGTGAGTAAGGTTCGTGGGAAGCTCGGAGAAGTCGGAGCGGCTCATCCAGGGCTAGTCGATCAACTAGATGAGTATGTAGATGTACGAAGTTTACCGACTAGTATTCGCGACTTTTATGAACGAACAGAAGATTTTCAATTACTTGCGTCTGTAAAATGGGCGACATGGTTCAAGCCACTCGCGTTTCTTTATCAATTTGTGAGTAGAAGGGTGGGCCAGCTGAATCTCCCATTTTCTTCGTCACAACTAGAAATGACTGGTGAAATTCGACTGGTGGATGAATCAATTGACGGGAGAATAAAGCCGCGAGTGTGGAAACGAACGATTGGCAGTGAGACAGTTTTTGTCGCAATCTATTCAAAACATCAATCAAACGGTGACACATATATGAATATCGCTTTGCCTTTGCCGCTGTCGTCCATGCACGGAATTTTGAAGTTGTCCGTTCTCGATGAAAAGCTGCATTTAACAAGCAAAGGGGAAGGGGACGCGGGAACGTATTTAGCGATTGGCAACTATGTTTTTCGACTTCCTCTCCATGAGCATTTTGTTATAGAAGAAACAAACGGATATTTAACGGCAACGCATGATATGACCTTGTTCGGAATTCACTTTTTGCATATTGATTATGAGATGAGGGAGGTATACAAATATGCTAAATGACTACTTGGATACAAACTTTTCTAGCTTAGAACTTAAAGTTCCGCTGTTTTACAACTGGCCTGTAGGAATTCGTTTTGAATTGGGCGATCCAGAAGAAGATGACGATAAGATGTATATGAATCGTGTATACTCACGCGCAATCTCTTTAATGAAAAGTCTTCACTCAAATCATGATGAATTACTGGTTTTGGTGAATGCCCATTATGCTGGAGTACCATTAAGAAGAAGAGTCCCAAGGGTATTTAATCACTACATAAAGTCGAAAGCTGTTTTAAGCAAACTTCAATCTCAAACAATTCCATATGTATATGCTGAAGAATTTGATGTTTTCGAAGAAAACCTTACTACAAATCGCTTTTATCTTGAGTGCACTCTAAACGATATAAAGTTTGTGAATCTACTAAAAGCTATTGGTAATCATTATTTAGGAATTAAGCCAAATACATTTCATGATGTATTCTTTATCAATCAAACTAATGACACAATTTTTCACATTTATGATTCTAGAGGCTGTGATGTAATCGCTAAGAACAAAGAGGCGCTCCTACATATATACGAAACTTATAATGATTGGATATTAGATTACGATAGAGACAAGATTGACTCTGTATTTCGATAATCATCCTGTACTTTTCAAGCAAGAGATGGTTTACTAGAACGATACAGTAATTTCTTTTTAAGATAAAAGTAGGTGACCAAAATGGGAAAATATCAATTAGATGAGAAAAGCAAAGCACTGGCAGCGAAATATCAAGATGGTAAGAAGCCAGCTGTTTCGAATAAAAAAGAGAAGCTTGATCAAATTCGCGAAGCTTATTTAAAGAAAAAACAAGAGAAACAAGAGAATAAATAATAAAATCCTTTAGCCAGCTCACTCATGAGTTGGCTTTTTCTTAGTTTAGATATAAGCAGATAATTATTTTTAAAGGGAAATTATGATATCTTTAATTCGAGGGAGTTTTATAGCTTGATTTAGGGTATACAACTCTTAGGAAGACAAACTATTTTAGAATAAGGGAGGCACTACAATGAAGAAAGTTTCGTGGTCAAGATTCATGTTCTTCGCAATGCTGCTCTTGTTACTAACCTTAGCAGCATGTAGCAACAACGAGACATCAGATGAACAATCCATGGATGACTCTAACACTACGACAGAAGAGACAAATGAAGAATCAACAGAAGCGGATGCAGATGGAGGTACTGAAGTTGGTACGGATGATTCAGCAGAAACTGAACCAAAAGTTACGGACTTTGAACCAGCATTTCCAGAACAAACACGAGCACCTGCAGTAACGACTGAAACAGAACTTAATGTGGAAGTTATTGCGGAAGGACTTGACGTATCATGGGGGATGGAAGAGTTTGAACCAAACCGTATCCTGATGACACAAAGAGATACGGCAGAACTTCTAATTGTTAACCTTGAAGATGGGGCTGTTTCTGATCCAATTGAAGGTACGCCAGAAGTAAACAATGAAGGTCAAGGTGGATTACTGGATGTAACCGTAGCACCTGATTTTGCCGAATCACGACTAGTATTTTTAACATTCTCTCAAGATATTGAAGGCGGAACTGTCACTGCTGTCGGGAAAGGTGTTTTATCAGAAGATGAAACTGCACTCGAAGGTTTTGAAGTGATTTTCCAAGCGACACCAGCCTATGAAGGTGACTTGCACTATGGTGGCCGCATTATCTTTGATGAAGCTGGCAACTTGTTCTTAACAACGGGTGAGCGTTCAGATGATCCAATTCGCGAGCGCGCACAAGATTTAGATGCGTATTTAGGGAAAGTCATTCATATTACACAAGATGGAGAACCGGTAGACACGAATCCATTTATTGAAGATGAAAATGCACTTCCTGGCATCTACAGCTATGGACACCGTAATATTCAAGGGATAGACTTCAATCCGCAAACAGGCGACTTATGGATTGTTGAATTCGGTCCACAAGCTGGAGATGAACTAAACATTATTGAGCCAGCGAATAACTATGGATGGCCAACCGTTTCATACGGTATCGAGTATTCGGGTGAATTAGTCAATGATGGTATTTCAGAACACGAAGCGCAAGGCTTTGTAGAGCCCGTCTATTACTGGGATCCAACAAGTGCGCCAAGTGGAATGTCCTTCTATGATAATGACGCCATTCCTGAATGGGAGAACAACTTGTTCATCGGTGGCTTAGCATCGAGCTATATTGCACGTGTTGTAATTGAAAATGACATTGTTGTTGGAGAAGAACGTCTATTGTCTGAAGAAGTGCAACGATTCCGTGATATTCTCGTAACACAGGATGGCGCGCTGATTGCAATCACAGATGGTGGATTGATTTATAAAGTGTCTGCAGCTAACTAACTATAAAAGGAAATCGAGTTGTGATCGATTTCCTTTTTTGTTATTTATTTATTTATTTATTTCACACCGTACTTCCGATCAAGCTGCACAATCTCCGCATCCCGATTCGGCACACCGTCCACTAAATCTACAAGCATGGAAGAACCGAGCATACTATAGACAGTCCCGTTACCGCCGTACCCTAGCAAATAATAATGATTTGCTTTTGTCGGATGCTCACCGATAAACGGTAGATTATCGATGGACTCACCAAAACTTGCAGCGTAACACGCATTGATTTCAAACTGTTGATTCGGAAAATGCTCACGGAGTGCATCCAGCAACCGCTGCCCACGTTCTGCAATCAATTCATCAGAGAGTGGCGCTTCCGGCTTATCTTCATCCAAGCCGCCAACGACTACTGCATTTTCTTCCGTCAACCGCATGTATAAATAAGGACGTTTCGTCTCCCAAATCAACGCACGCTCATGCCATTCGGAAATATCCTCGACCGGTTTTGTGGCCATCGCATACGATCTGTTGATATCCGCACCAATTCGTTTACCAACTGGTACTGTTTCATACCCTGTTGTGTAGACGATTTTTTTTGCATGGAATGTCCCATTCGATGTTCGGACTTCCAAATGGTCCACTTGCTCGAAGACGTCCTCTACTTCTGTATAAGGGAATAGATGGCCGCCTCCTTTTTCAACTTCACCAAGAACACCTTGTACAAACTTTAGCGGATTTACTTCCGCATCTTGATACGTGATCAATGCAGCGGGTTTCGAGAACGGCAGATTTGCCTCCACAGTAGATTGATCCCAATAGTCACAAGGGAAGTCGTGTGCTTTTAGTGTTTCATATTCCTTTTGAAGCTTGGCTACATCTTCTTCAACACTCGCGTAACAAATACTTGGACGACGAATGAAATCCGCACTTACGGGTAAGAGAGTTGCCACCTCATCAAGTTGATCCATTGCCTCCAAGCACATCTCGTAAAATCGTACAGCATCTGGCTCACCGATTTGTTCAATCAGCTCATGGAGCATGATGTCATTGGAATATTGAAGCAATCCCGTATTTGCACTCGTGCTTCCCGAACCAAATTGACGTTTATCTAAAACTGCTACCGATTTACCGGCTTTCATAAATTGAAAGGCAGTCAACGAGCCAGACATTCCGCCACCGACAATTACGATGTCATAGCTGTCCAATCGTTCATGGACGTCTTGCGGCTCGAAAGGATTTGTAGTTTGTGGCCAGTAAAGTGATCCATTATGTATGTTCATTAGTCGTGTCTCCTTTTATAGGTTGATAGACCCACTATACCCATGTCGTATCTTCCGTTAAACTAAGGGTATACATAAAGGAGGAATTCCATGCACCAGCCACATATTTTAGTAGTCGACGGAATGGCGTTATTATTTCGATCATTTTTTGCGACCGCTATGTCGAATCAGTTTTTCTACAATGAACAAGGTCTTCCAACGAATGCAGTGCAGGGTTTTGCCCGTCACGTCATGACAGCGCGGTCCATATTTAATCCTTCACACGTAGTCATAACATGGGATAAAGGGATGCACACATTCCGTAATGAATTGTTTGAAGGCTATAAAATCAATCGTCCAGCACCCCCACAGGAAATGATTCCACAGTTTGATATGGCGCAAGAGCTATCGAAACAACTGGGTTGGGTTAACCTTGGTGTCGTCGGTATGGAAGCAGATGATACGATTGCATCCGTGACGAAAAAGTGGGAAGGAGAAGGGAAGTTTACTATCGTTTCTGGAGACAAAGACCTTCTTCAACTTCTAACTCCGGATGTTTCGATTGAATTCACGAAAAAAGGGTTCTCGATTTATGACTCGTATCATTTAGAACGATTCCGCGAAGAGTTTGGTATCGAGCCACATCAGTTTCCAGATGTGAAAGCATTTATGGGCGATAGCAGTGATGGGTATCCTGGTGTGAAAGGCATTGGACCAAAGACGGCACTTCAACTCATTCAAGCCTATGGAAGTGTGGACGGTGTACTCGCGGCGAAAGAGGAATTAAAACCGGGACAACGAAAAAAGATTGAAGAAGCAGGGGAGCTTCTAGCAATCTCTAAGCAGTTGGCAGTTATTCGAAATGATGTACCGATCGAGGTGGAACTGAATGATTTGTATTGGGAAGCAGCTCCTCAAACGGCAAAAGAGTTTTGTGAGAGCAATGGCTACAAGCAAGTCTTGCGTCAGCTACTGTAAAGGCGCAATTTTTACAAACGTCACGATTTTATGATTCGGACCGTATGGTATGCGACGGAGTTTACTTTCACGTCCGCGGCCTCCATTATCATGAACAAGTAAAAACAGTTCGCCATCATTTACAACAAAACCGGTCATCGGTACCCAGTGATAGGAGAAAGATGTTTCTGAACGAAATTGAAATGAAAAATATTTATCAAACTTGACGGCTACTGGCCGTCCTTTTTTTATTTCATTTAGCGCTTCTTGCAATGTGCATTTTTCTGCGCGCCAATCAGAAGGCAATAACTTGTTCAGAAATTTTACGAAGCGAAATGTAAATAATCCGATGCGGGTTCCACGAAGTGACTGATACAGTTCATCGACGGAATAGGCAGGAAGGCCAGCATGTTTCAACAGTAAATGCGCTGTCACAGGGCCACAAGCAGAGGAGCGAAGTTCGGGTGCGACAGAATCATCGTATTGGGACATCCCCGAAAAAGGAAGTACTGTTTTCATCAAATCCCTCCATAAGAAAAGCGCACCACAAGGGTACGCTGTAGTTACTTATAATTTTCCTTTTCCTTCATTTAATAAACCTTGCAGTGCAATGCGGAACGATTGATACGTCTCAATCTCAACATGCACGCCGGCGCGGACAATTTCTTGGATCAACTTTGGATTGAAACCAACATAAATTGGGCGCATCCCCATAAGTTTTAAAGAGCTATTTAAATTGGAAATTGCGAGGGCAAGTTCATTAAAGTCAAAGCTAGAAACATCATCTGTGGATACACCTGTGTAATCAAAAACCACATTTTCGACTTCTCGATGCTCTGCTATATAGGTAAGAACTTCCGTTTCAATATTGTTGAAGCGTTCTCTATAGATATAGCCTGCTACTGGAACCAAAATGGTTTTTGATACAATAGAAGGAATGATAGGAGACGACATGTTATAGACAATCGATTTATAGTACTCCAACTGTTCTTTCAGTTCAAGAATCTCTTGTTCAGTAGTCATTGTGATCTCCTATTCGTTTACAGACTCTAAAAAATCAGTTACTTGTTGTGGCGATTTCGCATTCGCACTATGAAGATGAGCTGTCTTTACGCCATCTTTAAAAATTAATAAGCTTGGAATTCCCATGACTTCATATTTCTCTGCAATTTCAGGCAGCTCGTCACGATTTACGTCATACCACGTATACTGATTGTATTCCTCTACAATTGGATCAATGAACATGTCCATACGACGGCAATCCGGGCACCAACCTGCTTGGAATTTTACAAGTACCTCTTTTCCGGAATGAATCACTTCATTGAATTGTTCTACTGTTTTAATTGGTTCCATATTCGACACCCTTTCTTCTAGTACCTCTAGTTTACATGAAACCCCAGAAAAGAGAAATCGAAAGCAACCACAATAGTATTGCGAAAATTTAAAATATGTTCTACACTAGAAACAAGGACAACGGTTCTATTTTTTTTACCGCTAAAATGAATGAGTATTCATTCAAAATAGAAGGAGGCATCTTTGTGTCATATCAAATTAAAAAAGCAGCTGTCATCGGATCGGGAGTTATGGGTTCTGGTATTGCGGCGCACCTTGCAAATAGTGGCATTCCGACATACTTGCTAGACATCGTACCAAACGACGTATCTGAAGCAGATGCGAAAAAAGGATGGACGATAGATACACCAGCATTCAGAAACTCCGTTGCAACGGGAGCTCTTGAAAAGTTACTCAAACAAAAACCGGCACCACTGACATCAAAACGCAACTTACAATTGATTACACCTGGAAATCTAGAGGACGATCTTGAGAAATTAAAAGACGTAGACTGGATCATCGAAGTAATCGTCGAAAACTTAGAAGTGAAACAAAACTTGTTCGCGCGTATCGATGAAGTATTGACACCAGGAACGATAGTAACGTCTAATACTTCCGGTATCAGTATTGAAGATATGACGACAGGACGTAGTGAGCAGTTTGCAAGCCACTTCCTTGGTACGCACTTCTTCAACCCACCACGTTATTTGAAATTACTTGAAGTGATTCCTGCTTCGACAACAAAGCCTGAAGTGATTGAGTTCATGAAATCGTTCGGAGAAGACGTGTTAGGCAAAGGCGTTGTTCTTGCAAAAGACACACCAAACTTTATTGCGAACCGCATCGGAACATACGGTTTACTTGTCACGCTTCGTGAAATGTTGAACCGTGGCTACTCGGTAGGAGAAGTGGATTCTGTTACAGGACCTGCAATTGGACGTCCGAAATCAGCGACCTTCCGCACACTTGACGTGGTTGGACTGGATACATTCCTACACGTTGCGAAAAATGTCTACGACAAGTCGACAGGTGAAGAACAAGAAGTATTCAACCCACCAGCTTTCATGAAGCAAATGGTTGAAAACAAATGGTTGGGGGCGAAAACTGGCCAAGGTTTCTTCGTAAAGAAAGATAAAGAAATTTTTGAGTTGAATCCAGAAACGATGGATTATGAGCCAGTGAAAAAATTGAAAACGCCTTCACTAGAAATGGCGAAACAAGAAAAAGGCCTAGCGAACAAAGTAAAAACTCTAGTGTATGCAAAAGACCGTACAGGAGAACTTCTTTGGAGCATTTTCAATCCAGTACTTCGCTACTCGGCTGAGCTACACGGTGAGATTGCCGATGACATCGTCGCGATTGACCGAGCGATGAAATGGGGCTTCGGCTGGCAGCAAGGACCGTTTGAAACGTGGGATGCAATCGGCGTTGAAAAGTCTGTTGCGAAAATGAAAGAAGAAGGGCACGAGATTCCTGCATTTGTGCAAGCTTTACTCGATCAAGGCCACAGTTCCTTCTATAAAGAAGAAGAGGGCGAACTTCACTTCTTCACAGGAACAGGGTTTGAAAAAGTGCCAACAAATGAAAAGGCAATTGATTTAAAAGCGTATAAAAAGAAACATGGCGTCATCAAGAAAAATAGCGGTGCGAGCTTAATTGACCTTGGAGACGGCGTTGCACTTCTTGAATTCCACTCCCAGTCGAACTCGATTGGTCCTGACATTCTTCAGATGATCAATTTTGCTGTAGACGAAGTTGAAGAGAATTTCAAAGGCCTTGTGATTGGCAACCAAGGGAAAAACTTCTGTGTAGGGGCAAACCTTGGGATGATCTTAATGGAAGCGCAAGACGACAATATCTTTGAACTCGATTACATCGTCCGCATGTTCCAGCAAGCCATGTTGAAAATTAAATACTCGTCGAAACCGGTTGTCGCTGCACCATTTGGCATGACGCTAGGTGGAGGCGCAGAAGTTTGTCTTCCAACTGCCCATATCCAAGCATCAACTGAAACATACATGGGTCTAGTAGAAGCTGGTGTTGGCCTAATTCCTGGTGGCGGCGGAAACAAAGAGCTTTATATGAAACATTTGAGTTCACTTCCAAACAATGTGAAAGTCGATTATGTAGAAGTTGCCACAACAGTCTTTGAGACAATCGCAATGGCGAAAGTTTCGACTTCTGGTGAAGAAGCGCGCGAGAACAACTTCTTAAATCAAGCGGATGGCGTGAGTGTCAACCCTGACCACTTGTTATATGACGCGAAACAAGCAGCTCTTCATTTATACGAAGCAGGCTACAAAGCTCCGATTCGTGAAAAAGTGGCGGTTTCGGGTGCACCAGGCTATGCAACGATGCTCGTAGGGGCGGAAGGCATGCGCCTATCTGGTTTTATTAGTGAGCATGACATGAAGATTGCGAAGAAACTTGCGTATGTACTTGCAGGTGGAGAAGTACCGTACGGAACACTTGTTGACGAAGAATACTTATTGAACTTAGAGCGCGAAGCTTTCTTGAGCTTGGTCGCTGAACCTAAATCACAAATGCGTATGCAACATATGCTTGTGAAAGGAAAACCACTACGTAACTAACCGAAGTCTAAAGGAGGAAACAACCAATGCGTGAAGCAGTATTAGTAGCAGGAGCCCGCACCCCAATCGGGAAAGCAAAAAAAGGCTCCTTGGCAGCAGTGCGTCCTGACGATTTCGGAGCACTCGTAGTCAAAGAAACATTACAACGAGCAGGATACGAAGGCCCAATCGATGATTTGATCATGGGGTGTGCGATGCCAGAAGCTGAGCAAGGAATGAACGTAGCGCGTAATATTGGAGCACTTGCAGGACTTCCAGATACAACACCAGCCATCACAATCAACCGATTCTGTTCATCAGGTCTGCAATCGATTGCCTATGCATCTGAACGTATCATGATCGGCCATGCTGAAGCGATTATCGCAGGTGGTGTCGAGTCGATGAGTATGATCCCGATGACTGGGAACACACTTCGATTGAACCCGACACTTGCAGAAACAGCGCCTCAGTACTATATGGGAATGGGACATACTGCTGAGCAAGTAGCAGTGAAATATGGCATCAGCCGTGAAGACCAAGATGCATTTGCAGTAGAGTCACACAAACGTGCAGCGGCAGCAATTGCAGCAGGCAAATTTAAAGATGAGATCGTTCCAGTAGAAGTGACACATCACTTTGTCGATTACAAAAACAAGCAACAGACGAAAACACGCCTATTCGAAATGGATGAGGGTGTCCGCGTAGGCACAACTGTTGAATCACTTGCAAAACTACGTCCAGCATTCAACGTGCGCGGTACAGTCACTGCAGGGAACGCTTCTCAAACGTCTGACGGTGCAGGTGCACTTCTTGTAATGGACCGTGAAGTAGCAGAAGCGCAAGGCTTGAAGCCACTTGCAAAATTCCGTTCATTCGCAACTGCAGGTGTTGCTCCAGAAGTTATGGGAATCGGGCCAGTTGAAGCCATTCCAAAAGCGTTAAAGCTTGCAGGTCTTTCAATTTCAGATATCGATGTGTGGGAATTGAACGAAGCATTTGCTTCTCAGTCTCTACAAATCATTCGCGAATTAAACCTGGATGTGACGAAGGTCAACGTCAACGGTGGAGCAATTGCACTCGGTCACCCACTAGGTGCGACAGGTGCAGTCTTAACATTAAAAATGATTCATGAATTAAAACGTCAACAGAAGCAGTTCGGTGTTGTCACCATGTGTATCGGTGGCGGAATGGGTGCAGCAGGCGTATTCGAATTACTATAAAAGGAGGACATTATTATGTCACAAGCAGTAAAAGGTGGAGCGTTTTTAACAGAAGATTTAACAGCAGATCGCGTGTTTACACCAGAGGATTTTTCGGATGAGCAAAAGATGATTGCCAAAACTACAGAGGATTACGTGAGAAACTCTGTCCTTCCAGTTGTTGAAAACTTGGAGCACCATGAGTTTGAGCACTCTGTTCGTTTATTAAAAGAAGCAGGAGAATTAGGTCTTCTTGCAGCAGATATCCCTGAAGAGTACGATGGCCTTGGTCTAGATAAAGTCTCATCTGCCTTGATTGCAGAAAAAATGTCAGTTGCGGGTGGTTTTTCAATCACACACGGAGCGCACGTAGGTATCGGTTCTCTTCCAATCGTATTGTTCGGAAACGAAGAGCAAAAGAAAAAGTATCTTCCATTCTCAGCAACAGCTGAAAAAATCTTTGCATACGCGCTTACTGAGCCAGGTTCAGGTTCTGATGCTCTTGGTGCAAAAACTTCGGCTAAACTAAATGCAGCGGGAACGCACTACGTTTTGAATGGTGAAAAGCAGTGGATCACTAACGCAGGCTTTGCCGATGTTTTCATTGTTTACGCGAAAATTGATGGTGAGCAATTCACAGCGTTTATCGTTGAAAAAGACTTCCCAGGCGTATCAGTAGGAGCAGAAGAGAAGAAAATGGGAATCAAGTCATCATCTACACGTACGTTGATTCTTGAAGATGCAGAAGTACCAGTTGAGAACTTACTAGGTGAAGTCGGCCGCGGTCACATCATCGCATTCAACATCTTAAACATTGGGCGTTACAAATTAGGAGTAGGTACTGTCGGTGGAGCGAAACGTGCACTTGAATTAGCTATCAGCTACTCAAACCAACGTCAACAGTTCAAGACACCACTTTCTTCCTTCAACTTAACGAAGCAAAAGCTTGCAACAATGGCATCAAAACTATACGCAACAGAAAGCTTGATCTACCGTACAGTAGGCTACTTCGAAGAGCGTATGAACGAGCTATCTGAAGAAGCACAAAAAGACGGAAAAGAAATCGCAGCAGCAATCGCTGAGTATGCGATCGAATGCTCAATCAACAAAGTCGTAGGTTCTGAAGTGCTTGATTACATCGCAGACGAAGCGGTTCAGTTACATGGCGGATATGGCTTCATGCAAGAGTATGAAGTAGAGCGCATCTACCGCGATTCTCGTATCAACCGTATCTTCGAAGGAACAAATGAAATCAACCGTATGATCGTTCCAGGTACATTCTTGAAGAAAGCAATGAAGGGTGAACTTCCACTTCTTCAACAAGCTATGAAACTTCAAGAAGAGCTTCTCATGATGATGCCAGAAGAAGTAGGCGACGAGCCACTAGCAAAAGAAAAAGTGCTTGTGAAGAACGCGAAAAAGATTGGTTTGTTAGCAGCAGGTCTTGCAGCACAACGCTACGGCGCAAAATTAGATGCTGAGCAAGAAGTGCTTGTAAATATCGCAAACATCGCGAACAACTTATTTGCTATGGAATCAGCAGTTCTTCGTACAGAAAAAGCATTGAACAAAGTAGGCGCTGAAAAAGCGGCTCAAAAACTTCTGTACACAGAGATCTATTGCCAAGAAGCTTTCGAAGAAATCGAAAAGTATGCAAAAGATACATTACTTGCAGCAGTTGACGGTGACAATCAGCGTATGATGTTGTCAGCACTTCGTAAATTAACGCGTAACACACCGTACAACTTAGTGACGAAAAAACGTGAAGCTTCTGTTAAGCTGATCGACGCTGAGAAGTATGTAGTTTAATACGAATTTTCCCTGCATTTCCTGCAGGGATTTTTCTATTTGCCCAAAGGTCGGTATACTACTAGTAGATCGACTCTAGAGGAGGAACTTGTATGGCAATTGAAATGTATGGTTACCCAATTTGTACTACATGCAAAAAAGCAGAAAAATTCTTGAAAGATCACAACGTAGAATTTACGTACCATCATATTGTGGAAAATCCACCAAGCCGTGAATTATTAAAATCAATGGCAGAGGAAAATGGAATTGAACTGAAACGTTTATTTAATGCAACAGGACAAAAATATCGTGAAATGGGTCTGAAAAACCGACTACCAAGAATGACAGATGATGCAAAACTAGATCTTTTAGTTTCTGACGGTATGCTAATCAAACGTCCATTTACAACAGATGGCACGAAAGCTACAATTGGTTTCCGAGAAGAGGAATTTAAGAACGTTTGGACAAAATAACCGCTTGTCGAAATGCATGAATTGTGTCACTATTAAAGAGAAAATTGCAGATGTCGAGAGGAGATTAATGATGAGTATTCCTAAAGAACTTCGTTATTCTAAAGACCATGAGTGGGTAAAGCATGAAGAAGGCACAGCAACAATCGGTATTACAGATTTCGCACAATCCGAGCTAGGGGACATCGTATTCGTTGAGCTACCAGCGGTTGGAGATGAAATTAAAGCGGGTGACGCATTCGGAAGCGTTGAGTCTGTAAAGACGGTTTCTGAATTGTATGCACCGATTAGCGGGAAAGTCGTTGAAGTAAACGAGTCTTTGGAAGATAGCCCAGAGTTCGTAAACGAATCTCCTTATGAAAATGCATGGATGATCAAAGTAGAGCCTTCGGATTCTGCGGAGTCCGATGCATTGATGACTGCAGACCAGTACGAAGAATTAATCAGCTAATCCTAAGTCCGCCGAAATTGGCGGGCTTTTTTCTTGAAAACAAACGGCGGGTTTGATACTTTAAGCAAAGTAAAGGTGGAGACCCAAATGAACGAAATCACATACAGCGACTGGAAACAAACCGACCAGTCCATACTCTATATCTACACACCCATGTGCGGCACCTGCCAAGTAGCATCCAAAATGCTCACAGTCTGTGAACAACTGATTGACGAACCCGTTCCGCAACTTAATGCGAACTACTCACCAGAACTCATGGAAGAATTTCAAGTGGAAAGTGTTCCATGTTTGTTGATTAAAAAAGGACCGAATGCTTTCGAAAAAGTCTATGCATTTCAATCTGTGCCTTATCTACTAGAGAAACTCAAAACTGCTCAATAAAAAATAATGAAAATTTGTGATGAAAAATAGTTGACTGTCAAAAATGGCTATGATACTATTCGATTACTGACAACAATACTAATTGAATATGCGTCGCTCTTATAAAGAGAGGTGGAGGGAAGTGCCCTATGAAGCCCGGCAACCGTCACGAAAGTGAAATGGTGCCAAGTCACGCAAAGCTAGCGCTTTGGAGGATGAGAGAATGGATATCTGTTGATAAAACGATGACCCTTTCTGTCTTTGCGCAGAAAGGGTCTTTTTGTATCCATCCAAAAATTTTAGAAAGGAGGCGGCACGCAAATGATTCAATTATCTAAAGTTTTAAAAGAATACACGACAAAAAATGGCAAGGTGGTTGCCGTCGACAATGTCTCATTATCTATCCAACAGGGCGAGATTTACGGGATTATCGGCTACAGTGGGGCAGGGAAAAGTTCACTCATTCGTTTACTGAACGGACTTGAACGTCCTACCGATGGACAAATTCAAGTAAACGGACGTGAAGTCTCCAAGCTCTCTTCAAAAGAGATGCGCGGGTTCCGCCAAAAAGTCAGCATGATTTTTCAACACTTCAATCTATTATGGTCTCGTACAGTAGAGGAAAACATCGCGTTCCCACTCGAAATCGCAGGTGTTTCAAAAGATCAACGCAGTGAGCGCGTAAAAGAGCTTGTCGCTTTAGTAGGGTTAGAAGGGCGAGAAAAAGCCTATCCTTCACAACTCTCTGGAGGTCAAAAACAACGTGTTGGGATTGCACGTGCTTTAGCCAATCGACCTGAAGTTCTGCTATGTGACGAAGCAACATCTGCACTTGATCCTGAAACAACCGATCAGATTTTAGATCTTCTCGTTACCATCAATAAGCAATTAGGTTTAACTATCGTGTTGATCACACACGAGATGCACGTCATTCAAAAGATTTGTCACCGCGTAGCTGTGATGGAGAATGGTCTTGTGGTTGAAGAGGGGCAAGTCATTGATGTCTTTAAGAATCCACAACAACCTATCACAAAACGCTTTGTTTCACAGATTTCAGATGGTGCACATTTCTCAGATACTGTCGATCACTTCTTAGAAATGTATCCAAATGGAAAACTCGTCAAACTTACATTTGTCGGTGATCAAACGGACCAACCGTTGATTGCTCGATTGATTAAGCAGTACGGACTTGAGGTAACAATTGTTCAAGGTAACATTACACAAACGCAAAACGGTGCGTTAGGTACTTTGTTGCTTCACATTGATGGGGATGCACTCGCTATCGATGAAGCGTTAGGTTACTTACATGCACAAAAAGTACAATCGGAGGTCATTCAACATGATTGAAAATCTTTTACCGAATGTCGACTGGCCGAAGATGTGGGAAGCTACGTATGAAACGCTTTATATGACAGCAATTTCAACCGCTTTAACATTTGTCTTCGGTTTGGCGATCGGCTTAGTTTTATTTCTGACAAGCCCTCACCAAGCATGGGCAAATAAATTTGCAAACTGGTTAACTGGAGCACTCGTGAATATCTTCCGTTCTATTCCATTTATCATATTGATTATCTTATTGATTCCATTCACGAAGTTCCTTCTTGGAAGTATTCGTGGACCGAACGCGGCATTCCCAGCACTAATCATTGGAGCTGCACCGTTCTATGCGCGAATGGTATTGATTGCTTTAAAAGAAATTGATAAAGGTGTTTTAGAAGCTGCAAAATCGATGGGAGCTACGACTTGGACAATCATTCGAAAAGTGTTGCTTCCAGAATCCATGCCAGCGATTGTTTCCGGAATTACAGTAACATCGATTGCATTAGTAGGGTACACGGCGATGGCAGGTGTCATTGGCGCTGGCGGACTTGGAACACTTGCCTTCTTAGACGGGTTCCAACGAACGCAAAACGATGTCATGATCGTTGCTACAATCATCATCTTAATCATAGTATTTATCATCCAGTGGATCGGAGACTGGTTAACAAACCGATTAGACAAACGATAATAGAGGAGAGAACGTACATGAAAAAATTACTTACAGGTTTTGCACTAGGAGCAAGCATTTTAACTTTAGCAGCATGTGGATCTGAAGGAGGTTCTTCTTCAGAAGGAGAAAACTCAACACTTACAGTAGGTGCTTCAAACGTACCTCATGCAGTAATTTTAGAGCAAGTTAAACCACTACTTGAAGAGCAAGGAATCGAACTTGTAGTTGAAACGTATCAAGATTACGTTCTTCCTAACCAAGATTTAGATAACGGTGACTTAGACGCAAACTACTTCCAACACATTCCGTACTTAGAGTCTCAAATTGCTGACAATGGGTATGATTTTGTAAATGCTGGTGGCATTCATATCGAGCCAATCGGTCTTTACTCTAAGAAATTTGGTTCAATTGACGAGCTTCCAGATGGTGCAGTTATTCTAATGAGTAACTCGGTAGCTGACCACGGTCGTGTACTTTCTATGTTAGAGGCTGCTGGGCTGATCACTCTTGACCCAGAAGTTGAAAAAACGACTGCTACAATTGAAGACGTAATCGAAAATCCAAAAAACATCGAGTTTGATCCAAACTACGAAGCAGCACTTCTAGTTCAAATGTATGAGCAAGAAGAAGGCGACGCAGTTCTAATCAACTCAAACTATGCACTTGATGCTGGAATCAATCCTTTAGAAGATTCAATCGCTATTGAAGATTCAAACTCTCCATATGTAAATGTAATCGCAGTAAATGCTGGTGATGAAGAGAACGAAAACATCGTAGCGCTTGTTGAAGCGTTGAAATCTAATGAAATTCAAGAGTTTATTTTAGATGAGTGGGGCGGTTCTGTAGTTCCTGTGACAGAATAACCACACGCTATGACTATTGGGCTAAATTCCCTTTTTACGGTTTCATTCGTTACTTGGTGGGTATACACTAAGTAACGTAAGATACTAACTGAAGGGAATGATACTTATCAAACCAGAAGGACAGCCTTACACGGAAAAAATGAACTTAGCTTTTCGTGATGCACACGGTTTTGGATATGATGAAATGAGACAAAGCGAGGATTTACGCATGAGAGTGGAACAACGTCGTCAACTTGACCACGAGAAAAGTATGCGCATCGCTGCTCAAATTGGTGCACAAGCCCACAGAGGATAATATATGTATAAAAAGCCTGTAGAACCTTGATTCTACAGGCTTTTTTGTAGTTCGGGATGATACCTATTCTCATTTAGCGCATTTGTAATGAAAATGCACAAATGTAGGATTTTCAAGGATTGAAATGATTTGCAGTCGACCTCTAATTACTGTAAGATTAGAATGATAATAATTAAGGATGGATGATTCCATTCGAAGTTAAAGATATGGAGGGTATACAATGTCGACACTAGTAATCAAAGACTTGCACGTTGAAATCGACGGCAAGGAAATTTTAAAAGGTGTGAACCTAACACTAAATACAGGTGAAATTCATGCGGTCATGGGACCAAACGGAACAGGAAAATCAACTCTTGCTTCTGCTGTCATGGGTCACCCTAAATATGAAGTTACTTCAGGTACAATCACTTTAGATGGGGAAGATGTATTAGAGATGGAAGTAGATGAGCGCGCAAAAGCTGGTCTATTCCTTGCAATGCAATACCCAAGTGAAATCACAGGCGTTACTAATGCTGATTTCTTACGTTCATCTATCAACGCACGTCGTGAAGAGGGCGATGAAATCTCACTAATGAAATTCATCCGTGAAATGGATAGCAAAATGGATTTCTTAGAGATGGATCAAGATATGGCACAGCGTTACTTAAACGAAGGTTTCTCAGGTGGAGAGAAAAAGCGTAATGAAATCCTTCAATTAATGATGATTAAACCGTCATTCGCAATTTTAGATGAGATTGACTCTGGTCTTGATATCGATGCATTGAAAGTTGTTTCTAAAGGAATCAACGAGATGCGTGGAGAAGGTTTCGGAAGCTTGATCATTACTCACTACCAACGCTTACTAAACTATATTACTCCAGACCACGTACATGTTATGATGCAAGGTCGCGTCGTAAAATCAGGCGGTCCAGAATTAGCTCACAAGTTAGAGGCTCAAGGATATGACTGGATCAAAGAAGAATTAGGAATTGAAGACGAAACTGTTGGGCAAGAAGCATAAGAAGGGAGACAGTCAACATGACGGTTGAAACAACTTTAGCAGTAACGGAACAAGATGTTCGCGCTTACTCTGAAAAAATGCAAGAACCGGGATGGATGACAGATTTCCGCTTAGCTGCTCTTGCACATGCAGCGGAACTGCCAATGCCAGAACCGGATAAAACAAATATTACGAGCTGGGATTTCTTGACGTTCCCAACACACACTGTTGAGAGTGCAACTTATGGCTCTTTATCAGAACTACCAGAAGAAGTGAAGTCGTTGATTGATTTAGACAATCAAAAAACACTTTATATACAGCGCAATAACACACCTGCCTACCTTTCTGTTTCAGAAGAGTTAAAGCAAAAGGGTGTTATCGTAACAGATCTTCACACAGCGATTCGTGAACATGCAGACTTAGTAAAGCAATACTTCATGAACGATGTAGTAAAAGTTGATGAGCACAAATTAACAGCTTACCATGCAGCGTTAGTGAACGGTGGCGCATTCATCTACATTCCGAAAAATGTGGAGATGGATGAAGTTGTCCAAGTGATTTATGTACAAGACGATGAGACTGCGTCATTGTTTAACCACACACTAGTTGTTGCTGAAGAGAATACAAAATTAACCTATGTAGAAAACTACCTTTCTACATTTGAAACAGCTCAAGGCCAAGCAAACATCGTATCGGAAGTACTTGCAAAAGACAACGCAAAGATTACGTACGGTGCAGTTGATGTTCTAGCAAAAGGATACACAGCTTATGTCAATCGCCGTGGGGTAACACACCGTGATGCAGTGATCGAATGGGCTTTAGGCTTAATGAACGACAGCAATTCAATCGTAGAAAATGTGACACACTTAGTTGGTGACAACTCAGAAGGTCATGTGAAAATTGTAGTTGTCGGTCGCGGAGATCAAAAACAAAACTTTACAACAAAAGTCATCCACTGGGGTAAAAATTCAGAAGGTCAAATTCTGAAACACGGTGTTATGAAAGATGCAGCTTCTTCTATCTTTAACGGTATTGGGAAAATCGAGCACGGTGCTTCGAAATCGAACGCTGAGCAAGAATCTCGCGTATTGATGCTTTCTGAGAAGGCACGTGGAGATGCAAACCCAATCCTTTTGATTGACGAAGATGATGTAACGGCAGGACACGCAGCTTCTGTTGGCCGTGTTGATCCAATGCAAATGTATTATTTAATGAGCCGCGGAATCTCTAAGCAAGAAGCAGAGCGCTTGATCATTCATGGTTTCTTAGCGCCTGTAGTACGAGCACTTCCAGTTGAAGGTGTGAAGAAGCAGCTTACGGAGGTCATTGAAAGGAAAGTGCGCTAATGAATCAGTCGATCCTCAGCAATTTTCCCATTTTAAATCAAGAAGTAAACGGTCATCCGCTTGTGTATCTAGACAGTGGGGCTACTTCTCAAAAGCCGACTGCTGTTATTGAAGCAGTGAAGGCGTATTACGAACAAGACAACTCAAACGTTCACCGTGGAGTGCATACACTCGGCAACCGAGCAACTGAAGGGTATGAAGGCGCACGCGAGAAGGTTCGCGGCTTCATCAATGCGTCTTCAACAAAAGAAATTGTCTTTGTTCGTGGAACGACGACCGCTATTAATACAGTGGCAGCAAGCTATGGGGATGCAACTATTTCAGAAGGTGACGAAATCGTCATCACGTATATGGAGCACCACTCGAATATTATCCCGTGGCAACAGTTAGCAAAACGCAAAAAAGCAGTCCTCAAGTATATTGAACTTGAAGAAGACGGTACGATTTCTTTAGAAAACGTACGCAAAGCGATTACAGAGAAAACGAAAATTGTCTCTGTTATGCATGTTTCCAATGTTTTAGGTGTTTTGAATCCAATTAAAGAAATCACGAAGATTGCACATGAGCACGGTGCTGTCATGATGGTCGACGGGGCACAAGCAGCTCCTCACTTGAAGGTCGACGTGCAAGACCTAGATGCTGACTTTTATGCGTTCTCTGGTCACAAAATGTGTGGTCCAACTGGTATCGGTGTTCTTTACGGGAAGCAGCGCCACTTAGAAGCAATGGAGCCTGTAGAGTTTGGCGGCGAAATGATTGATTTCGTTGGTCTACAAGAGTCTACGTGGAAAGAACTGCCATGGAAGTTTGAAGGCGGTACGCCAATCATCGCAGGAGCTATCGGTTTAGCGGCTGCAATCGACTACCTCGAGTCAATTGGACTTGATAAGATTGAGCAGCACGAACATGAACTTGCAGCTTATGCAATGGAGAAGATGTCTGAAATTGAAGGTATGACGATTTACGGGCCAAAAGATCCATCAAAGCGCGCGGGGATTATCACATTTAATTTAGATGACGTCCACCCTCACGATGTGGCAACTGTCCTCGATATGCAAGGAATTGCGGTTCGCGCAGGTCACCATTGTGCACAGCCATTAATGAAGTGGCTCAACGTTTCTGCAACAGCGCGTGCAAGTTTTTACTTGTACAATACGAAAGAAGACGTTGACCGTCTTGTGGAAGGCTTGCAGAAAGCAAAGGAGTATTTCAACGATGTCTATTAATTCAAATTTAGATCAACTTTATCGTCAAGTGATTATGGATCATTACAAGAACCCTCGTAACAAAGGATCTCTTGGAGAAGAAGCCTTGACAGTCGATATGAACAACCCAACTTGTGGAGATCGCATTCATTTAACGCTTCAAGTAGAAGATGGCATCATTCGGGATGCAAAATTCGATGGGGAAGGCTGTTCGATTTCGATGTCATCGGCTTCCATGATGACACAAGCTGTCAAAGGGAAAACGGTTGAAGAAGCGATGAAGCTCTCGGAAATCTTTTCAGATATGATGACAGGCAAAGACTACGACGACTCAATTGACTTAGAAGATATTGAAGCTTTAAGTGGTGTATCCAAGTTTCCAGCACGTATCAAATGTGCAACGCTTTCGTGGAAAGCGATGGAAAAGGGAGTACAGCACCAAAATCAAGGAACGGAGGAATAAACTATGGCTAAAAAAATGCCGGATATTGGCGATTATAAATATGGCTTCCATGACAAAGATGTCTCGATTTTCCGTTCTAAACGCGGGTTGACACGTGAAATCGTTGAAGAGATTTCTCGTATGAAAAATGAGCCACAATGGATGCTTGACTACCGTCTAAAAGCATTGGAAATTTTTTACGCAAAACCAATGCCACAATGGGGTGGAGAGCTTGGCGAATTAAACTTCGACGAAATCACATATTACGTAAAACCTTCAGAACAAACGGAACGTTCTTGGGATGAAGTACCAGAAGAAATCAAGCGTACGTTTGATAAACTTGGTATTCCTGAAGCAGAGCAAAAGTACTTAGCAGGTGTTTCTGCTCAGTATGAATCTGAGGTTGTTTACCACAACATGAAAGAAGAACTTGAAGATCTAGGAATCGTCTTTAAAGATACAGACTCTGCACTTCGTGAAAATGAAGAGATCTTTAAAGAGTACTGGGGTACAGTAATCCCGGCATCTGATAACAAGTTCTCTGCATTAAACTCGGCTGTATGGTCTGGTGGATCATTCATCTACGTTCCAAAAGGAATCAAAGTAGATACTCCACTTCAAGCCTACTTCCGTATCAACTCTGAAAACATGGGGCAATTTGAGCGTACGTTGATCATCGTAGATGAAGGCGCATCTGTTCACTATGTAGAAGGATGTACAGCACCTGTTTACACGACAAACTCACTTCACTCAGCTGTAGTTGAAATTATCGTGAAAAAAGATGCGTACTGCCGTTACACAACGATTCAAAACTGGGCGAACAACGTATACAATTTAGTAACGAAGCGTACAGTAGTTGAAGCGAACGGAACGATGGAATGGATTGATGGAAACATTGGTTCTAAGCTAACAATGAAGTACCCAGCCTGTATCTTAAAAGGTGAAGGCGCGCGTGGTATGACACTTTCTATCGCACTTGCTGGTAAAGGCCAACACCAAGATGCTGGAGCAAAAATGCTTCATTTGGCACCAAATACGTCTTCGACAATCGTTTCGAAATCGATTTCGAAACAAGGTGGTAAAGTAACGTACCGCGGAATCGTTCGTTTCGGACGTAACGCACACGGAGCTCGTGCCAACATCGAGTGTGATACGTTGATTATGGATAACCAATCGACATCGGATACAATTCCTTACAACGAAATCATGAATGACAATATTTCTCTTGAGCACGAAGCGAAAGTTTCGAAAGTGTCTGAAGAGCAACTGTTCTACTTGATGAGTCGGGGTTTGAGTGAAGAAGAAGCGACAGAAATGATCGTTATGGGCTTCATCGAACCATTCACAAAAGAACTTCCAATGGAATACGCAGTAGAGATGAACCGTCTTATCAAGTTCGAGATGGAAGGCTCTATTGGATAATAATTAATAAAAAAACTCTGTTCCCGGATTACAACCCGGGAAACAGAGTTTTTTGTTTATTGTACGAATTGAGCCAGCTATCTATGTATTCCTTTTGGAAAGAATAGCGTTTACCAAAAGACACATAATGTGGTATCAAACGTTTTTCGATTAGAAATAAAATTTCAGCTTCAGAAAAGCGTTCTTCACTTTGCTGATTCAAGTACTCAAGCAGTGCATCGATTCCATAGAATCTATTCATCATGTCACCTCCCGCCAAACGCTCCTTCAAGAAAGAACACTTAGCATGAGTTACGAGATGCGCACTCCTTATACTACTAGAATACCCCCTCTTAAAAACTATAAACCAAGAGAGAATCAAAGAAATTTCGAGAATGAAAATGGTACACTACTATAGAAGAGGTGAGGATATGATACAGCTTGGACTTACAGGATGGGGAGATCATCCTGACTTGTATCAAGGGACTGTAAAGCAAAGATTACAAGACTACAGCGCCCATTTTCCGATTGTGGAACTTGATGCCATGTTTTATGCAGTACAACCCCAAAAAAACAATGAAAAATGGATTGCCGAAACGCCAGATACCTTTCAATTCATTGTTAAAACTTACCAACAACTTACGGGACACTTGCGAGAAGAAAGTCCTTTCGCCTCTCTTGACGAAGCATTTGAAGCCTATCGACTCGCTGTCCGCCCTTATAAAGAAGCTGGGAAGCTAGGCGCCATTTTAGCTCAATATCCACCTTGGTTTGATTGTACAAAAGAGAATGTGGATGAGCTTCGAAGATTACGATCAGAACTAGAAGAGTTTGATGTGGCGATTGAATTCCGCCATCAATCCTGGTACGAGGAACGGTTCCGAGAGAGGACGTTCGAATTTTTAAAAGAAAACAAGTTTATCCATAGTATTTGTGATGAACCGCAGTCTGGAGAGGGAAGTATCCCATTTGTTCCAGAAGTCACCGCGAGCAAAGCCTTACTTCGCTTTCACGGTCGAAATGTTGCGGCTTGGCAGGCACCTGTTACACGTCAAAACTGGCGAGAAATTCGCTATCTCTATGACTATTCAAAAAAAGAATTAGAAGAGCTGGCAACAGCCATTAATAATGTAAATCAAAAAGCAGAGACCACCTTTGTTTTATTCAACAACAATTCAGGGGGACATGCTGCACAGAATGCAAAACAACTGCAACAGATGCTCGACATCACCTATGAGGGCCTTGCACCTAAGCAGCTTGATTTATTCGGAGGAGAATTGTAATGGAATGGCTGTTATTAGTAGTGGTTGGTCTTTTTAGTGGAATTGTAGGGTCTGTCGTTGGACTTGGCGGCGGCGTCATCTTAGTCCCGGCTATTGTCTACTTAGGCTCTATCGGCTGGATCGACGGTATTACGCCACAAACCGTAGTGGGTTTATCCGTCATCATGATGATTTTCGTCGGGCTATCTTCAACAATTGCCTACATGAAAAAGAAGACGGTAGATTTTAAAAGTGGCTTCATCTTTTTTGCAGGGAGCGCACCTGGAACTGTTGTCGGTGCATTTGTAAACAGAGGGCTGGATCTTCCATCGTTTCAATTGTATTTTGGTATCATGATGGTTTTTCTCGCACTATTACTTCTTGTACGTAAGTACTTGAAACCAGTGGAATGGTTTGTGAAAAATGGTCGGAAGACAACATTTGAAGATGCAAGAGGTACCTATGTGTACGGATATCCGATTTGGTTCGCTGTTCTCTTAACCTTCGGAATAGGATTTAGTTCGGGATTATTCGGAATAGGTGGAGGCTCTATGCTCGTACCGGCTATGTTATTGCTCTTCTTATTCCCACCACATGTAGCAGTCGGAACGTCTATGTTCATGGTATTTTTATCAGCACTCGTCAATTCCATCACACATATATCACTCGGCAATGTACCCTGGCTATACACGATTCCGGTTATTCCTGCAGCCTACATCGGAGCAAAAGTAGGGGCATACTTAAATCATCGTCTAAACTCAGATAGTTTAGTCATCTTACTTCAAATTGTGTTATTGCTATTAGGCATACGTTCTATATACGACGGACTCATGTAGGAGGTGAAGAGATGGGGACACTTCATATTATTCATACAAACGATTTACATAGTCATTTTGAAAATTGGGAAGCGATAGTAGCGAAGATTACGGCTTATAAGAAAAGTTTGCCTGCTGGAGACGAGCTACTAGTCATGGACCTCGGTGATCATTTAGACCGTTCCCATGTCTTTACTGAAGCGACAGCTGGAAAAGGGAATGTGGAACTTTTAAATGAAGCAGGCTATCATTTTGTAACAATCGGAAACAATGAAGGGATCACACTTTCTCATGAACAGTTAGAGACCCTGTATTCAGAAGCTCAGTTTAAGGTCGTACTCAGTAATTTTTTTGAACCAGACGGCACGAGACCAGAGTGGTTACATCCTTATGTGATTCACACTACATCGTTCGGAAAGAGAATCGGTCTATTTGGTATCACTGCTGCTTACGACGAATACTACAAGCAACTTGGATGGCACGTTACATCTCCACTTGATTCCGTAAAAGAGATTATTCAAGTGCTGGCACCTCAAGTAGATTTGGTACTATGTCTTGCGCATGTGGGACGAACAATGGAAGAAGAAATTGCAGATCAATTTCCCGAAGTCGATTTACTATTTGGAGCACACACCCATCACACGTATTCAGATAATTACGTTTGGGGACGTACGCATTTATCGGCAGGAGGAAAATGGGGAATGCACATAGGTGTAGCTGTCATCCAGTTTACTGAAACTGCACCTGCAATCACCACGACACTGCATTCAGTGCAGCCGAGCTCATCGGATACGACAAACAGCAAACTAATAGAACGTGGAGAAAAACTATTAGAGGTCTCGGTTTTTTCAAACGATGAACATCTTCCAACCGCATGGGAAGTGGAATCAAAATTAAGTGAACGATTAGGCGAAGCGCTCATCACCTATACAGAAGCGGATTGCGCGCTTTTTCCTGCGGGGTTGTTACTTACAGACCTCTATCCAGGAGAAATATCTGCGAAAATGATGCATGATTTGTTACCGCATCCCATCAATCCATGTATTGTCACTTGTACAGGTGCTGATTTGATTGAAGCCTATGGGATCGCTCAAAATGAAAAGTGGCCAACGCTTGAAGTACGCGGTTTAGGATTTCGAGGAAAGCAACTTGGGAAGTTGATTTTCGCGAACTTTGTGAAAACTGGCGTAGGGTACCAAGTGAATGGGGAGCCAGTAGAGACAAAGAAAAAATATAAGCTGGCTACAGTGGATATGTTCACGTTCGGGTACTTCTTCCCGCGATTTAAAGAATTACCAAAAGTATATTTTATGCCTGAAACGATTCGAGATGTATTTATTCACTATTCCGCTTCATCAAATGATTCTAAACGCATAAAGTAAACAAAGGAGGAGATTTAAGTAGTCTTCCGTACTTAAATGATATTGAGTATGACATGGAAACGATCCAGGAAGAGGGAGGCGTTGTATTTTTGTTCCTCTCGCCTGAAAATAAGGGGTTGTCAGACGTCTTTATTCTTGTTAAGCTTAAAGGGAATTGAATATTATCTAGGTAGAGGCCGCAGAGCTTAAGAGTATAATACGGGAGTTTGACAACTAAGATCGTGTTAAAAAGGAAGCTTTGCCGAAGTGATTTGTGTCGTCACACATAAATCATTGGGGTTATTTTGAATAAAAATAACACTGTCATTTGCATTCGGCAAATGGAGAGCTACAGTCAGTTGAGACAATTAAGGGAAATTCCCGTGTATGCCAGCCTAATGATTTATTTAGGCTGGTTTTTTGTTTCACTTTTATGATCTGTAACTCCGCCTAAAAGGAGGAGAAACGTCAATGGAAGCTACAATTTTTTCACTAGTACCGCCACTTTTAGCCATTATTATGGTACTAGTCACACGCCGCGTATTACTCTCCCTTGGAGTAGGTATTGTGTCGGCCGCATTTTTATTGCATGAATTTTCACCAATGGAGTCAATACAGTCTTTATGGACCGCGTTCCAGTTATCGTTTTGGGATGAAGGATTCAACGCTTACAATGTCTTTATTATCTTGTTTATATTGAGTCTGGGAGTTATTACAGCTCTGGTCACACTATCAGGTGGGAGTCGCGCATTTGCGGCTTGGGCAATGAAGCGTGTGAAGACACGTCGAGGCGCAAAATTACTTACTGCATTTATTGGAATTTTAATTTTTATTGATGATTATTTTAATGCATTAGCTGTCGGACAAATTTCACGTCCGATAACTGATTCGCATAAGATTTCGCGAGCAAAGCTTGCTTACTTTATTGATTCTACTTCAGCACCAGTATGTGTCGTCTCACCAATCTCTAGTTGGGGTGCCTACCTGATTAGTATTTTGGGTGGTATATTTTCTACCTATGCAATCGTAGCCTATACGCCACTAGAGGCATTTGTCCTAATGGCACCTATGAACTATTATGTGGTAGCTGCATTAGCAATTGTATTTTTTGTAGCCGCAACAGATTTCGATCTATTTGCGATGAAATCACACGAGAAGCGTGCGTTAGAGACTGGCCAGTTATTTGATCCGGAAAAAGACGTTGCTGGTGAAATTAAAGAAGAATTTCCAGTACACAATCACGGAAAAGTGTCTGACCTCGTATTGCCAATTGTTACGCTTTTAGTAGCAACAGTGGGTGCAATGCTCATCACAGGTAATCAAGCAGGTGGTTCATGGAATCTGTTCACCATCTTCGAAAATACGGACGTTCCAAAATCACTTCTAATAGGTGGATTGGCAGGAGTAGCCGTCGCTTTATTTTCGTACTTACGCCAATTTGATCGAAACCCAGAAGCAGACAGCGTCCACATCGGTGCTGCGTTTTTATCTGGGATCCGATCGATGATGCCCGCCGTCCTTATATTAGTTTTTGCTTGGGCACTTACGTATCTAATCTCTGAACTACAAACAGGAGAATACCTAGCGGGGATTGTTACAAACAACAATATTCCGGAATGGATCCTGCCTGCTTTGCTGTTTGTGATTACAGCGATCATGGCCTTTTCAACAGGAACTTCGTGGGGGTCTTTCGGAATATTGATTCCTATAGGTGCTGATATTGCAATGGCTGTAAATCCAGAACTATTATTGCCTGTTCTATCGGCCGTGTTGGCTGGTGCCGTATTTGGTGATCACTGTTCACCAATCTCGGATACAACTATCATGTCCGCAACTGGTGCAGGTTCGAATTTGTATGACCACGTTATCACTCAGCTTCCATACGCAATTATCAGTGCTGTAATTGCAGCTCTAGGCTATCTTGTCCTTGGTTTTACAGGATCTGCTTGGATTGGCTTAGGTTTTGTCTTAATTGTCTTGATACTCTTATTTATCTTTTGGTCGGCTAAAGAAAGAGTACAACAAACTGCATCTTGATACGATACCACCAGTCAATTCGGCTGGTGGTTTTGTCATGACAGTCAATTGTAGGGAATTCTAAAGTATGATATATTGACAACAGGATAGACTAAGGATGGGGGCTACCGCAATGACATCTTGTAAACCAACTACAGAACGCGAACGTAAGCCGGAGTGGCTAAAAATTAAACTCAATACCAATGAAGAGTATACAGGCTTGAAAAAATTAATGCGTGAAAATAATCTAAATACTGTATGTGAAGAAGCGCGTTGTCCAAACATTCATGAGTGTTGGGGAACACGTCGTACCGCTACATTCATGATTTTAGGAGCAGTTTGTACACGTGCATGTCGCTTCTGTGCAGTAAAAACAGGACTACCAAATGAGCTGGACCTCGCAGAACCAGAACGCGTGGCAGACAGTGTCGTTTTTATGAACTTGAAACATGCCGTAGTAACAGCTGTAGCGCGTGATGATTTGAAAGATGGCGGTTCAAAAGTATTTGCAGAAACGGTACGTGCGATTCGTCGCAAAAATCCATTCACAACAGTTGAAGTTTTACCTTCTGATATGGGTGGGGTAGAAGAAAACCTGCGCACATTAATGGATGCAAAACCAGACATTTTAAACCACAATATCGAAACCGTGCGTCGTTTAACACCAAGGGTTCGTGCACGTGCTACATACGATCGCTCACTTGAGTTTTTACGCCGTGCAAAAGAGATGCAACCGGACATCCCAACGAAGTCGTCACTGATGCTTGGACTTGGAGAGACATGGGAAGAAATTATCGAAGTTATGGACGACCTACGTGCAAACAATGTGGATATCATGACGATCGGTCAGTATTTGCAACCAACGAAAAAACATTTAAAAGTACAAAAATATTACACACCACACGAGTTCGGAAAGCTGCGTAAAATTGCGATGGAAAAAGGCTTCTCGCATTGTGAGGCGGGCCCACTCGTTCGAAGCAGCTACCATGCGGATGAACAAGTCAATGCAGCAGCAAAACAACGACAAGCAGCTGGCGAAGAAGAACTCGCTGTGCAGAATTAGGTGAAACTAGTGACACGTATTCATTTAGAAGGTTTTCAATATGAAGTAGTAGAAGAGTTTCGCGAAGGGTTTAATCAAGAGGTTTTAGAAGAACGCTACAGCGATGTCCTACAAAAATATGATTATATTTTTGGTGACTGGGGTTATGGTCAACTTCGACTTCGTGGATTCTACGAAGACTCAAACTCCAAAGCGACGTTTGATACAAAAATCGGGACAATCCACGATTACATTTTAGAGTATTGTAATTTTGGCTGTGCCTACTTTTTATTGAAGAAGCTTGGGAAGATTCAAGTGGAGAAAAAACCAGAAGTGGTAGCAATTGAAGAGGTAGTGAAAGAAGAGAAGGCGGACTAGTTCCGGCTTCTTTTTTTATAGATTTAAAAAGTAAGTTGAGTGAAGTGAAGGGGCTGACTCCGGAGGGATTAAAAGCGGAACGTGAGACCCCACAGGCGTGATTTTGCGCCGAGGAGACTCACGACGCGCCCTCGGAAAGCAGCCCCGCAACGGAACTCAACGTCTTGAAGTCGGCTCCACATCTACCTACAATCGATATTTTCGCATGAAATTCTGATCGATTCGATTCTTTAGCTTCCAAGCAAGTTTTCCTTTAAAACTTTTGTTACCATACAGAGCAAGAGCTCGACGGTTGCCGAGAGATAAAATTGAGAGTTGGTTAGATTTGGGTTCATACGCTCGTAACTTCTGATTCAAAATGATAGCCTGCAAGTTATACCAAAGGATGGGGCCTTGTTTTACCGCATGTACGCCATTCTTTGCAATTCCTTCACCAAAGTGTGCACAGTCTCCTGCAGCAAAAATTAGAGGTTGTTCTGCTGCCTGAAGAGTCGGTGTGACAACTAAAAAGCCCTCTTCCGTGACAAGCCCACTTTCAGCAAATAGGGAGAAACTAGAGGCTCCTGTCAGCCAAAACATTGAGGTACAAGGATACATGTTTCCAGAGTCGGTCGTTATCACACTTTCATGTAAGGACGATGGCGAATCTTGTTCTTTCAAATGTACACCTGCTGCTCGAAGCTCATCGCGCACAGAGTGTTGAGCATTCGTCTCAGATAACAACGCGCTTTTGCTAATGAGCTGAACAGGATTGCTGTAGCCATTGTTCTTTCGCCATTCTTGAACAGACAGCGCCATCTCCACTGCTGCTGCACCACCGCCAATTACAACGGGATGCTCGGTTGTTCGTATCGACTCGATCGCTTCAATCATCTTATCTGCAGGTTTTACTTGAGGGGAAATCTCCTCAAAATTGCGAGGGATGTCAATGCGAGAACCTATATCAAATGATACTAAGTCATACGAATAGCTTTTCCCGCTAGCACAATATAGCGTCTGACTCGCAGCATCTATTTTCACTACTGTCTCTTCATAAAACAATGCACCCGCAATTCGACAAAAAGGAACGAGGGGCACGCGTGTCTCTTTCTCATTATAGAGTCCTTCTGCATATCCAGAAAACATCCCCGAATAATACTGATACGAAGAGCTTGAAAGAACGACTAAACGCCAGTTCGGTATTGGTTCACGTGACCATGCTCGAATGATGTGAAGATGCGCATGTCCTGCACCAACTAATACAATCGTTCTCATGCTGCATCCTCCTTTAAAATTGATTTGGCTTCACGAAGACGTTGCAGGGCAGTGAAAATTTCTACAGCTAAGAACAGAAGCGTGAGTAAAGTTAAGTAGGTGGGGAATAGTATCATAAGTGAGAACAAAATGAATCCTTCCGTTCTCTCCGCTAACCCTGGTTGATAATAAAACGATTTCATCCCTTTTTTCTCAGTTAATGAACCGACCGTCAAAAAGATGGTCATCGCCCAAATAATAGAGCACGCGAGAAGCAGTAATGCCCACATTGAATCTGGATAGAGAAATGCGAGCCCTATGATGACGCTTATTTCAACCAATCGGTCATAGCTCACATCAAGTAAAGTTCCCCAAGCGGAAGAACGGGATTTTCTGGCCATCGCACCATCGACCGCATCTAAAAATCCTGAGAACCAAAGTGTGGTTAGCGCAAGCCATGGATTTCCTAAGTAAATCCAAAGTCCAGACGTAACCCCGATTGTAAACGCAATATTAGTCACTTGGGTGGCAGTCAACCCAATATCGAGTAGTTTACCGGCAGTCTGGTTAATTACAGGGTCCACATATTTTCGTGCATGTGTATCGAGCATATTCATCACGCTTTCAATTTAAAGTATGGTATAGATTACATTATACACACAGTAGACAAGAGAGGTGGTACATAGATGTCAAAACAAACAGATATCCTAATACTCGGGGCTGGAGCAGCGGGATTAACGGCAGCCTTCACAGGTGCCGGATTTTCAAAAAAAGTCATTATGATCGATAAAAATAAACCAGGTGGAGAATGTACCTGGTCGGGTTGTATTCCTTCTAAAGCACTGATCAATCGTGCGAAAGAAATTTATCATGTGCGGAAATATGTACCTGACTTTGCTCCAGACACAGAAAAGATTTTAGAAGAAGTGCGTCAGGTCATGGAGGACGTTTATCAAAATGAGTCGCCAGAAGTCCTTGCAAAATCGGGAATTGAATTCATTCAGGGGAAAGCAACATTTTTAGATGCACATCGTATTGAAGTGAATGGTGAAGTGATCGGAGCAAAAAAAGTCATCATTGCCACTGGATCGAAACCATTGATCCCTCCAATTGAAGGACTTAAGGATATCGACTACTTGACGAATGAAAACTTGTTTCAACAACAAACATTCCCAAAAAGTCTCCTTATTTTAGGGGGCGGCCCGATTGGTTCCGAGATGGCTCAAGCCATTGCTCGACTAGGAACAGAAGTCCAACTAGTGGAGAAAGGACCTCGTATCCTCGGAAACGACGAAGAGCAGCATGCGAAACTAGTGCAAGACCGCTTGGAATCAGAAGGTGTACACATTCATACGGGTACAGAAGCCAAATCGGTTAAACAACAGGGAGGAAAGATTCACCTGACTGTCGAAAAGGATGGAAAGCAATTTGATTTGACGGCAGACAAAATCCTCGTGGCACTCGGTCGTCAAGCAACATTAGAAGGATACGGCCTAGAAAAGACTGGTGTAGGGTACAGCAAGAAACGAATCAAAGTGGATCAGCATATGGAGACTACAGCAAAAGGCGTCTATGCAATCGGAGACGTTGTTGGACCGTATCAACTATCCCACATGGCGAATGCCCAAGGGATCACAGCTGCACAAGATGCGATTTTACCGATTCGTCGAAAAATGGACTATTCGCATGTTACGTGGTGTACGTATACAGACCCTGAAATCGGACACTCTGGACTGACAGAAAAACAAGCTCGTGATAAGCACGGTGATTCGATTCGAGTGTATACGCATTCCTATGATGAGCTTGACCGGGCGAAAACAAAGCCGGATTATATGGGCGAATTAAAAGTCATACTCGACAAAAAAGGGATGATTCTAGGGGCGAGTGCTGTAGGTGACCGAGCAGGTGAGATTATTAGCCATATCCAAACATTAAAAATGCTAGAAATTAATATGGGCAAACTTTCTAGCGTGATTCATCCGTATCCAACGTATAGTGAAATACTCGTGAAGCTCGGGAAGAAAATCTATGTCGATAATCTCCTCAACAAACCAATTGTCAAGCAAGTGACAAAATGGCGTGACAAGGAGAGTGAGTAATATGAAATGGAAAGTCGGCGTACTACTGACCGGAATTTTAGTTACAGGAGGAATGATGAAAATGTGGACGCAACCGCGTGATTTAGGAGCAGAAAATGGGAATCTACGAGAGCTTCCGATGACTCCAAATGCCGTCTCTTCTCAAACGGATAAACAGTCTGCTTATGTGGAGCCATTGCCGTTTGTAGGATCCGAAGGTGAATCAATCAAGCACCTTTTAGAGGTACTCGATGAGATGGAATCAATTGAAGTCATGACACATGAACCACGCTATATCCATGCAGTCGCAACTACAAAATTGATGAAATTCAAAGATGATCTTGAGTTTGCGATTCGTGAAGGAGAAGATGTTATTCACGTGCGTTCAGGCTCGCGCATTGGCTATTCTGACGGCGGTGTGAACCGAAAGCGCTATGAAAAAATTCGTGCACTTTACTTGGAACAGACCAAATGACACGCAAGAAAAAACTTGCGATCGCCAGTAGTCTGCTATTTGTTCTACTAGCGTATATTGTCAACTCTCTTCCAGCTCTGTCTGCTGAAGGAATCAAGACGTGGATTGAATCACTTGGTCCATGGGCACCTGTAGTCTACATTGTGATCTATGCACTTCGTCCACTCGTTTTCTTTCCCGCGTCCGTTCTCACATTGACAGGCGGTGTTTTGTTTGGCGCTTGGTTTGGAACGCTTTATACTCTAATTGGAGCTACTTTAAGCGCAGTTGTAGGGTATGTAATGGCTGAGAGACTTAGTAAGTTATGGAACTCTTCAGCACCTATTGATCGTTTGCAAAAAGCGAAACGGCAGATGGAAGAGAACGGTTTTATTTATGTAGTATGGTTTCGATTAGTACCATTTTTAAACTTTGATGTCGTAAGTTATGTGGCCGGTTTGGCACGAGTCAAATGGCTTTCTTTCATTCTTGCCACAGTCATCGGGATGTTTCCTGGAACAGTGGCTTACAATTTTCTGGGTGGAAGTTTGATAGCAGGAGATTGGCGTGTTATTGTAGCTGCTTTAACAGTAGTCGTTTTATTTACAGTGATCAGTTTGATTGTACGAAAGAAACTTCAACAAAAAGAACAGATGGGGGACTAAGATGAAGAAAAAATGGATGCTCGCTTCTAGTATGCTCCTACTTGTTCTTGGGGCATGTAGTAATGAACAGGCAGCACCAGTAGCGGACTTTTCACAACAATGGAGTGAGTTGACCGAAGCGGCACAAGGAACGACTGTAAACCTCTATATGTGGGGAGGTAGTGATTCGATCAATAGCTACTTTGATGAATGGGTCAAACCGAGACTAGAAGAACAGTACGACATTTCTCTTAACCGTGTACCAGTGAATGACACACAAGAAATATTGACGCAGCTACTAGATGAAAAAACAGCAGGTAAAGAAACGGGCAGTATAGATATTATGTGGATTAACGGAGAGAATTTTAGAAATGCAAAGGACAACGACTTGCTCAATCAACCGTTTGCGGATAAACTGCCAAACGTAGCAGAACTTGTGGATCAACAAGCGCCGCAAATTGCAGAGGATTTTGGCATTCCCGTCGACAACTTGCAAGCTCCATGGGGGACTGCACAATTTGTGATGACGTATAACTCAGAAGATGTTATCAATGTGCCTACTTCTTTTGATAAACTCGCTCAGTGGGTCCAAGACAATCCTGGTCAATTTACATACCCTGCTCTTCCAGATTTCACAGGAGGCGCTTTTGTTCGCCATGCACTAGAGGAAATTGTAGGGACGGAACAATTCACATCAGATGAGCCACTGGAGCGTGATGAGTTTGACACAATCATGAAGCCGGTATGGGAGTATTTAAATGCGATAGAGCCTTATTTATGGCGAGCAGGAGATACGTATCCTGAGAGTTTAGCCCGTCTTGATCAACTCTATACGAATGGAGAAGTCGCATATACAATGGCTTATGATCCAATCAAAGCAGCTGCCGAAGTACAAAACGGACGATTCCCAGACTCGACGCGCACTTTTATTTTTGATGGAGGTACGTTGTCGAACACCCATTATTTAGCCATCCCGTTTAATGCAGAAAATCCACTCGGAGCAGCCGTAGTGATCAATGAATTGTTATCTGTTGAAGCGCAAGCTGCGAAACTAGACCCTGCAAACTGGGGAGACCTTCCTGTACTTGATCTTTCTAAGCTTTCGGATGAACAACAACAGGTCTTTACAGCAATTGATTTAGGGGAAGCCTCTTTATCCATTGAAGAGCTTGAATCAAAGCGTATAGCAGAAATCCCATCCATCTATGTCGAATGGATTGAGGAAGGCTGGTTGGAGAATGTGGCACAGAACTAAAGACTATTTACTTGTACTGCCAGCACTTGTGCTGACAGGTGTATTATTTTTTGGCGGATTGATCGATGGCTTATTCAAGAGCTTTGGCTATTTTCCTGTTGTCGGGAATTTAACATTTTCACTCCAATCGTATCAAGACGTCGTGACGAGTCCGCTTTTTAGAGACTCACTCGTTCTAACAATCCGAGTCGCGATTTTGTCGACAATCAGTGCAACAGTTCTTGGAGTTGGAGCAGCGCTTGCACTTTATTTCATGGCTAGGCGGACCAGTGCACGGTGGCTGCTCCGTCTTTTTCAACTTCCATTGACAATCCCTCATCTCGCGGCGGGTTATTTCATGATTTTAGTACTCTCTCAAAGTGGTTTGCTTGCACGCTTTGCCTATGCCTTTGGATGGATTGATGCTCCTTCAGAATTTCCTGTTGCTGTAAATGACCGATTCGGGCTGGGAATGATTTTGACCTATAGCTGGAAAGAAGCACCGTTCATCGCCTTACTTGTGTATCCGGTACTTGCTCGAATCCACGACAATTGGTTGGATGCAGCAAAAGTATACGGAGCTACAACTACTCACTATATTTGGCATGTTCTCTTACCTGCAATTCGGCCAGCGGTCATCACGGCTAGTTTGATTGTCTTTATTTATACACTCTCTTCATTTGAAGTACCGTATCTATTAGGAGTAACGTACCCATCCACACTTCCAGTCTATGCTTTCCAACTGTACACAAGTGGTAGTTTTGCAGACCGTTCTGAAGCACTCGTCATTATGTGGTTATTGACCACGGTTGCACTTGTTGTAGGGCTAGTTGCGTATCGCTTTTACCGGAAGAGCTATGAACGGGGGTGGGAGTGATGCGTCGTTCGACCGTCTATTTACTTTTAATCGGGTTGATCTTTGCCTTACCGTTCGTGCCAGCTCTCATCGCAAGTTTCGGGGGAGTGTGGCGATTTCCGACGATTATTCCGGACGGGATTAATTTACGTGCCTGGGAAAGTGTTTTCTCTCCATCTGCACGGACGCTTTCAGCCATCTTCCTGAGTTTGTGGATTGCATTTTGTGTGACAATCATCAACTTGATTGTGGGAATACCAGCGGCGTATGCATTAACACGAAAGAAATTGCGCTTTCAAAGTGGCATTGAAGCTGTACTCCTCGCACCCATTTTTGTACCAGCGCTTGCAGCGGTCATGGGCATCCATTTGACGTTTTTACGACTTGGATTGACGGAGACCGTGATAGGGGTCATCCTCGTACATCTTGCACCGTCTATGCCTTATGTCATTCGTGCAGCCATGATCAGTTTTCAGACGATGAATGAAGAAGCAGAAGATGCTGCTAAAATGCTTGGTGCAACGAAAGCACAACGCTTTTATCACGTTATCTTGCCTCACTTAATTCCTGGGTTAACGGCAGGCATTATTTTAAGTATGCTGATTTCTCTGAGTCAATATAGTGTAACGCTACTGATTGGCGCAGGGCAGGTCATTACATTACCCATTCTTTTCGTTCCATTCTTAAACGGAGGGGATCCAGCAATTGGAGCTGCTTATACACTGGTATTTTCTACTGTGGCATTGGGCCTCGTACTAGTTTTGGATGGTGGACTTCGCTCGTATTATGCAACTAGAAAAGGAGGGCTGTCATGAGTGGATTTGAAATCAAAGGTCTCTCCAAATCGTACGGGGAGGACTTTACGCTAGCTCCAGTTTCATTATCGATTCAATCTGGAGAATTTTTGACGCTTTTAGGTCCGTCCGGATGTGGAAAAACGACTTTGTTAAAACTCGTAGCGGGACTTATTGCACCAGATGATGGTGAGGTCTATCAACAAGGGAAAGAACTAACATCGGTTCCTTCTGAGAATAGGCAGTTTGCGATGATGTTCCAACAACCTCATTTGTTTCCACATATGACGATTGCAGAGAATGTAGCATTTGGCCTTCGGATGCGAAAAGTGGCGAAGAAAGAACGATTGAAGAAGGCTGAAGAAGTGCTTGCAGAAGTTGGATTGGGAGGGTATGGAAAGCGATATCCATACGAGTTGTCAGGCGGCCAACAACAACGCGTCTCATTGGCTCGAGCTTTGGTCATTGAGCCGACTTTACTCTTACTGGATGAACCTTTTAGCGCATTAGATCCTTTACTGAAAGTCGAGATGCAACAATTGGTCAAAACTGTTCATCAGCAAACGGGTGTCACGACAATTTGTGTCACGCATGATCAAGAAGAAGCTTTTTATCTGTCGGACCGGATTGCGCTCATGCAAACAGGTGAAGTCGTGCAAGTGGCGGATCCTCAAACGCTGTATAGGTCTCCAGCTACTTTAGCAGTGGCAAAGTTTTTAGGCTATAAAAACTTTATTCCGGTAAAATTCGAACAGGACAGCATCGTGACGCCATTTGGAACATATGCAGCTACTATATCGATTGAAAGTGGAAAGTACCAGTGGGCGATACCTTCAGAAGCGATTTCGTTGAAGGGATCTTTACAGGGCTTGGTAAAAGAGGTCGTGCATCACAAGGGATACATAGAAGCGGTGGTTGAGGTGGAAGGGTATGAACTCACAGTACGTAAACTAACCCCGGATGCACAAGCCTTGCGAGTAGGGGACTCGATTACAATTGGATTACCAGATGAGGACCTCGTATTGTTGCGGGAGTAATTTCTTGAAGATCCGGGTGTTTAGTTTCCATAACATCATTAGGGGCGTTAATCAGAGAGTTTCGGTCGCTAATGAACAAACTATGGTCGTTAAATGAGTGCTCTCGGTCGCTAATGGGCATCACTCGGGCGTTAAATGCAGAAGTCCCAAGCCCTTACTAGTAAGAACTTGAGAAATTAAGAAGAATCGCGATGGGGCCGCTCGAATTTGAGCGGCCCCATTCCTTTTCATTCGTATTTTGATCTTGAAAGCAATCCTTGTAAGATGAATCTAAATCATTTCATACGAATGTAAGGTGGCGTTCTCCACATCTAAAAACTTAATTCAGAAGTTCCCGCAAATACTCGCGAAGCTCCTCTGCTTCCTCTGGATTTCGGTTAAATGCGTGCTCCAGATAGCCTTCTTCTTCCACATCATCCGCGCCGATAATAGCCATCCGGTTGAATTGGATATCCATTACTAAAACTTTCCCGAAAAAGCGTGTGCTCTGCAGAATTGCTAAATCGTAACGCTGCGTTTCTCCTGTAAAACTCACAAAGCGAGTCTTTGTATCTTCGACATCGTCATATAAATAAAAACGTTCCATGCTGTTCACCTCAAGTTCTTGTCAATCCTATGGTACTATAGA
Source organism: Chryseomicrobium imtechense (assembly GCF_041475995.1). NCBI lineage: Bacteria > Bacillati > Bacillota > Bacilli > Caryophanales > Caryophanaceae > Chryseomicrobium > Chryseomicrobium imtechense. Next base: position 20,088 of record NZ_JBGOBM010000007.1, on the reverse strand, counting down.
GGTGAAACGTATTCAAACAGGAGGAACTGCTTATGTATTTTGTCGACCGGAAACGGATTGAATTCATTGCCACTCACCTTGAAGAGTTGGTTGCAGTCTATCAAAACAAACACCAATGGTCTAGTTACCCAGAAAGCCAATTGATTCTGGAGCGTATTGCAAGCTCTTCCATCGAATCAGTCCTCGATATTGGAAATGCAATGATTGACGGCTTCATCATGCGCGACCCAGGTAGTTACGACGACATCATCGACATTTTAGTAGATGAAAAAGTTGTACCTGCTGATATGGAAAAGGGATTGAAAGAAATCGTTGCCCTTCGTAAAAATGTAGTGCGCGACTATTTTGCAGTGAATGCAGAAGAAGTGACAGCTGTTTTAGATCGACAGCTCGGGACACTCGTCGAATTTCCTAACCACGTCAGAAAGTATTTAGTGAATGAACTTGGCCCTGTTTCGGCATTTTTACCGGAGGACTCGAATGTTCAATTATAAAATTGTCTGTCTTGATCTAGATGGAACGGTCTATAAAGGCGCTGAGCCGATTCCAGAAGCGGTCACGTTCATTCGTGCGATGCAGCAAAAAGGGATTGAGCCGTTTTATATTACAAATAATGCGTCTATGACACGAACTGAGATTAAAGAAAAACTTAGAGGGTTCGGCGTCGAAACAACCGAGCGTCAGATTTACACGTCGGGAATGGCTGCTGCTCATTTCGTCAAACGTGATTTTCCGGAGGCGAGTGTGTATGTTATTGGTACGGACGCACTTCGCGATGAGTTGACTGCTGCTGGTCTGCAGTTGACGGAGCGGAATGCAGATGCTGTCGTGATGGGAATTGACCGAGGTATCACATATGATAAACTCGCTCAAGCTTGTCTTGAAGTCCGAGCCGGTGCTACGCTCATTGCGACGAATCCAGATCATGCTTTCCCGTCACACCAAGGATTTCTTCCGGGAAATGGTGCGTTTGTGCGATTGGTCGAATATTCGACAGAGACTAACGCTATCTTTTGTGGGAAACCGTCACCCATTATGCTGGAGTTGATTCAGAAGGCGAAGGGTGCTGCTCGTGAAGAGATGGTGCTGATTGGTGATAACATGAAGACAGATTTACTAGCAGGTGTTGATTTCGGAATTGCGACGATTCACGTCAATTCCGGAGTGGACCGTCCGGAAACTATCCGTGAGCAAGGTATGAAGATAACACAATTTGTTGATAAGATGACCGATTTATTGGCATAAAAAAATCAGTAGCCCTCGAGACAGTCGTCAAGAGATGCTACTGATTTGTTGTTTAAAATAATGGATTTTCTTCTATATAGGTATAGATATTGTCTATCAGTTCCTGAGGTGTTTCGCCACGAATGATGTCCCCGTTAACTACTGCAAATAATGTGTCCGCACAGATTGTACAATTACTTGTACAGCCATATTCAAGAACATCTAAATTGGGGTCCTTTTCAAGCGTTTCAAACGCCTCTTGAGCACCGTTTACAATATTACTAATACAAAACTCCACCATGGGATTCATCGATATCACCTCGCTACAAGTTGATGCTACTGCATTTTTTCAAACGCGTCAATTCCTGCGTCTTATTGTGAAATGTCTCACAATCCATTATACTTAAACTGACAATGCATGCAGAGGAGTTTTCATATGCAAAAATTAGTACTGCTTGGAGGCGGATATGGAAATATGCGTATTTTATTGCGCTTGCTTCCGAATAATCTTCCGTCCGATGTAAAAATCACATTGATCGACCGCACATCTTTTCATAGCTTAAAAACAGAATTTTATGCACTAGCAGCAGGAACGGTATCAGATCACGCGGTGCGTGTATCGTTTCCAATTAGTGAGAAGCTGAACATCAAGCACGGGGAAGTTGTTGAGATCGACACGGAAAACAAAGAAGTGTTGCTTGAAGGCGGAGAAGCTGTAAAGTATGACGATTTAGTCGTCGGCCTAGGTTGTGAAGACAAATACCACGGCGTACCAGGAGCTGCTGAATACACGATGAGTATTCAAACAATCGGCAAGTCTCGCCAGACGTACAACGTTCTTGGTGACCTTCCTTCTAATTCAGTAGTTGGAATCGTCGGAGCAGGTTTAAGTGGAATTGAATTGGCTTCAGAGCTTCGTGAGTCTCGTCCGGATCTACGCATCAAATTGTTTGATCGCAGTCCGCGTATTCTTCGCGATTTCCCAGAACGTCTAAGTAATTACGTAAAGAAATGGTTCGACGAAAACGATGTAGAAGTCATCAGCAACTCGAACATCACGAAAGTGGAAGAGAAGATGCTGCACAACCACGATGAAACAATTCCAGTCGATGCCGTTGTTTGGACAGCCGGTATTCAACCAGTTGCGCCAGTACGTGCATTACCGGGTGAAAAAGATTCGTCGGGTCGCGTTATCTTATCTCCACATCATCATCTACCACTAGATGAGCACGTGTATATTGTAGGAGACTGTGCGTCACTACCATTCGCGCCGAGCGCTCAACTAGCAGAAGAACAAGCGGAACAAATCGTGAACGTTTTGAAAGCAAAATGGAACGGCGACACGCTTCCTGCAAAGCTCCCAGATATCAAGTTAAAAGGATTTATGGGATCCCTAGGGAAGAAACAAGGTTTCGCATATCTTGCAGACATGTCCGTAACAGGCCGCATCGCGCGTCTGATGAAATCCGGTCTGCTTTGGTACTACAAAAAGCATAATGGTTGATTAGGCCAAGGGACGTTGTGTATGCAACGTTTCTTGGTTTTTTTATGAAGTCTTCCCTGGGAAGCTAAATTAGTTTCCATAAAACGACTTCGGTAGAATAAATTGCGATCTGGGTAGAACAAATCAGGGTTAGTGTAGAACAAATCCCCCATTCATCCGATGAACGACCGCTCAGCCCCCATAAAAACAAAAACTGAGCCCATAAAACAAGCTCAGCCACCACAAACTTATTACATCCCATCACACTTACTCAGCCGTCACGTACCCATGCTGCTCTAAAGCTGAATACACAGGCTTTAACTGGATGTAGCCTTCACCAATGACTTCATCTTCGATCGTCACAAGTGGGTAAAACAATTCATCGTTTTGAATCTGCTCAATGTACTCCGCATCCACGTCTCGCTCCGACGTTTTTTCAATATCTACATAGCGGAACTGAATCTTGTGCCCATCAAACTTACGAGCAATCGCAGCTTCCAACCATTCATACGTATCTTTTGACGAAGGTGCATTTACACAGCTCGCACAGATGACATCTGCGCCATACACCGTTAACGTAATTTCTTTCATTCTCCCCAACCCCAATTTCTTTATTGGATTTTTTTGTTCTATCCAATTATAATAGGGATAGTGAAAGGAGTCGAAAGAAATGACTGATACGATGAATGAACAAGTTCAAGAAGTACTCGATAAATTACGCCCATTCTTACTCCGAGACGGTGGAGATTGTGAATTAGTAGATGTTGAAGACGGTATCGTGAAATTGCGTCTCCTCGGTGCTTGTGGGACATGCCCAAGTTCAACAATCACATTAAAAGCTGGTATCGAGCGCGCCCTACTCGAAGAAGTACCAGGTGTAGTAGAAGTTGAACAAGTATTTTAAGTAACACACCGAGACAAGGCGCAGGCCTTGTCTTTTTCGTTTAATTCAAGGGAAGGTGGGAACGAATGATGACACATGTAGTCGATATTACAGAAGCAGCAGCATTCCGCATCAAAGAAATGATGGAACATAACGAAGAACAAGGTGCTTTTCTACGTGTATCCGTTAACGGTGGGGGATGCAGTGGCCTCTCTTACGGAATGAGTTTCACACACGAAAAAGCAGCAGATGATCGCGAAGATAACCAACACGATATTCAAATCGTTGTAGCGGAAGAAGACGCGGGCATTTTACAAGGAACGAAGATTGATTATAAGCAATCGCTCATGGGTGGCGGCTTCACCATCGATAACCCGAATGCTATTGCAAACTGCGGATGTGGCTCTTCATTCCGCACAGCTACAAAACAAGGAACACCTGAAAACTGTTAATCTAAGTATTACTGGCTTGGTTAACATACAAGACATAAAAGTGATCAGGGGTGACTCCAGCGGGATAAAAAAGCGGAAGCTGAGACCTTGGCTCAGCCCGCGCCCGCGGAACGCTTCCCCTGATCACCCTACACTCTATTTAAGGAAGTTTCTCGATTAGGAGAAGCTTTCTTTTTGTTTTTAAGCATATGTTATTTTTCTATGAGTTTTTGCATAATTGAAAACGTTTCATTCGATACAAGTATTCATTGAACTTCTATTCTAAAAGGGCTAATATAGAAAGTAAGTGTTTGCACCCGTCAAGGGGCAAATAAGTGAAAATATAACTAAGAGGTGGTAGCGGTACCATGAAAAGAGCGAAGATTCTCATTCTAGGCGCAGGCTATGGCGGACTTTCAACTGCCGTAAATTTACAAAAAAAATTAAATGCAAATGATGCAGATATCACATTGATTAACAAAAATGATTATCACTATGAGTCGACTTGGTTACACGAGGCGGCAGCTGGAACGCTATCTCCTGAAGATGTACGTTATGACATCAAAAGCGTACTAAATGGCGACAGAGTACAATTCGTTCAAGCAGCAGTAACAGGCATCGACGTTAATGCACGCAAAGTAACAACAGATAAAGGCGAGCACACATATGACTACTTAGTCATTGGACTTGGCTTTGAAGGCGAGACATTCGGTATCGAAGGTCTTGATAAATATGCACTTTCTATTGCAAACGTTGGAGCAGCGCGTCAAATTCGTGAGCACATCGAATACCAATTCGCTATGTGGTCTCAAGACGAAGTAAAAGACGACAGCCGTTTGACAATCGTTGTAGGCGGAGCTGGTTTCACAGGAATCGAATTCTTAGGTGAGCTAGGAAACCGTGTTCCAGAGCTTTGCAAAGAATTTGATGTACCACAAGAAAAAGTACGCGTTCTTTGTGTAGAGGCTGCGCCAATGGTTCTTCCTGGATTTGATCCAGAATTAGTGGACTATGCAGTGCGTCACTTAGAGTCTAAAGGAATTGAATTCTCAATTGGAACTCCAGTTGTGCAAGCAACTCCTGAAGGTGTAAAAATCAAAACGGGTGAAGAGTCATTTGATTTCGTTAAAGCTGGTACAGTTGTTTGGGCTGCAGGTGTTCGCGGAAACCGTTTAATCGAAACTTCTGGTATCGAAAACATGCGTGCTCGTGTCAAAGTTGAAAAAGACATGCGTGCACCTGGCTTCCCAGACGTATTCATCGTTGGAGATTGCGCACTTATGATCAACGAAGAAGTGAACCGTCCATACCCACCAACAGCACAAATTGCGATGCAACAGGCAGAAACAATTGCACAAAACCTTATTGCACTTATGAAGAACGAAGATACACATGCATTCGTTCCTCAGTTAAAAGGTTCTGTATGTTCACTGGGTGAGCACGATGCGATTGGAGATGTAATGGGCCGTAAGATTACAGGTACAAAAGCTTCCATCATGAAAAAAATCATCGACAACCGTGCTTTATACATGATTGGTGGAGCACCACTTGTTATGAAAAAAGGAAAATTTAACTTACTATAATCTAACCTCTCAAACAGTCGCAGAAATGCGGCTGTTTTTTTGAAAGATAAGAAAGTATATAATTTTTAGTGCCATGAACCCAGTGTTCATGGTATTTTCTATTTATGGAGACAAATATTCTGAAACTAATTTTCTTTGATTGCAATCGTCACTGGGAGAAGTTTTTGAACAAGAACGGAAGACGAATCAGACCGGTGGTCTTAAAAGAGATAAAGAGGTTCCAAGGGTGCGGAAAGATAGTCAACGGATTCAAACTGTTTGTCTGTGAAGGCTGTAATAATACGAAGAAGGTTGCGTATCGCTGCAAAGGAAGATTTTGCACGACATGCTCAGTTGGTGAGAGTGAGGAATGGAGCCGGATCTTAGCGAATGAAGTGATACAGGTGAACCATCGCCATGTGATCTTCACAATCGATGAAGGCCTGCGCGATGTGTTCCTATTACACCGGCACCTGCTCAAAGAGATGATGGATGAGGCTGCCCGACTCCTCAAAGAATTCTTCTGGAAGAAGGCGAAGCTAGAGCCAGGAATCATTTCGGGGCTCCATACATTTGGTTCTCGGGTCAACTTCAACCCTCATGTCCATATGCTCGTCACGATGGGTGGCATCAATTCTAAGGGAGAATATGTGAACTATGATTTCCTGCCTTTTGCGATGTTGAGAAAACAGTGGCAGACAGTGGTATTAAAATTGATTCGTAAGAATCTGAGTCCGAAAGAAAAGAAGCAAGTCCAATCCAGATTACAGGCCGCCTACAACAACAATGGAGACGGTTTCTATGTCCATGCCCCAAAGCAGAAGGGGAAGATTCAAGAACAGTTGCGCTATATTGGTCGTTATATGCGACGACCAGCGATCGGTCTCAATCGTGTTGTGGCATATGATGGTGAGATGGTCACTTTCACATATAAGGACAAGACCGACGGTCTTGAGAAGACGGAAATCGTGACAGCCGAAGAGTTTATCACAAGGTTGATCAGACATATCCCAGATGAGCAGTTTAAGACAATCCGACATTACGGCATGTATTCAAGAAGACGGAAGGCGAAAGTTAAAGCACTGCTTACAAAATGGCAGAAACAGGTCAAACAATGGTTTGTGAAGACGGGAGCGAAGCTCCGTAGACGAAACTGGCGTGAGAAGTTCTTGGTCAACAATCAGTCAGATCCTTTGGTGTGCCCAAAGTGCGAGAACCATTTCGTGTTCAAGGGAGAGGTCTGTCTACAGGATGGTCTACTGACGATTCGGATTGCCCTATGCGATAATACAAGGAACTACTTAGAGAGGGTGATCAGCTATCTCACCAGTCAGCAAGGTCAGAAAGAAAAAGAAAAAAGCCAGTTCGCCTAAGGCGAGACCAGCTAAAGTGAAATATATCTGTCTACTCTGTGAGACGACCGAACTTATACCATACGATGTGGTCCGAGAGATGGACCGCATGGATCAAGGTGGTGACCAGAGCGTCGCCCCTATGTTTGAATGTGAGCATTGTGGTGCCAGTATGTATCCGGAATCGTACATCGGTATATCTGGGATACACTATAAATTCTCGGATATGAAGTAAATCAAAAAGGTCCGGCCAGGTTTATCGGCCGGATTTTCTTATTTAATAAAGCATCCATATGCTCTTTTGACTTCATTTCTTCAACTGGAAAATACTGATTTAATTTTTCATACCAATTCATAATTTGTCTCCTTTATTTTTCAAATGCCCTGCTGATTTTGTTTCTGGAGTCTTAATGGGTTTGCCATTCTGGAGTTTAATATAGAGGTAAATATGGAGTATCAAAATCTTAGCTTTAAGTTTAAATTTAAATTTAAATTTTTTAGCCACAAAACAAAAAGAACGCATATTCTTATCGAACTTGCGTCGTTAATAAGTATATCATATTAAAAATCACTTTACACTTTACTAGATTCTACGCGGTCCAGCACAACATCAGAGAAATGTTAAAACTTTTTGAAGTAATTCTATTTATATACTTACCTTCCGCAAATTATAATCGACGCCTATATCTTCATCTCATAATATAGCGTGAATATGTATAAACATTCCTCTATTTACTAAAATTTCACGCATACTTGAAATTTACAATTGTACTATGATTGCATAACAACTAGTGGGATTTCGGGAAATGCAATTTACATAATAAAAGAAAAATTATGTTAAAATGGTTCTTTATATAGGATTAGTTCAAAAATAGCCATTTTTTAGGTTGAAATAGTTCGGTTAATATTATCTTTATTAATATATTAAAAGAACGGAGGACAATAATGGATGAATTGACTGATGCCCCGTAATCCCACAGATAAAAAATAATGGAGCCGTATTCGTCAATCATTGTGACGGCTTTTTATGGTTTTCACCCTAGTTTGAAGGGTATTGGCATAGAAGAGAGTAAAGTCGATTAAATGTCTTTAGTATAGGAAGGAAGTGAGCAACAATTGACTTATCTTTTATTATTGGTAGGATTTGCTCTTTTAGTTAAGGGAGCTGATTATTTTGTGGAAGGCGCTTCAAAAATAGCGCAAAGCTTGAGGGTGTCGCCTTTATTGATCGGCTTGACGATTGTCGCATTCGGTACAAGCGCGCCGGAAGCGTCGGTCAGTTTTATCGCAGCGTTCGAAGGAAACAGTGATGTGGCGATCGGGAACGTCGTCGGCAGTAACATCTTCAACATCACTTTCATCTTAGGGGTGACAGCCCTCGTTTTCCCTCTGCTGGTCCAGAGTGAGACGATCCGGAAAGAAATTCCCTTCGCCTTACTGGGCTCCGTTGCCTTGCTGCTGCTCATCAGCGACATTCAACTTCAGGCGTTGGACAGCAATCTCATCACAAGAACAGAAGGCATTATGCTGCTGCTATTCTTCGCGGTTTTCCTTTACTATATCTTCGAAGTGGCAAGGAAAGATCGCCTGAACACAGAAGAAAATCCCGTTGACTCGGCGAACATATCCAAGTTGAAAAACTCGCTCTTAACAATCGGCGGACTTGCCGGCATCGTGTTCGGCGGCACCCTCGTCGTCGACAACAGTATCGAGATCGCTCTTGCACTCGGTATGAGCGAGACTTTGGTCGGCTTAACGATAGTTGCCGTAGGTACTTCGCTTCCTGAGCTCGTCACCTCTGTAACCGCAGCTTTGAAGAAGCAGGTGGACATTGCTCTGGGGAATATCATCGGCAGTAATATCTTCAACATTTTCTTCATCTTAGGAACCTCAGCAGCCATCAGTCCTTTAACTGTCGATTCGAAGATATTTTCGGATGTATGGCTGATGATCGGTGTGACAGTCCTTGTGATGATCCTTGCGAGAACCAAGTACAAGATTTCAAGGATCGAAGGTTCGGTTTTAGCCGTCATTTATATCGTTTATGTCGTTTATATTATTTTGAGAAATTAAACGGCAGAGTTATAGATAGGGGCTGTCCCAAAAGGTCGTGAAAATGACTTTCAGGGGCTGTCCCTTTTTACATTCAAATGATAATGGATTCACCATGCATTTAATTTAAAGAAATGAAAGTGCGTGTGACAGAGGGAGGATTCGAATAAAACCGATTCACTTTTGACATAATGTCTATCGCAATTTAAAGTTTAATTAGACATCATTATATTCACTGGATAATATTTATCTAATGAAATCTGGTGAGAGTAAACGATCCTGGAGACTGGAAATGCATTTCTCCAGTTCTTTATTATCTGAAGGGAGAAATGGATATCACTTTTGGTCCTCGCATTTTTAAAACTGGCGTAGCAGTTATAATTGCCATATACATATGTGGATTTTTCGGATTGGACAACATTGCGTTTGCAGCTGTTGCAGCTATTTTAGCTGTACAGCCATCGCTATACCGGACTTGGAAGCACTTGCCTGATCAATTGATCACAAATACGCTGGGTGCATCCATCTCGTTGTTTTTCATCTATTTTTTAGGCGAAAATCCTATCACCATCGGTTTAGTTATCATGATCATGATTTCATTAAGCTTGAAATTAAAAATGGATAGCACAATTCCGCTAACTCTTGTAACGGTAGCTGCGATCATGACTTCCGGTGCAGGTGAGGATTTGTACTTTGCCCTGGAAAGATTTTCGGTTATTTTAATAGGAACGATTTCTGCTATATTAGTTAATCTCGTTGTTTTTCCACCGAAATATAAAAAGAGCTTTTCAACTAACATCCACTCAGCTTTTCAGCAAATGTCATTATTATTAAGGACTGCAATTTCAAATGAGCTGACAGAAGGTTCCTATCAGGATCTTTCCCGTAACTTTAAGAAAGAACTTGAAAACTTAGTGGAGCAATTCAAATTGTTTGATGAGGAAAGAATCAAGTTCGGAAAATCACGAACAAAGCAATTGAATGACAGGGAAATGATTGTTTTCAGGCAGATGCTGAAGACATTAGAAGAAGGGAATCAGCTTCTCGAAAAAATTGATGACCACTACTTTCAGAGTAAGTCTGAAAAAAGCGTCAATCAGTTATTTGATCAGTACCTGGAAGAATTGATTAAATATCACGAGTATCTATTTTTGAAATATCAAGGCAAGATCAAAGAATTTCAGCATTCAGACGCAGATATGTTAAACCGAAGAAACGAATTTTATGATTCAGTGCTTTCCCTGTCTAAAGAAAACCAGGAGAAAAACATTCGATTAATGATTGTAGCATCCGCTCTTTTTGACTATACATTCCATCTCCACCGCCTGGATCAGCTGCTGAACCAGTCGCAAAAATAAGGTAAATAATTTATTTAGTCCGGATTGAGTAAAAGGAATAATAAGGAGCAGTGCCAGGGAAGTTACTGGCGCTGCTCCTTTCTAATTTATCTTCCCCAACTCATCCAACAGCGCTCTCCGTTTCGGATACATGAACTGCAGCTCTTCAATCAACCCTGCCGCTGATTCTGTAAGATGTTCCACAAACTCCCGCTCAAAATAATCAAGCCCGCGGTTATAAAGCTTCGCCGGCACCTGTTTTTTCAGATTGCTTAAGTTTATGAGAATTCCTCCTGGGTTGATGATAACGTGTTGAGGTGTGGGGTTGAATAGGGAGTTCTTTTGGGGAGGATGACGGTCTATAGGGAAGAAAATATCTTCTATTAGGTTGCGGCTGCATATGCGGGGGGCATTTCTGTGAATTTCATGTGTTTTTGAGGGGTTTAGGGTAGCTTTCTGCATAGGCGTGAATTCTTGAAACCACTACTAAATAAAGCTGATGCTCTCCCGTTCCTTTTTATTGGATCTGGTTTTTCAAGAAGGTATTTAAATATTCCTACTTGGGAAGACTTACTTAGACATATAGCCACAATTACATATGATGATAAATATGGATTCATCAGGGCAGAGAATGAGGCTTCAAAAAAATATAATAAAGACTCAAATTACAATAAGTACATGACTTACTTGTGTGATATTATCTCAGATGATTTGGACAAAACTTGGTATACAAGCGACAAATTCAAAGATAATAGGAATAAATATGAGGACTTAATCCTTCATCAACATGTACCACCTATAAAAATCGAGATTTCTGAGTACATAAATAGTTTCAGTGAATACCTACCTGGTATAGAACAAGAATTAGAGTCTCTAAATAAATTATCGACACACTCCATTTCTGGTTTAATTACTACTAATTATGACAATCTTCTCGAACGAATATTCGGTTATGAAACTTATACTTCTCAAGAGGAAATTTTATTTCACTCAAAATATGATGTGGGGGAAATATACAAGATTCATGGTAGTAGTACCTTCCCTGAATCTATCTTAATTAGTACAGCTGACTATTTGAAAATTGAAGAAAAGCACAAATATATTTCTGCAAAACTTTTAACTATTTTCTTAGAACACCCTATATTTTTTATAGGTTATTCTATTGGAGATGAAGATATACGTAGCATTTTAAATGATATTCAAATTTGTTTAAATACTGAACAATTAAAAGAAATAGCTAATAGATTATTTTATGTGGTATGGGATCCAGATGAAGAATTCTATAGAGAGTCAAAGTATACTATTACTTTTGATTCTGGAAAGTCTTTAACCATCAGGCAAATAGTTTTAGGTAATTATTCTTTTTTATACGATGAATTAGCACAAAATAAATCAAAATATCCGATTAAAATGCTGCGACATGTAAAAGAAGATATGTATAATTTACTACTTACAAACGACCCCGACCAAAGAATGATGTTATCTTTACCCTCTGATAATATGACTGCTGAAGAATTAAAAAAAATTGAATTTGTTTATGGTTTTGGAATGATGGAACGAGCAAAAAATGGATATAGAATAGTTTCAACTGATGAAATAGATAATGGAAATTTTCATAATGATTTATTAGTAGCTGAAACACTCCCGTATGCTTTGAGCAAGAGTGGAGGTTTCTTACCTACTAGAAAATATACTTCTCAATTTAATTTTGATGAATTACCAGAAGCAGTAAAAAATAATTGTTTACGTTTTAACTCAATACAAAAAATCTTATCACATTCACTTTGGCTGAAAAAATCACGTTTATCTCATGATAAAACATTTGAAGAAGCCTTAAATGGTAATGAAAAAAATATAAATTTAGCATTGGTAAACTACACAAAAAACAGTATTGAAGATTTAGGAGGCTATCTAAAAACAGCTTTAAAAGAAAAGAATTATAAAACAAACACTGATTTAAGAAGGCTTATTAGAATCTATGACTTTGTTAAATATTCATAATAAAAGTGACATCAAAGTAGTTTCAGCATTTGATGCCATAACATTCTAGACAAGAGGAGCTTCGGCTACTCTTTTTTTATGCACTCACTTTATTTTAAAAGTAGAAGGTAAGCGAGGGTGTAATTAGTATTGGTATTCCTCTATTGCTACAACCAATCGTATACTTATAGAAAGTGTCTACAAACGAAGTCTTCAATTTTAATTTTCTTTGGAGTGTGCGTTTACAAGATATGTATTAAATAAATGCTGATTTTCAACAAGCCCAGTGGTAATATGTCAACCGTAAAAAATGAGTGAATTGGAAATTCTTTAATGCGCTTTTCAAAATCCAGCTCTTTTCAGGCATGACAAATAGACCTCTCATTTTTTCGTTTTAAAAAGAAAAAAATGGAAGTTTTTTTAAGGGCTAAAGATTGGAGGTCTTCGATCAACCTCTCCTCTCAGGTGGTGTGTACATCTGGTTCGTGCGCAGTAGCGAGTGCACGAGCCGTACCAGTTTTCTTGCGGTCAAGACGAGAGCACGTTTGTGTTTGTGTTTCGGTACTTCTGCGTGTTTCTTCTGATAGAAATCACGATATTCGCTATCGTAGCGACGGACAGACTCGGCTGCCTGGACAAGATAGTACCTGAGGTACTTGTTCCCAGTGCGCATCCGGCTCGTGTTCTCCGCCTCATACTCACCTGACTGGTTCTGGTTCCACACAAGACCTGCGTATTTCGCAAGCGCGTGATGGTCCTTGAAACGCCGGATGTCGCCAATCTCAGCGATCAGCCCGGCCGCATAGACGGGGCCTATGCCTTTTACCGATGTCAGTGTCTGGGGGATGCCCTTCATCAGCCTTTCGATCTCTGCGTCGAGCCTCTTCACCTGGGACTCCATGTGACGGATCGTGCTGAGTATCACGGAGAGCGTGATGTTGACCGGGTCCTGGAGCGCCTGTATTTCGCAATTGAAAAGTAAACCACTTTCGCAATCATTAAGTAAGCCACTAAAAATTCACTGTATCCTTGAAACGTACAAGTGGGCTTTATTTGGAGAAGTGAGCATGATAGCGTAGTATAAGGCGTGAAACTATGTGGCAAGCCTTTCACGAGAGATTCATGCTCACAGAGGCTCCATGTCAAGCCTATTAACACATAAAATCAATTACAGCTCGCGTGCACAGAGTGGCAAACAATTTGAGTAGCTTTTTGGCTTACTTTTCAGTTGCGAAATACATAAGAAGACTCTTTATGAAAACACCAGATCAAGACATACTAGAAGAAATCGAGAAAGAACATGCAGAAGTAGCTTCAACGATTGTGAGTAAGGATTTATATTTCTCATGGTTCAGTCTGGAGGACTGTAGAAACCGTGGTATGGAAGTACATGTGGCAAAGAGTATTGAATCTATCATTAGACTCATAGCTAAGCGACCTCCTAACAATCCAGTATCACGTATCAAATACATGAATACGGTAAAGATGGTAAGTGAACTGCTTCGTAGCACTGTCACTGCATCGGACCACGAGAAGGTTATTCGTCATTTAAATGGGTTGATACAGGTCTCTAGGCAACATAAATATCACTTAGAAGATGGAGACACAAAGGAGTGCTGGATATATGAAATGCACAAAGACTTTGTTCAAGATAAATTCGATATTGATGGGTTAGGAAGAAACTTCGTAAAGTACTTCATCAACTCTAAAAGTCGAAGAAGCGTAGCAGACAAGGTCCGTGAAGAGTTTCCTGATTGGGATGCCGTCTTCCAGTTGAGTGAGACGAAAAAAACGCGTGCAAAGAGCGTGCCAGTATGGGAACGCGCAATGCCAAAGGAACCTACACGAAAAGGACCTTCGGTATTTGTTCTTTTCAGGTATACTAAAAAGCAAGGAGGGGAATAAGATGTCACGTAAAGAGAGAGGCAATGTCTGGTTAGGCGTTGCGGGAATAGTTGTAAACTCGAGAGGGGAATGGCTCGTCGTGCAAAAACGCTACGGGGGGTTAAATGGCAAATGGTCATTGCCTGCAGGGTTTGTTGAAGGAAATGAGACAGTCGATCGCGCTGTTTTACGAGAAATCAAAGAAGAGACCGGAATCGATGCGAGAGTCATTCAGTTGGTTGGATTCCGTAGTGGGGTCATCCGTGAAAAAATCAGCGACAATATGGCAATCTTCTTCTTAAAGCCAAAAGATGATCACCAATTACCAGATCCACAGCTTGAAGAGTTATACGAAGCACGATGGATGTCCCCTGCACAATTACTTGAAGATGAACGCACTACATCCATGATAAAACTTTTTTTGAAGGTCAACCAAGACGCAGGATTTGAGACGCGCGAGGGATTAGATCCAGGACCTATTTTCGGCTATAGCAGTTATAAGCTTTTTACGGCTTCCGATCACCACGAATGACACATTTTCGCTACATTTAAATTGAATAGTCAAAAAACTCTCTTGAATCTCTTTACACGTTTTTGCATATATGATATATTATCAGAAAATTAAAACTTAAAACAAGGGAGTTTTTCATATGACACAATTTAAAAAACCAGCAAATCCAACACACTGCCCATATTGCAAAGGGAATGGTTATTTCCAACTTCGACTTGGTGGATCAGAGACATGCACAGTATGCCAAGGGTCTGGAAAAAAGTAATCAAGTTTTGACAATCACGTGAATGAAAGCAAGGTTCATTGAAAAGCCCTGTCTCTTCGAGTACACTTAAACAAGATGACACGGAGGGACAAATTATGGACTTTTCATTGCCGCAGCTGATTATTTCAGCGATGCTTTTTATTGTTATGTTTTTCGGAATTGGCTTCTTACTAAATATGCTTTTGCGCATGACGTGGTTTATGGCAATCGTGTACCCGATTGTTGTAATTTTGATCATAGACGATGTAGGCTTCTTTGATTATATAACGGCACCAGGTACAGCATTTCCAGCACTTATCACTAAAATCTCAAATCTGCATGTAGCGGATTATGTGATTTTAGGTGGGGGATTGGTTGGGGCGATTATTGCAGGCTTAGTGAGTCGTTACTTGCGTAAAAATGGCTATCAGATGTTTTAAAAATAGTATTTACACAAAGAAAATCAGTATCTTCTCTTGGTAATCACAGGAGAAAATACTGATTTTTTTTATAATTTATTCCGTTACGGGGCCGCTTTCCGTGGGCGCGGCGCGAGCCTCCTCGTCCCTACGCTCCTGTGGGGTCTCGCGTTCCGACTTTAATCCCACTGGAGTCAACCCCTGCACTCTTAAAAAAGTGTAAATAGGTATCTAGATTTGAATAAGAATTTAGAAGATTCGTTTACAAAAGTAATGTATAAAGAATAACAGAGATAGCGACACCGGTTAGTGCCCCCATAAACACTTCAATAGGCTTATGCCCGAGAAGTGTCTTCAACTCCTCAATTTTTTCTTCTTCTTTTTTCTTCTGCCAATCTTTCGTTTGTTCCAAGAAATGATGCAAATCAGCGCGTAGTTGATTAATGATGATGGCTTGTTGACCAGCATGGAAGCGAACGCCCGTTGCATCAAACATTACGATGACTGCAAAAATTGCTGAGATGCCGAACATCGTTGAATCCAAGCCTTCTTCAAAAGCAACAGCTGTTGTTAGTGCTGTTACAGCGGCGGAGTGAGAGCTCGGCATTCCTCCAGTCGAAGTAAATAAGGCAAAATCGACTTTTTTAGATACCAAAAAATGAATCGGAATTTTTACAAACTGAGCGAAAAAAATCGCAAAGAGGGCTGTCCATAATGGGATGTTTTGAAAAAGTTCCATGATTTATCGCTCCTTCGACCGTTTCTACTTGTAGTATAGCACAAGAAAATTGGCGACAGCCAAATAGAATCGGTATAATAGAAACGGAATACACAAAGGAGGAATGGTTTGTGATTATTTTAACAAATGAAGTAAATTTAGGTGAAATTCAATACGAAACGTTAATCGTAGGATTGAGCACGCATACGGAGCAAGTTGAAGGTTGGGATGCTTTCACTTCAACGTTTGGGGCTCAAATTACAGAATTAATCAAATCAAAAGATCTTTCTACAAAAGAAAAGGAATTGACGACGTTTCACGTGACGACAGATTCATCTGTGAAGCGCATTATCTTCGTTGGAATTGGCAATCGTAAAAAATTGACGGAAGAAAGTCTTCGTCAATCGTTTGGTCGTATCGGGAAAACATTAGTGAAAAAGGGATACTCAGAAGTTTCGGTTTTACTTCCATCTTTTGTTAACGAAGAAATCTCAGAATATGATGTTGCATTTCTAGCAGGAGAAGGGCTTGGTCTTGGGACATATCAAGTCGTCGACTACAAAACGACCGTGCATGATACAGATTTTGATTTAGCTGCAGTAGAGCTTTTAAGCCAAGCGGACGAACAAGAAATCGTATCCTATTTTGAAGTGGGTCTTGTCTACTCAGAAGCTGTGAATGAAGCCCGCACACTTGTGAATATGCCAGGTAACATCCTCACAGCAACTGAATTAGGAGAGTATGCACGTGAACTGGGAGAAGAGTTTGGATTTGAGACACACATTCTAGGGAAATCCGAAATTGAAGAATTAGGAATGGGTGCACTTCTCGCAGTCAATCAAGGGTCTCAAGAAGAACCACGTCTCATTGTCTTGAAACATCAAGTGACAGAGAACTGGGAAGACCCAATTGCATTAGTCGGAAAAGGAATCACATTCGATACGGGTGGTTATTCACTTAAACCGAAAGATGGTATTGTCGGTATGAAAGGCGATATGGGCGGAGCAGCAGCAGTACTTGGAGCAATGCGCATTATCGGTGAAACCAAACCAAACAAGAACGTAATCGCAGTTATTGCATCTACGGATAACATGGTATCAGGTAATGCCTTCAAGCCAGATGACGTTATTACTTCTATGAGCGGCAAGACAATTGAAATCTTAAATACAGATGCAGAAGGGCGCCTTGTTTTAGCGGACGCTGTAACGTACGCGAAACAACAAGGAGCAACGGCAATTGTAGACGTAGCAACACTTACTGGCGGAGTTATTGTAGCGCTTGGAATGGATAAGACAGGAGCCCTTACGAACGATGAGGCCTTGTTCGAAGAGTTTATGGAAGCGTCTATCGAGACAGGTGAATTTGTGTGGCGATTACCGCTAACAGAAAACGATAAAAAACGTATTCGTAAATCAGATGTCGCGGATTTGAATAACTCACCAGGTCGTGATGGTCATATGATCTTCGGTGGAGGCTTTGTAGGGGAATTTGCAGAAGACACACCTTGGATTCATCTAGACATCGCAGGAACGTCTGGGTCACCTTCTGAGCATGATTTAGGGCCTAAAGGTGGAACAGGTGCAATGGTGCGCACATTAGCATCCTTTGTAGAACGACTTGCTGAGCAAGACTAATTACTTGCATATAAAAAAGAGCAGCCCTAGAGCTGCTCTTCACAGACTGCAGACAAACTCAATATTTCCTGAGTTCGTATGCAGTCTTTTTTCAAGTATTAAAAGGACTAAAGCACATGAAACCGGTTTTATTCAAGAATTCTGAGATGAAAATAAGAAATTCTCCCTGAATATCAATACATGTGATAATAATAAAGTAGGAGGGTAAAATCTTATATGGAGTTCACATCAATGAGTTTTTTTTCAGAGGTAAACTGCAGGTTTTCAATTAGTTATAAAGTTAATCTAGAAATACGAAATGCTTTAAATGAACAAGTTAAATCGGAATTGAATCTCCCTTCAAAAGAAGAAGGATTTGAGTACATCAATCTGATGGTTACAACAAATTCTAGTACTCACGCTGTTGAGGTGAAAGGACCTGAATTTGATAGAAGGGAAAAGGTCATTACTTGGAATCTATGGTTGCCATATGAGGAAATCACATCTGCACCTAGTCAAGAAGCTCCCTATATAAAATTCTACTTTGATGCATTAGTAATTTTGTTAGAGAGATATGGTATTTCTGAGGAGCGCCTGAGATCTATTCAGAAAGAAATCGAACAAAAGGTGATCGGTAATAGCGAATATAAATATATAGATATTAAGTTCAATTATAAGCCTTCGGATTTTGATTCTTAAGTAAACATATGTGAAAATCTTGAACGGTTAAGCGCCGTTTAAGGTTCTTTACATCATGAATAAAACAATATAATTTAGTTGGTAAAAATTATTCCCTAAAATAATTTGGGTGTAAAAAGATCGGAGGCTTTACAGTTGGATGGAATTTCTATCAAGTAGTTTATATTCAGAAATAAACTGTAGCTTTTCAATTAGTCATAAAATTGATTTGGAAATTAGAAGTGCCTTAAATAAAAAAATCATTTCGGAGCTGAAGCTAACATCAAAAGAACAGGAGTTTAAATACATCAATCTTATGGTAACAACCAATAGTACTACCAATAAAGTTGAAGTAAAAGGACCATATTTCAATCGTAAGAATGAAATAATCAATTGGGAGCTTTGGTTACCATTTAAAGAAATCACAAGTACTGCTAGTCAAGAAATTCCTTACTTAAAATTTTATTTTGATGCATTAGTGATGCTATTTGAGAAATACGAAGTAGAAGAAGATCAAATAAGATCAATTCAAAAAGAAATTTCAGAAAAAGTAATCGGCAATAAGGAATATGAATTTAAAGAAGAAACTCTTGACTACGATTTTTCAGATTTTGATTTTTAAGTGGAAATACTTATCTACCTTGAAAAGTTAAACGCCTTTCAAGGTTTTTCACTTTATACATTCAGCATTATACTTTAATTGATGAAAAATCACTTTAATATGATTATAAGAGATTATTTCTAAATGATTTAAAGAATAATTTTATTTTTCTATCAAATTGAAGATCCCAAGTCAAATAGAAGTCACAGATTTGAGAAGAAGAGGAGGAAATAAAAAATGAACGAATTATTTAAAGCTATTTTACACAAAGATGTATCTTTATTAAATCAAGTGCTAAATTCGGGGTATAATGTAAATGACCAAGATGAAGATGGTCGAACAGCTTTAATGGAAGCGATAATCGAAGGAGATAAGGAAATTGTAAAACTACTTCTTGAACATGGTGCTGATGTTAATAGACAGGATTATATAGCGGAAATATCAGCCTTGCACTTTGCCGTGCAAGCCAATTCTTATGAACTTGTTAAGTTATTATTAGACAACCATGCTGAGATTGAGATAGAAGATGTAAATGGAAACACACCATTATCAGACGCCGTATTTTATTCAAAGGGTAAAGGAGAAATAATCAAACTTTTGCTAGAACATGGAGCGGATAAGAATAAACAAAACAAACATGGTGTTTCACCACTAAGCTTAGCAGAAAGCATAGGAAACTATAATGTCGTCAAATTCTTAGAGTGAAAACTCCTTTAATCTAAGTATAATTAGACAATCTTGTTATAGAAGGTAACTTAATTTTAAGATTGTCATTATTTAAGAATCAATTGGATAATGACAATCTTTTAAATATAACAAAAAAAAGCTATAGAAGTAAATGCATTTTTACGACTAAAACTCTCTAAGCACACACACATATATATTAGAAAAAATATGAAAATTAATCGAAAAAATGAGTATAAAATTAATAGTTGAAGATATTTTATATCTGAGAGACAAGTTTAATCTCTTTAGTTACCGGTGGTCTTAATCATTATGGTAGTGTTTCATCAAACAGGTAGTTAAATCTAGTATAAAAGTAAGCGTCAAATAGTGCACACATTCTAATAGAAGAAAATTCATGAGATACTCCTCCCACAAATGAAATTTGGGAGG
>NZ_JBGOBM010000006.1:0-204715 GCF_041475995.1 Chryseomicrobium imtechense | reverse complement strand
ATTTGCTGCTGGGATGAGGAGGTTCTGCTGTACTTTGAACGTATTATGATGCACTTTCCTGAAATGGTGCTGTACTTTTGTGATTTGCTGCTGGGATGAGAAGGTTCTGCTGTACTTTGAACGTATTGTGATGCACTTTTCCGAAATACTGATGTACTTTTGTGATTTGCTGCTGGGATGAGAAGGTTCTGCTGTACTTTGAACGTATTATGATGCACTTTTCCGAAATACTGATGTACTTTTGTGATTTGCTGCTGGGATGAGGAGGTTCTGCTGTACTTTGAACGTATTGTGATGCACTTTTCCAAAATGGTGATGTACTTTTGTGATTTGCTGCTGGGATGAGGAGGTTCTGCTGTACTTTGAACGTATTATGATGCACTTTCCTGAAATGGTGCTGTACTTTCGGGATTTACTGCTGGGAGAGGTGATTAGTCCTGAATTGCCGCCATAAAATCGCCACGAACAGCAGCTGAGTCTACCAGTTCTGGTTTTACCTCACACCATACATCAGTGTATACTTATATCAGATACTGAAGAGTGGGGGTTGACCTATGGATAAACAACCTGAAAATCGACCAAATCGTAGTGGAAAGATACTGGGCGGCATCGTGCTCGCTGTACTATTCCTTATTATGAGCTTTGCGATGTATAATTCGTTATTCAACTAACCAAAAAAGTGACATTCCAGACAAATCGGAATGTCACTTTTCTATATTTAAAAACTCCACGTCCCGTGGTAACAAGTCACAGTTAACGGGTGCGAGCCCGAGTTCACGAGACCAAACAGATAGCTGACCGATATGGTGTACTTCATGTGTTGCGATGTGCATCATCACCTTGATATGAGAAAACTGCCGTCCACGCAAATCCAGAACCGCATCATTTAAGACAGTCTCTTTTTCAAACCATTGGAGCGTCCGTTCACGTGTCATCGCCTCAAAAGCACGAATATCAGCTAGCGTTCGGATCTTCTCGATGGGTTGGATGTTCACATCTATACCAAGAAGCTGGCTGACCCAGATATGTTCGCAATACACGACATGATACAAATTATGAAGGATGGATTTCATACCACCAAAACGTGGTTTCACAAGTTCCTCATACGGTAACTCTTCACACCACTTCATCCAATCCGCACGCACTTGCCAATTGTAATCAAACAACGGTCGAATCATATTCTTCCTCCTCTGGTACATACTCCAAAATATCACCCGGCTGACAATCCAGTGCCTTGCAAATGGCTTCTAGTGTCGAGAAGCGTACGGCTTTTGCTTTCCCGTTCTTCAAGACAGACAGATTTGCCATGGTGATGCCGACCTTTTCCGTGAGTTGTGTCACACTCATCTTACGTTTTGCTAACTGGACATCAATATGAATTTGAATGGGCATGTTCTCACCTCAGATCGTCAATTCGTTTTCAGTTTTATACGTAATCGCTTCTTGCAGCAGCGCTTCTAAAACAGCTGCAAATACTGAAACGACTAGTGAAGCTCCAACAATTACCATTCCGATTAGAACTAAACCAGGTGCGTCGTCCCACTGCGCAACAACAAAAATGAGAGGTAACGCAAGCGTATACAAGAAACTAATCCATAGACCGGAACGTTTAATCTTTTTTAAGGCTCCGACAGATGCGGCTGAAAATGCGCCATTGGTTTCAATTAAACGTAATAATTTATAAGCTTGAAATAATGCGATGTAATAAGGAATAGCAGAAAGTAGAGCAGCTGTTACTAATCCTAACATAATGAAAGGCAAAATGTTCTCCCCGTTCATATAAGTAAAGGCTTCCATAGCTAATAAAGGCAGAGCGTACAGACATAGGCCCGCGACAGGTAACGCGATCACTACCAGCGCAATTTTTAACAAAACAGTGGTACCTTTTTTCACAAAGCTTGCTCCTCTCTAACAATGAATTGAATTAAGAATATCTTATAATTTATCGTTTATCAATAAATATATAGGAATAATCGATTTTATTACATCATTTCAGAGTTTGGAGAAAATGGGGTATACTAGAAGGTAATTAAAGAAAAAGATGAGGACGGGAGGGATTACTCGTGACACCTACACAAGAAGTGCAAATGTACCGGAATTTTGATGAGCTTGCAACAGATGTTTTAGATCTTGCGAAGGAAATCCTACCTGACAAACTCATCTATCTCACTTCATTTACCGATACACAACAAGTGATTCTAAAAGTTTCTGATGAACATTCGGAGATTATGATTTCAGAAGGAATGGTTGTGAAATTGCCGAACTCTGTTTGCAATCGTATCGATTTTGCAAAGAACGAACCATTACTATATGCGGATGTTGAACATGATACGGATTCAGAGCGAGTAAAGACCATTTTACAAGGTGTGAACATACAATCGTACATGGGATTGCCCATCACACATATGAACGGAGAGCGATTCGGGACGCTGTGCGTAGCAGATAGTAAGGCAAGTGAATACGATGAGAAAAGTATCAAATTGCTCCAACGCATCGTTCGGATGTTCTCGTATTATTTGGAATTGGAACGATGTGCGTTTCGGGATCCACTCACGGATTTATACAATCGCCGCTATTTATCAGATCGTTTTAAAGAAACGGCAAACAACGGTGGAAGTCTGTTCTACCTTGACTTGGACGGATTCAAGAAGGTCAATGATACCTTGGGACATGATGCAGGCGACGAGGTACTAAAAGAAGTTGCAAAACGCTTGATAGAAGCCACTCGTGGAAATAAGGAAAGTTGTGCAGTACGGTTAGGTGGAGATGAATTTATCATTCACTTTGCGTATCCAAGTACGGAAGAAGAGGTATCTCACTGCGCAACACAGTTAGTACAAGCGATGGAGAAATGGGAAGATGGATATCGAATATCTGCAAGTATTGGGGTTGTACTATTTGAAGCTGATGAAGAGATAGACCTAGATGCAGTTCTTAAGAAAGCAGATCATGCATTGTATACGGCTAAACTTTCTGGGAAAAATACATTCTTCATCTATAAAGACTTTTAAAACCTATGCCCGGTGTGGACATAGGTTTTTTGTTAGGAAAACTCTTTTATGCCATTTATAAAGGAAACACGTTCAATGCGATTTCGTCCGTTTGCTTTGGCTTTATAGAGTTGTGTATCTACATCACTAAAAAACGTTTCAAGGTCGCATTGCGTACAATCGAAATACCCGACACCAATAGATACGGTAATCGTTTGTGGAGCAGGAAAACTAGTGTGTTCGACCTCTTGTCTGAATCTCTCTGCAAATGCTACTACTTCGTCTTCAGTCGTGCCTTGTATAACAAATGCAAATTCTTCTCCGCCCAGACGTACAGGTAGACTGGTCGCTGGCATAGAGGATTTCATCAGCTCGCCAAGTTTGATTAGGACTTGGTCTCCAATTAAATGCCCGTACGAGTCATTGATGGATTTGAAATGGTCGATATCAAGGATGACTAAGCCAAACGGTTCTTGGTTTTCGTGAATAAGTTCAAGCATGTGTGCATATCGACGTCTGTTTACAAGACCTGTCAGCGGGTCGGTAATTGCTAAAGATTCTAATTCTCCTAACAGCTGTTGTTGATTTTGTGCAAAGGAAAGGATCATCTGTTTGATTGCGGCAGATTCTCGATAAGGTGAAGGGATAGTTTGCGTCTCTTGAATGACTTCATGAATCGGCTTAGAATAATCGACCTGTGACAAGCGATTTAAAGGTCTCGTGATGAACAGGATGAGCCCTAGTAAAACTAAGAAAGCCGCAAGAATAAACGGTAGACTAATCACGATTGCTCTTTTTGCAGAGAGTTCTGCAGGCGCTAAAGCAATTTCTTCAGGTGTCATAGAAATAATACCCCAATCACTTTCTTCTATTTTGTCATATCCCGCATAAAACACGGCACCTGTTCGATCTTCAATAATACTTTTTCCTGCTTGATCTTGAGCTAAATCGCTGGTTGCTTGATTTTCAAAAACTTTCGAGCCTATCCATTCCTTCCGTGGGTGATAAATATAGTGTCCTTCGTTATCATAAACAGTCGCTAAAGTGGAATCATCTCCATAAGTTTGTTCCAGTAGACGAGTTAAGAAGTTCTGTTCTTCTAACCAAACGAGTCCGTTCAGCATACCGTAATACTCTCCGTCTTGATAGAGCGCTGTAGAGATGATGAGCATGAGTTTGCTATTCGTACCTATGTAAGGGTTGGAAATGAAATCTTGCTTAACCTCAATCCCACGTTTCACGCCTTCTGTATTGATATAGATACCCACAAGCCCTATATCGGGATAGTTGGCGCGGCCGGTCCCATTGTCATTGATGATGGTAACGGAATTAAAGTTAAAGTTTGATTCTTGGATAGTTTTGAGAATAGACGTTAACTCTTCTGGGTCGTCCCAGTTCTCCAGAACATTTGCGTGGTTTGCTTGTAAACTCTCACGCATCAAGATAAAGGTATCATTTGTTAAAGTACTCAATTTTTGTGCATTGGAGTAGTTCAGTTCAAGGGTAGATTCAGTTAGAGTCTGTCTGTTTACATAGTATTCTGTAGCAAATACAACAGCTAGTGTGACAAATAAGCTGACTGTTGTGACGAGTATAATCAAAAATTTTAATGGGAGTTTCATAAGAGTTCACTCATTTCAGGATAGTTTCCTTAGTAGGTAAAGTATACCAACTATTGTAGGGGGAAACTATCTCAAATTAAGAGGAATTTCGTCCTAAAAAGTAGAGTTGTTTGCTATGGTTTATTTTGTAAATTAAAGCTAGTATTTTCTGAATCGTTTGATATAGTTAGAAATAAATGGCTATTTTCCAATTGCATGGATAGTTCATTAAGGGAGAAATGACATGTTAGAAATTAAGGGGATTTGTTTAGGGTGAAGAGATTTCTGTTAGTACTCATTTTCGCATTGTCGTTGACAGCATGTACTGGCGATTTTCCTTCTGAGATTAAGGGGAAGGTCTATAGAGTGGATGAGAGTTCAGTTCATATCGCAGTTTATGGCGATGACCCTGAAGCAGAGTATCCGGTCTATGAAGTAATCATCGATGACGCCACGATTATTGAAAAGGTAGGGGCCAACTCAGCATCTGCAGAATCGTTAGAAATTGGTGATAGGGTAGTTGCGGAGATTCGTGATCGGGAAAAACAGATAGCTTCGAAGATTGTAGTAGAGGAGGAATGAGGCGACTTACGTGATGGCTTTCGATATTCAATAAGAGACTGCAAATCGCTATTGGATTTGCAGTTTTTTCAATTTGTCTATAGTTTATGTACCATCTAACAGCCTTCGAAGCCCGCCACTACTTGAAAGTTCCCGAGTTCTTTTACTCACGGATTTTTATCCTCCGTGATAGAATGATGAAAAACTCATTCAAAATTCAGAACTTGAGCAGGAGTGGACATCATGATACAAGAAAAATTAGACTCAAAAGTGGTTGCCGCATTACAAGATAAAATTCAATTGATTCATAAAGAGGATGGGGCGATTTACTTAGTCGGTCCGATTCGTTTACCTGTAAATCTTTACGGGGAAACTGTTGTGTTCCAGTGGTATAGCTGGTTGAACTGTGACGAAGTGACAAGTGATGTGAATCGCATCATTGAGAAGCTCTCTTCATCGAATTTAGCTGAACTGCAACAATCCAGTGTACTTGCATATGGAGACTTCGCGAATGGAGAAGATGCCATCATTCGTATGCATTCGATTTGTCACACAGGAGATATCTTCGGTAGCAAACGATGCGACTGTGGCTATCAATTGAAAGAATCGATGAAAATGATTGTGGACCATGGAACGGGGGCTTTATTCTATTTAGCCAATCATGAAGGCCGTGGAATTGGTCTGTTCAGTAAAGCGATGGCGTATATCCTCCAAGAAAATGGCTACGATACGGTAGATGCCAATGAAAGCCTTGGTTTTGTGGACGATTCACGTGACTATACGGATGCTATTCGCGTACTGAAGGCGCTTCGCTCAAAACCAATCAAACTAATGACGAATAACCCGAAAAAATTACAAGCTTTGCAAGAAGCCGGTATGGAATTAGTAGGCCGCCAACCGTTATGGGGCGACTTGTCTGAGTTCAATGAGGTTTACTTGCAGACAAAAGTAAAACGCTCAGGTCATATCGAAGAAGAAGGGGCACCTGTTCATGACTGATCATACATTTTACATGGAACTGGCACTTAAAAATGCGCAGGCCATGAAAGGACAGACGGATCCAAATCCGTTAGTGGGCGCTGTCATTGTCAATGACAACCGCATTGTGGGAGTCGGCGCTCATTTAAAAGCGGGGGAACCGCACGCTGAAATCCACGCTCTTCGTATGGCTGGAGAGCACGCAAAAGGTGGCACGATCTACGTTACACTCGAGCCATGTTCGCATCACGGTAGAACAGGCCCATGTGCGGAAGCTATCGTTGCAGCTGGTCTCAAACGAGTGGTCATTGCCACGTTAGACCCAAATCCCGTAGTGTCAGGGAATGGCGTAAAAATTTTGGAGCAAGCAGGGATTGAAGTCATCACAGGCGTCTGTGAAGAGCAGTCTCAGCAAATGAATGAAGTGTTCAATAAATTTATCGTGCACAAGACCCCGTTCATCACTATGAAATCAGGGATCACGCTAGACGGTAAAATTGCTACGCATACATCCGATAGCAAATGGATTACTTCAGAAGAATCCAGAAGAGACGCCCATCACTTGCGAAATGAACACCGGGCCATTATGGTCGGCGTGAATACGGTATTAAAAGATGATCCTGAACTGACGACTCGAATTCCGAATGGGCGAAATCCAATCCGAGTACTTATAGATTCCCACTTGAACGTTCCGTTAACGGCGAAAGTAGTCGTCGATCAACAAGCGGAAACGTGGGTCTTCACCAGTCAGAACGCAGACCCTGAGAAAGAAGCGGAACTAAAGTCTAGGGGAGTTGAAGTGTTTCGGACGGATAGCTCGGACCATGTCAATGTACAACAAGTCGTTGCTATTTTAGGCGAGCGCCTGGTCTCATCCGTGCTACTTGAAGGAGGAGGGACAATCAACGCGTCTTTCCTTGAGCATCAACTGATTGATAAAGTGGTTTTATACATGGCGCCGAAACTAATTGGTGGAAAAGATGCACCTACGTTTTTAGAAGGGACAGGCTTCGCCAAAATGAATCAAGCAATTGAATTGTCCGCCACTCAAATCGAAAAAACAGGCAAAGACTTTAAAATAAGCGGTTATCCCGTCTATCTTACGTAAAGGAGTTACATCATGAAATTTGGTTTCGATATTGACGATACATTGATTGATTTACGCAAGCATGCGTTTGACATCTACAATCAAAAACTAGGAAAGAACGTGCCGCTCGACCAGTTCACGAAGCTCGAGCGCGTTGAAATCCATGAGTTGTTTGATATGACGGACGAACAAGGCGGCGAGATGTGGAAATCATCTTTAGAAGACATTTACTACACGACTTGCCCCGTTTACCCAAATGCCTTAGAAACATTGGTAGAGCTTGATCAACAAGGTCATGAGATTTATTACATTACAGCAAGACCCAAGGAACACGGGGAGCGAACAAAAGAGTGGATGAAAGCACAAGGATTCCCGGTTCAAGATGAGCGTTTCTTCTATGGCATGAAGGACGATGAAAAATTACAAATCATCAAACGCCTAGGTCTGGATTATTATTTTGATGATAAACCGGATGTGGTAAATACGTTGGTGAAAGAAGAGAATCTCAAAGTCATCCTCAAAGACCAGTCCTATAACCGACATTTGACGTTCACGCGTCTTGTCGACTGGACAGAGATTCAGGAGATTTTAAAAGCGAAGCAGGCATAAATACAAATACTGCGTCGAGGCCCTCTGGATTCATTCTAGGGGGCTTTTAAGTTACATGATGACTAGACATCTCTTCCCATTCTTCCCTCAACAGTCCCATTCGAATGGAGTCGTAGTATTCGCCATTATAGAACCGGCATTTTCTAAGTCTTGCTTCCATCTGCATGCCAAGTTTTTCTCCTACTTTGATCATCCTATGATTCCCCGACCAGGTGGTAAAACCTACTCTTACCAGTGGCAAGGTCGTAAAGAGATGATGGATCCATAAAGTGAGGGCCCTCGTTCCAAATCCGCCACTCCAATAGTTCGTGTCGTAAATACCTATCCCCATTTCAAGCCAGTTGGAAGGCTTGTGCTCCCAGTAGTAACCCACTGTCCCGATAATGATGCCGTCGACTTCAATCAGCCAGAAATCATCTTGGTTAACAATTGTTTCTTTGTTTAGTATGTAGTCCTCAAACGATTTCGCCTTATGTTCATAGTAAGGCGCATCCCACTTTTTCCACTCGGGTGATTCTTCTTTAAAAGTTAATTCCCACAATCGCTGTAAATCATCTTCTTTGATTTTTCTTATTACTAGTTCATTATCTTTATACATTCAATTCCTCTTTTCCTTAATTCAAACAGAACGCTTCACCCAGCGAATGATTGCTATGATGGCTATTACAATAACGACCATAAGAATGATTGGCAATAATCCGATTACAGTTTCCATCTCTCTATCTCTCCCTTACTCTCTAAAATTTCATGTACATTACTAGTACTATTCGCCAGTAACTGTAAAAGTCCTTTAATTTAACATGTAAACATATCTTTACTTTTAATGGGGAATGTATTACACTTTACGTAAAGATATCTTTACATTTCTGTTCGAAAGGTAGGGAAAAGACATGCCGGTTCGAAACAATATCCAGCAGATTCGCAAAGAAAGAGGCATTAAGCAAATCACGATGGCTGAAGATCTGCAGGTGACGCGGCAGACATTCACAGCCATTGAAAAAAACAAATACAACCCGAGTCTTGAGCTCGCACTCAAAATCTTGAAGTATTTTGATTTGCCGATGGAAGACGTGTTCATTTTAGAGGAGAAACGAAAATGAAAAAGTTTAAGAAGTGGTATCTAACACTCGCAACATTTGGTGGCTTTCTTGGAGTCGTGATTGGAACGTTCATCTTCAATGACGGGGACATCTCCGCAATTCTAGGGGCAGCAACAGGCTTGCTCATTATCTTCTTGATCAACCTTATTTATGTGAAATCAAAAAAAGACAATACGCCAGAGATAGATGAACGTACGCGCAACAATATGCGGACATATTATGCGGTCGTCGGTAACGTCTTTATGGGCGTCTTGTTTTTAGCGCTGACAGCACTTAGTTACGCAGGAGAGTCAGCTGTATCCCTTAGTTATCTCTGGATGTTTGTAATTGCCTATATGCTCATCAGTGGCATTGGAGCACTGGTTGTAAGCAAACGTTAATAGTACGCCTCTATAGCTCTAGAAGGGAAGAGCGCCGGAAAACAATGTAGAACCGGGTCGCAAGGTAAGGGTTTCAGAAGCACCGAAAAGCAAATTAGCTGAGATGGGTGAAAGTCCTGTCGGTGAAAGTCCGTAGGGAAGCGTGTTCCCCCTAGCCTATGCTTACGAAAGGAGTGCGGGTTCGAATCCCGCTGGAGGCATCTTTATTCTTTTCCAAAAATATGCTATTCTAGATGAAATTAAGTTTAGGAGTGAACATGACTGAAACGTTTTAATTGCTATAATGGTTGGTACATAGAAATGTACGAAGGTAATGATATTTACTTGAATTCGAATAGAATTGCAGTGATTGACTATGACAATAGCTTAATTGCATTAATCGAATTTGACGACAATGAAGTGAATTTCATTGAAAGTGGCTATGCCCTTCGACCAAAAATTCGATTTGCCGATAAAACTATCGTATTTCCTGATATGCCGGAAGAAGACTGAGGACGACTACTAAACAAAGAATCCTATAAAGTATTGAAGCGATAGCATTCTGCTTGAAATGCCAAAACCCGATCTGTCTTACGCCAGAACGGGTTCTTTTTCTAGATTAGATGCGTGCATTCGAACTTATTATGCGGAGGGGCAAGGTGGGCGATAGCCCACCGCAGCCCCGTTCCTCATTCCGGGGACAGACAGCGACACCATTCTGGATTTGGGGCAGACACCATTGGAGGCGAAGCCGAACAATTGTGACTGTATCAAAGCCGCGATAGAATTGTGGCGATGCCTGTCCCCACTAACAATGACTCTTAATAAATCCAAGCTATTGGAGGATTCACTATGAAAAATACCACGCTGAGAGCCATCTGGATTCTCCCAAATATCTTTCTATACCTACTGTTCATTGGAGTGACCACTTTTGTCGTCGTTAATGCGGATGGCTTGCGAGAAATCAATCGCATGGGTATCTGGGTTGTGTATCTGATGCTATTACTAGCAGTAGCAATCTTCGGTAGTTTTCGCATTAGGTCTTGGATCAAGGAAGGGAAGATATAAAAGAACTGTATGTTTATTTATATATTTTCTTCGGCAATTTTCTTCAACCCTTCAGCACGACTCACTATAAATTCCCGCATATATCTTTCTAAAAATAACTTATCAGCTACAATGCCTACTACTCCCAAAGGCGATTTGTAAGAAAAAGTATCTTTCATAATGGTGCCAGTGCCGCTTTCTACAAATTCATGTGTATGAGTAAATGAGTGGAATGCGCCTTTGACCATAGCATCTACGAATCGATAAGGCCTATCCATCTCAGTGATTTTAGCCGTCAACTGTTGTCGTACTCCGAGATGTGTAGCTTCCCAAGTAACTGTCTGTCCTTTTTCAATGAGGCCGCTTGTAACTCCAGCTACTGCTCGTTCATTGGTTTTGCCAGTAGTTTGTATATGTACATCGATGTTTCGAGCAAGGTCAAAACAAACTGTAATTGGTGCATGAATAAAAATTTCGTGATGAATTATAGGCATCTTAACTCACTCTTTCTAGTCAATTCTTTTAATAGCCTAGGATTTCATAGGTCTCAAATCTCTCCTCCAAATAAATACGTTAAAAAAGCAAGAAATAGCCCGCCAAGGACCAATGGTGATAAAGCGACGTATTTCATGAATCCCGGCTCTTTTTTGACGAACGCATAGACAGCCAAACTCATCCCGATGAGATAGATGAAAAACCCAATTGGGATCCAAAGCATCGAATGTGGTCCTAAATAGTCGATGTTAAATGGCGGAAAAATCATATAGGCAATGAAGAGACCGAGGATACTAATTACGAAAGATGAAATGCTTAGTTTCATTGATTTTCCTCCTCAGAAGATAGTGGATAAGATGCTAACTCCAAATGGCCAGTGATATCTCCAGAGCAGTCTTTCAACAGAAATGAAATACTCTCCTCAAAACCTTGTTGTTCAGCAGACAGACAAGTGAATTTTTCAATCGTTCGCCAGCCTACATATGTACCCACATCAATTTCAGATCCATTGAATCGCAATTTCGTGACGATTTCTTCGCCTTCTTCCCCATAACGTACATAGTCTACCTGATCAGAGATACCAGCTTCTATATTTTTAATGAATGCCCCAAAATACTCGTCATTTTCAAAGTTACCACCTTGGTGCTCGATTACATCCGGAATATTCTCAAACTGGCAGCCTGCTAAAAGTATCAACAGAAGCATTCCAAGCAAACTTAATTTTTTCATGCAGCACTTCCTTAAACTAGTTTGTGATAAAGTTATTCATAATGCTATATTCGTTAACAACTATGGGAAATCCTTCAATGTTATTCAGATGAATGAAAATGAGGTGAAGTGAGTGGGAGCAGAGATTTTCGGAACAATTATTCTATGGATTTTAGGACTTTTAGTTTTACATTTTGTGATTTATACAGCTGTGAGGGATGGTATAAATAAATCAGTTGTAGGCCAGTACATTAATGAGACGAAAAGGTACCTGTCCCGAAAAGGTACCTGTCCCAAAACCAATTCTGACAATCAAGACTATTCATCGGATATGCAAAAAGAACCCGCATTCCTGCGTTGGAAAGCGGATAAACATAAATAATGTTGAAGTTGTGTGGGGTCCAGGTACCTTTTGGGAGTCGTTTCCATCTCTAGTTTCTGCACGTACCAGGCATCTTTAATCTGTCTTACACAAGAACAGGTTCTTTTTCTAGATTAGAGGAGTGCAGTCGTATTAATGATGCGGAGGGGCAAGGTGGGCGATAGCCCCCCGCAGCCCCGTTCCTCATTCCGGGGACAGACAGCGACACCATTCTGGATTTGGGACAGACACCATTGGAGGCAAAGCCGAACAATTGTGGCTGTATCAAAGCCGCGATAGAATTGTGGCGATGCCTGTCCCCTGCAAACGATTCACTTCAAAACACTTAAGTTCAAAATCACAACACATCCCTAAGAAAGTACAGCAGTAAACACGCAAAGTACCGCACAAGCACCACGCTATTGAAACTTTTATTCTGTAAGAGGGATGCGAGGACTTTCGTCTTGGTATCTGGACTCTGCTATTGAATCAATTTGCATTGTATCGCATGCCTCGTTGCTGCAGGAGAATACATACTTTTGTTCGTCAGCATGGACATTTATCGCAAAATAATAAGGGAACACGCCGCCTTTGTTTCTGTCCATAGTGGCTTCGATAGCTACTATAGGCTCTTCAATAGTTTTATAGTCTTCGCTTTCGACTGTTCTTTGGATCAGTTCACTTAAAATGATTTTTTCTTCTGAAGAAGGCGTAGCCCACTGGTCGACCAGTATCCATCTTCCGAAAACAAACAAATTTGTAGCTACACTTAAAACTACCAAAATCACAAGTAGCTTCCTCTTCAACTGCTTTTCCCCCTAACAGTAGTTAAACAAAATCCCGCTTTTCAAAGATTTCTTTCACAAACGCCTCTTTAAACTCCGTATATTCTTGAATTCCAGAAGAAGCTGTCTCTAAATAATTTAGCTTTATAGCCAAATACTGTTGTCGAGCTTCTTCATTAGTATTTAAATAATCACGGAAGAAAAGCAAATTTCGCCAGATTTCACCGTCGAAGTCGACAAGATGAATATAATGCGTCTTCACGGCATACGTCTCATCCGCAAACTTCGCGAGCACAATCTCATTCGGACGTTCCACACGCAAGCGCAGGAAACCTACAGACTGCAGCGACTTGAAAAACTCACGATCAACCGATTCAATAGAGTCGACCCCGACTACCATATCTAAAATAGGTTTAGCGGCCATTCCATTTATTGCTGTGCTTCCAACATGTTCAATCTGGTGGGGGAGAAGAGATGTGGCTTGAAGAAGTTGTTCTTTCACACGTGCGTATTCCTTTTGCCACTCTGTTGTATACTCCACCAATCGTACTTCGTTATTCTCCAAGCCTAATTTCATTCAGTTCACTCCTAAACGATTTACTCAATTGTTGTTTGGTTGTGCTTTATTTCTTTTACATAGTTGCGGACATCTCTAATCAACGCAACCACTAGAATTAGAACTACAACACTTACAATCGCTAGCTGGACAGGAAAGTTCGTCTGCATATAGCTAAATTGTGTAGCTATAAAGTAACCGAGAACTCCAAGTAATCCAAGCGTAGTCAAAACAGAAATCAAATTTTGTTTTGACTTGAAGAAAAATGAACTAACCAGTTTTAGAAAAAGCACTGCGGCTAAAGACCAGAGAAATGTGACAGCTGCGTTTGCGAAATCCATAGATATCATCCTTTGCGAAGTTTTACCATCTTATTACTACTATACGTTATTTTGGGTGGTGGGTTTCGGCAAATATGAGTAGAATTCTAATAATACTCAAAAAAAGACCCGAACTGCTACTGCAGTTCGAGTTTGAAGTAAAATTCATTCATGCGTCAAATAATGATACAAATTAAACTCCACAGGCTGCTCAAACTTCATAGTCATCGTCACAACCGGAGTTGGTTGACCGTTCTTATCTGTCATAAATTCTTGCTCTAGCGTATCTAGCAGAATATCTACTTTGCCAAGATAATAAAAGTCTTTTCCTTCATCGTTATCCTTTTTGATAAAGAAATGAAGCTCATCGCCCTGTTGATAACCTGTGAGTAACTTTTGAATTTCATTAGATGTCAGTTTACGATTACTACGTGAAAACCATTTAAAGTGTGCAACATCAATAAACTCATCGCCATAAGCAATGGTTGAATCAATTTCATCAGATTTATGATACGTCACGAAGATTGGGCAGGTATTGTGTTTATGCTTATACCCATACATCGTAGAAGATTCATCTTGCTGCCAGTTCAATAAACGCGCTGCATCTTTTCGCGTGTATTTTTTATAAAGCGTTAATGTGCGTGAAGTATTATACCTCTCCGCTTTACGAAGACCTGTTTTGATCAAATCAAAATAGCGATGTCTGAATAAAGGCTGTTTCAAAGCTTTTCTAAGAGCATAGCTAGTGGTAATCGTTTGATTCTCTACCTCAATCAAAGGTGAGTGCCCATATCGTTTTTTGCTAGCAGATGTGAAAAATGAAAGAGTCAGTACATCCACTACAGACTGAATGGTAGTAGATGAATGCAACAAATCATCGTTTGCGAGATTATCCGCTAATTGTTTCAATTCAATCGATCCCTGTTCCGCTAAATGTTGAAGTACATATAACTCATGCTTTCTTTTTCCATTGAGTAACTCTTGTGAGATAAACGAAAGTAGTGCTTGTTCTTGCTCGCTTAGTAAAGAGGGGGTTCCAGTTACTTTCGCTAAAAAAGCATCATAATGAGCGAAATGTTCAAGAATCGTTTCAGGATCTAAAGAGTTTTGTTCTAGGAAATCAAATAAATCTGGAGTTCTTCCTAGGCGATTTTCTAGATTTAAATAATACTCTTTAAGATTTTTAAAATGATCAATCCGAGCAGTATTAATTGACCTGTAAATTTGTTCTTTCGCAATCTGTTCAAATAGAACTGTTGATGCACCTTTAATATAACTAGTGTCGGCAACAGAGCGACGAATCGTATCTTTATTTAAAGAAGAATCACCTGATAACGCCATCGGAATAAGATAGTTATTTTTATAATTTCCGATGAAATCAATGATAGTTACATAGTCTTTCGAAGGATGCTTGCGAAGCCCACGTCCTAATTGTTGAATGAAAATAATGCTCGATTGTGTCTGGCGCAGCATCACGACTTGGTTAATGCTCGGAATGTCGATTCCTTCATTGAAAATATCGACAGTAATAATATAATCTAGTTGTCCAGTCTCGAGTTCATCAACTGTTGCCAATCGCTGTTCCATGGAGTCCGAGCCAGCTAAAGCTTTTGTCCGGTAACCACGGAGATTTAATTGCTTAGATAGTTCTTTTGCTTCCTCAATTCGACTGCAGAACATGAGCCCTCGAACAGAATTACCTGCATACCCGTAATAACTGATCTTCTCGATCAGGTGATCAATCCTTGCATTGGAAACTAGTGCATTGAATGAAACATCTTCATCGAGTAGTTGTCCATCTAATTCAATATCTGTTACGCCGAAATAATGGAAGGTACTTAATAAATCTTCTTCTAATGCTTCTTGAAGTCGAATTTCATAGGCTACATTGTACTGAAAGATCTCGAAAATGTTCCAAGCATCCGTGCGCTCTGGGGTAGCTGTCATTCCAAGTAAGAAATCTGGCGTGAAATAATCGATCACACGTTGATACGATTCGGCACCTGCACGATGAACTTCGTCGATGATTATGTAGTCAAAGTGGTTTTTGTCTATTTGATTAAATACGTTTGGTTTAGATAGAGTTTGAACCGTCGCAAAAACATACTTTGCATCTGTATTTTTCTCGGAACCGGTTAAAAATCCAAATTGCTCATCATGTGCACCTAGCACACGCATGAAATCAGCTTTTGCTTGTTTTAAGATTTGTTCTCGATGCACGATAAATAACATGCGTTTGGGAGCAGCAGCCCGCACGTCAAATGCAGAAAGATATGTCTTTCCTGTACCAGTTGCAGATACTACTAATGCACGACTTTCTTGTTGTCTCATACTAGCAAGGCTTTCAAGGGCGCGAGTTTGCATTTTGTTTGGCTCGATTTGTGCAGCTACTTCTAATGGGTTCGTTTTATAAAATTTTTCATCAGGTTCAATGGCGGTAAGTAATTTTTGACGTTCAACTGTTTCAATATACCTTTCGGTGTATCTTTGAATCCATTCTGTAGAGAGCGGTGCTGCTGTATCCCATACGTCTTTAAATTGATGTATGAAATGACGAATTAAGTCTCCGTTTTCATTAGAAGTTAGCCGGATGTTCCATTCATAATTTACTTTTAATGCATTGGCCGTTAAATTTGAACTTCCAACAATCATGGAATATGTATGTTCATGTTCAAAAATATAGCCCTTCGCATGAAACCCTTTTAAAGATGTTAAGCGAACTTCTACATTTGGAATGTTCAAAAGCTCCTGGAACACCTTAGGTTTATTGAATTCTAAGAAAGTAGAAGTGAGGATCTTCCCTGAGATTCCTTTTAAATGTAAATCATGAAGGGCAGCTTTTAATGTGGCCAACCCGGATTCTGTAATGAAAGCTACTGAAAAGAAGAATGATTTACAAATTTGTAGATCTTCTAATAGTGTTGTTAAGACTGCCTCCCCACCACTTGTTTGGTTTAAAAGTAACTGTGGTTTTAGAGTGTCATGGGCTGCAATTTGATGATTAATAAATCCTTTTTCTAATGACTGCTTAAGTTGCTCATTTGAATAACTCATACTTGAACACCTTTAGAATTAAACTGCTTCTGGATTTTTTGAACTGCAGGAATATCTGCGGGTGCCCATTCTAGATTAGAAAGCCCATCAGCAGAGAGCCACTTATAATCAGCATGTTCTGATAAAACTGGTGTACCAGAGTGAATCTTAGAGTAAAAGGTGGTAAGTTGAATTGTAAACGAATCATACTCATAATAAGTACTCTCAACTTCTTCTCCAACAGTTACCTCGATTTTTAGTTCTTCCATTAACTCACGCTTTAGTGTCTCTTCGGGAGATTCTCCAGGTTCAATCTTCCCTCCTGGAAACTCCCATAAGTTTGGAAGGCTCATTTGTGGAGAACGAAGTGCACAGAAGATTTGATTCGTTTCATTCACTAGTACAGCTCCAACAACATTCACGTGCTTTTTCATGATTCCACCTCATTAGCTACTTTTTCTTAAGTTTAGCAGCCAAACGAAGTAGGAACCATAGTTTTTGTAAAATCGTGACAATTTCATTTTGTTGGGGGATGGTAGTTCTCGAAATAGAGTTTCCTTCCCTCCAGAACTTGAGCGTATGTTTTGGTAGAGCGCCTTTCTCCAATTGCCTCCGTGTGACTCTCAACCCCAAATTTCTCACTATAGTAAAGCTCCTGCCTTAATCTTCTCCGAGAGTTTCTCGCAATTCCTAATTTGTCATTTACAACTAAACCAGTGACCATTTGTGTCGAGTGTCTGCGCATGACGCGTGTTTTCTTATTGTTAATTAGAAGTCGTTGAGGAGCCAAAATATTGTGTAGTTTGGCTAATAAGCGTTTAATGGAAAAATCACCAGAAAACACAAGATCGTCTGCATAGCGGGTATAGCGAATTTTCTTCTCCGAACAATATCGAGCGATCCGTTCATCAATTTTCCGCATGAGAATGTTCGACAAAGTGGGGCTTGTCGGAGCACCTTGAGGCAACCCACCCCTATAAGTTACTAACTTCGTTAAGATGACTGTAACAGTTTCCGAGTACCCTTGTTGACGAAAGAAACGGAAGACAGAAGCTTCTTTTAAACTTCCAAAAAAGTCAGTGAGGTCTATGCGAACCACCATTTGTTGATTTACATGAAAACGGGCCATTTCTTTTAAAGTGGCTCCTTTTTTATAAGCTTTTGCAAAGCGACTGACGGGATGAGGTGCTAAAAAGTTTTCTAAGATTTGATGCTGAATTTTCTTTAGTAATGGAGTTGGTGCTTCTATTGTTCGAAAGCCTCCTGTGCGTTTGGGAATCGAAAATGTTCGGTAATAGTGCTTTGGACGGTTCGTGAATTTATATAGGTTTTTTTCTGAGAGTTGAAAAAGAGTAAGTAAATCCTGAACAGTTAAGGTTGCTGGATTATGATTTAATTTCATACTAGCCCTCCTTTTATCCAACCGGTCCCCTTCCATCACTTAATTCGCGCACGTTGATCGTTTATGATCAACAAGGACGAAGGTCACAGTCATGATCAAAGAAGTCGCAAATTCCTATTTCGACTTCTGATGATGACTGGTGAATACAGTATTGCTTACGTTCGACGTGTAGTGGCGACTCGCCATACATTTCTCATTTGATAATCTGACGGAAGGGAAAAGATCCCAATTGGATAGTGATACTATAGCGATCAACTATACCGATCGACAAGTGTTTTTTGAAAAAAGGGATCATTTTCCTATATTCCCTTGCCATTCCTCCCAAACATTCATAAAATTAAGGAAACTCAATGGATGAACGGAGAGAACTTATGAAATTAAATGTCGAACAACGGAGAATTGTCGAGCTCGAGCCAACGGGACAAATGTTAGTCAAGGGCGTTGCGGGGTCTGGAAAGACGACAGTGGCTATTCGCCGTATCAACTTTCTAAAGACAAACTATTGTCATGAAGCAGATGATCAGATTTTGTT
Source organism: Chryseomicrobium imtechense (assembly GCF_041475995.1). Taxonomy (NCBI): domain Bacteria; kingdom Bacillati; phylum Bacillota; class Bacilli; order Caryophanales; family Caryophanaceae; genus Chryseomicrobium; species Chryseomicrobium imtechense. The sequence goes on along the minus strand of NZ_JBGOBM010000006.1, from coordinate 186,191 downwards.
GGTCACGTATAACAAAACACTACTAAACTATATCAAGTTCCAATATGAACGACTTGCAGATGCTGAAGAAGAGGACTTCCAACAGTTCTTCGCATCAAATGCGAACGTGGAAATTTCAACAATTGATGCGCTGATGTTTAAAGCTTTTGTAGATTACAATCGCCGAACGCGAAAGAGACTGCAAATTGCAGACAAGCAGATGGAGCGTCAACTGCTCATTGATGCTATTCATGAAGTGAAGAAATCGTATCCGAATGTAAAAGTGCTATCGCCTAAAAACAGTGCGTTTCTTCTGGATGAAGTGTTGTGGATGGAGTCGTGTCTCATTGAAGATATCGAAGCGTATCAAAATGTAGACCGAATTGGACGCGCTTCCGGTGATAGTTCCACACCGCAAAAACTACTTAAAAATTCAGAGTTGCGAGAAGCTATTTTTGAACTCTGGCGCGTGTTCACGGACAAAATGGAGAAGAAAGGATTTGTTACGTTCAAACGTATGAATGTACTTGCGCTTCGCCAAGTCCACGAAGTAAATTCTAAACGCTATACACATGTCATTATCGACGAAAGCCAAGATTTGACACGCGTACAACTTGAATTTTTAAAAGCGCTCTATAAAGAGAAACCTTATTCCTCGCTACTCTTTGTCGCAGATAACACCCAAAGTATTTATGCCCATTCATGGCTTGGAAAAGGTAGACCGTATACAACAATTGGCTACGATATGAGTGGAAAGGCACGAGCGTTAAGTAAGAATTACCGGACGACGACAGAAATTTCTACTGCTGCATTTGATTTGATTGAAGCGGACGAGACGATTCGTTCGAATGTGGATTTTGTGAAGCCAGCATTGATTGATCGCCATGGACATCCACCGATTTATCGATTTTTCACGACACCGCAAAAACAACTCGCATTCTTAGTAGAGGAAATTCAAATGTTACGAAATGATTATGACCTGCGCGAAATTTGTCTAGTTGCGCGGAGTAACCGTTTGTTAGAGAGTTTAGCAACTGGGCTAGAAGCAGCAGGTATACCAACAGAAGTTCTCCAAAACAGCGAGCCGAACTTTGAATCGGATAGGGTCAAACTTGTCACGATGCATTCCATCAAAGGGTTGGAGTTCAAAGTCATTTTTCTCGTCGACTTGAATCAAGGTGTCATTCCAAATGATCGGTATACAGATGTGGAAGATCAAAAAACTGTAGATTCCGACGAGCGAAAGCTTCTTTATGTTGGTATGACGCGAGCAAATGAGCTTTTATATATGTCATCTGTTAAGAAGCCATCGAAGTTTATTAAAGAAATTGAGCGAAAGCATTTACGTATGAAGAAAGACTGTGCACTGCGACCATTTGAATCTATTAGTATGAGCCATTATCAGTTTACAGATCAATTGAGTGATCTCCATTCACGAGAAGAAGTCGTGCGTCAGTGGATGTTGCGCGAGCTTCATGAAACATACGGATATCCGTATGAACTGTTGGAGCTGGAATACCCCGTTCAGAAGTTTTCACAACGTGGCTATTGTGATATCGCAGTGACGATATACTCCGGGGAAGAAGCAATGCCGTTGCTCTTTATCGAAGTGAAACAGTTCGGGGCTGGAATTGAAGAAGGTCTAAAGCAATTGAAAAGCTATTTAGAAGCAAATACTACTGTACGTTACGGATTGGTGACGGACGGATTAGAGATTAAAATCATCGATCGAAACGGAGAAGAGGTACAAGACATTCCAAGGTGTCGTCCGCAGTTCTTGCCTGAGACGAAGAATACTAAACGCTACTTAAACTTAAAGAATGGCCGTACGTATTCGTATGCAACTGCTCTTGATGATGAGGAGCAAATCGAGATACGAGAAGAACATTCGGAAGTTTATTTGCAAGTGCATGAAAAAGCGACTGTTCCGATGATTGGCAATGTGGCAGCGGGCATTCCCACACTCGCAATTGAAGAGTATGATGCACGCGTTGTTGTTCCGAAAGACTGGGTGTTTTCAGTGAAGGAATCATTTGCTTTGACCGTTACAGGCGATAGTATGATAGGTGCAGAAATTCATAAAGGTGATACCGTCATTGTCCATCAGCAGACATCTGCACAGCCGAACGATATTATCATTGCAGTGATTGATGATGAGGCCACGATGAAAAAATATATGCCAATGGGCAACGATGTGTTACTGATGGCCGAAAACCCAAACTATGAACCCATTCTCATGCGCAGTGAGGATGTCCGCATCAATGGAAAAGTGATTGGTGTGTTGAAGAAATAAGGAGCAGATTATGGATAAACTAATTTTATGTCAAGCTTGCCAGAAAGAGAGAGCTACATTACTCGAAGTTGTAGATAATCCGGAGTACCCCTACCACTTATGTGAAGGGTGTCATGGAAGGTTACTAACGTTTTCCCTGAGACCTATTGAATGGTACCATTTGGCTGTAATTTACTCACCAGGTCACTATCATTTACATGATGACTTCTACGATGACGACGGCAAAGCGGCTCAACCTGAAATGAAAGTAACAGCTACTAAATCTGATTGCTCTCCAAGATTAAAAGATGTAAAAGGAAATCTTTCCGAGCTGCTTGATTTTGTGACTACACGGTGGTTTTTAGAAGAGAACGTAATGAAACCATTTGAATCTTATGACCCGAAACAAATATTAGCTCAAATTCAAAAAAGGTATGAAGAGACACCATTTCCTGATGTCAAATATCGAATGATTGAACTTGCAAAGGTAGTAGGTCCTGTTGCGGGAGAGTGGATACGTAAGTTATGGGAGGAGAAAGAGGAGGGGTACGAGCACGTAATAGCTCAAGTTGCTCCTTACTGTTTACCGATTGATGAGGCTTATAATAAGGCGCTTTTGACATTAAGAGATAGTGAAGAAAAATTCCTTCCCTTTGAAGCTCATGCTGTACTATCTAAGTTTCATCTCGTTCAAAGTCTTGATTTTATTGAAGCAAACTGTACAGTTTTTAATGACCAGTGGGGAAGGCTCGCCGCATCTTCGTATCCTAGTTGGGATAAAATGAAAAAATGGCTAGAGAAGGGTAGACCGCTAAGCTTGATTGCACTGGATACAATGGCGAACTGTGGAAATCAGGAATTTTCAGCTGGTTTTCCAAAATATATACCTAAAGTAAGTAATACAAATCTTGCCGAAGTAGAAGCAGTATTACTTCAGTACAAGGAAATAGATTCCGTACATCGTGTGAAACTTAAAGTTACTTCAATATTAGAAAATAGAGATAGAATTTTTGAGTAAACGTGAAGAATCCTGCTACACACTGAACGAATAATAGACAAGTGGTCTGAAACTTTTTGCAAAGAACATCGTAGAATTAGATAACAAAGGAGTGACTGGCAATGAAACCAAAACTATCCCATATCCTCGCACCTGCCGTCGTTGCGATTGTCGTATCAATTGCGCTCTATAATCTAGGAAATGCACTCGAAATCTCATGGCTGCGTTTTTATTATGAGCAGACCGTTTCAACGGCTGGTGGCTTTGAAGTAGAAACCGGTGGCTCGATGATTCCACTTTTGATCGGAATCGCATCTGGTTTTGTGGTAGAGCGACTACTTAAGAAACGAGCGATGAATTGATGGCGAAATGTACGAATTGCGGATAGAAGTGGACGGCGCGCGAGATTTGGAAGCTTGGCTGGTCGAAAGAAGGGAAACGCTGTAGCAACTGCGGAGAGAAACAATACCTTTCTGAAGAGACACAGGGCCTATTGACGCTCGGGTATATCAGTTTGGCACTTTTGATTATCGTACCGTTTAAAATTAAACTTAGTAAAAAACCTTATTTAAAACTCTAAAACGCAAAGTGACCATGGAATTCCATGGTCCTTTTTTATAAACCAAACAAAGTAGAGACAGTGTCGGCGCTATCTGGTGTGAACATATAAAGTGAGATTCCTATTAAAATTGTACCGGCCATCAGGACAGAAATTTTGCGGAACGGTGTTTTTTTAGAAGATTGCATGATTCCGTATAGTAATAAACCAATTCCGATGAGTAGGCCAAGCATGTACCAAAAGCCCATGGTCATCAACTCCTTCATTAGACAAAACGTTGTCTGTCAGAAGAAGGTTCCACCACTTAATCAAAAATGATACGAACGAGTTGTGCAATTGCACGAGGTAGTGCGAGAACGATGTCGACGAGATTGACCCAAAGAGATTTCGATTGATCTTTGCGGATTGGTGGTTGTGACATACTGACGCCTCCCATTTTCTTTCATTTTACCATATACTGTAGAAAAAACATCAAACAAGGAGATGACTATATGCCGGCATGTACGTGGCCCGGGACGAGTGAATTGATGAAAGAGTATCACGACGGGGAGTGGGGTAAGCCCTCTAAAGGCGACGACCGCTACTTATTTGAAATGCTCTCTTTAGAAGGGGCGCAAGCAGGTCTGTCTTGGATCACGATCTTGAAAAAGCGTGAAGCGTATAAAGAAGCTTTCCATGATTTTGATATTGCGGCTTGTGCGAATCTCTTAGATGAAGATTTGGAAAGTATTCGAACAGGTTATGAAATCGTGCGCAACAAACTGAAAATCAAATCCGTTCGCACAAATGCACAAGCCGTCCAACGGATACAAGATGAGTTTGGCTCGTTCTCTGAGTTTCTCTGGAGTTATGTCGACCACACACCAATCATCCACACACCTGAGAAAGACTCGGATGTTCTGACAGATGACGCGCTTTCGAAGCGACTCAGCAAAGACCTAAAGAAACGTGGCTTTACATTTGTAGGACCCGTAATTATCTATACCTATATGCAAGCGGTCGGGATGATTGATGATCATTTAGTTGGGTGTCCGGCGAAGACGGTGGAATGAGGAGGATGAAATGAAAAAGAGATACTGGATAGTTTTGTTGCTTCTGGCAGTCACCGCTGCTGCCGTGACAATTGGAATATACCTTACAACGAGAGAGGAACCGGCAGAACCGATTGAATATGATACAGCAAATGTTGCAACTATCGTAGATGAGGTCCTACTAGAAATGGCAAGCAGCTCTCTTGGAGAAGGTATAGATGTAAATGAAGAAGGTACGGGACTGGTAATTGACGAAGAACTAGTAGAGACCAGTGATGCTAAGAGTTTATTAAGTGTCGAGAAAGCGAAGTTCCAACTGAAACTGGAAAATAAGCTGTTTAGCCATGAACTAGAAGAATCAGAAATTGAGCAAATGGCAGAGGAATCTGTGAGCAATTTAATTGAAGCGCTAGAAAAAGCTTCTTCTCTATACGGTGTGGAAGTCTACCAAGATGAAGTGACAGATTATATTAATGAGAATGTAGCTTCTGTAGAAGTTGAGGATAAACAGATTTATGCAGATGCTTTAGGAATATCCGTCGATGCGTTAGATTATTATTTCGACCGAGACTTTTATGTAATGGATGTTTTATGGGAGAAGTTGATTCCAGGATTGATGGAACAGAATCCGCAAGGGGCAGATGAAACAACCAATGAGTACATGCAGCGGATCAAAGACGAGTTTTATGACGCTAGTGAGTAAGCATTAATTCCAGTACTAACAACTTGAGTTAGGAGTAGATAGTATGAAAAAGAAGTACGTCCTCTATCTTGTATCTCTATTAGTAATCTTACTCACAGCCTGTCAACAAACCACAGATGAATCACAGTTCTATACTGAAGTAGGAAGAATCGTTGCTATTGAAGATAGCAGGTTTCTCTTGGTGAATGATGCGACTGAACAAGACATAGAGACTCTCGAACCGGCAGAAATAATTGAAAAATATGAGGATGGCATTTGGGCTACGTATGAAAAACTAGATGAACTGAAGGTGAACGCTGTAGTCAGAGCGTCTTATGATGTCATGCAGGACTCACTTCCGGCGTACGGCAATGCGGTTAAGGTTGAAGTGCTAGAGGACTCCAAATAAGAAAGCAGGAAAACCATGAAAGAACGTGTAGAAGAATTTTGCAAACAGTATCAGCTATTTGAAGAGAATGCTATTCAAAAGGTTCAATTAGAACACCGCTTCAATCTAGCACAAGCATTTGAATTAAAAGAAGGCATGCGCGTGTTAGAAATCGGTTGCGGTCAAGGCGATATGACGGTGGTGCTCGCGGATCAAGTAGGAGCAAGCGGACATGTCACAGCGATTGATGTAGCGAGCGGTGAGTACGGTGCTCCACTGACGCTGAGCCAGGCACACGAAAAGATTCAACGGACGAAACTTGGTGAGCGCATCAGTTTTCATCTCGAGACAGATTTTCTTACATTTCCAGTAGAAGAACAGTACGACTGCGTGGTATTTGCACATTCCAGTTGGTATTTTCACTCGCCTGAGATCCTGAGCAACTACTTTAAAAAGATTCGAACGATTAGTTCTAAACTCTTATTTGCAGAGTGGGATGTGCATTATACACACACATCGCAACGTGGCCATTTCTGCGCGGTGACAGTGCTTGCATTGCATTCAGCACTTACAGAAAATGACGGCAATATCCAGCATGTGTTTAGTCGACAAGAAATTAGAAGCTTAATTGAAGCAGCAGGATTTTCGATTCAAAAAGAAGGCGTGATTTCTTCTTGCTATTTACAAGATGGTCAGTGGGAAATTGACTATGCATCAGAAGTTTATCGTGATTTTTCTAGGGATTCGACACAGTTCCACACACTAGCCACATCGCTCTATCACATGATGAACAAGTCGGAAAAAGATTCCCTAGATACGTTTATTCTAGTAGCGACGTAAGTAATCCGTGGGGGAGAGGATTCTTATGAAAATGCAACTATTTAACTTATGAAGGAACCATTGTTGCTGTTGAAGATGGAAGATTTCTAGTAGTAAATGGCGCATCTGAAGAAGATATAGAGACCCTTGAGCCTCTTGAAATTGTTCTAAAACACAATAAAGGAGTCTGGTTTACATATGAAGCACTTGATGAACTGAGCACGGGTATGACAGTACGAGTAATGCATGAGGGCACTGAAGACTCGCTTCCGGGTTATGGCGAAGCGGTTGAGGTTGAAATCTTACAGTCAGAAACATAATGAAAAGTGAAGAATGAATAGATACACTAGCTCTTTATTCTATCCTTCACTACTTTTAAATTCGCCACAATCAAAAAGCTGACAATCACTAGTAACAACCAAGAACTGATTTTTCCTATGTGGACCAATTCCCACCCGTTCGATTGATTCGGATAATGCCAAGCGCCTAGTAAAGTCGCGATGTTTTCACCTATCCATATCAACAGACCAATCAAGAAAAAGTACGTGATAATCGGAATCTGGAAGAGAGATTGCCGTATACGAAAGGAAAGCTTGGCTCTGAAAAAAACGACTGCCACGGCACCAAACAGTATCCAGCGGAAATCCCAGATATAATGATGCGTGAAAAAGTTTAAATAAATCATGGCAGCAAGCGGAACTGCAATTTTCAATGAAGGCCACTGGATCAGCCTAACATCGAAAATCCGCCAAAACTGACAGAGATAACTAGCGACACTGGCATACATAAAGCCACTAAACAAAGGCACATTGAACACTTTGAAGATCCCTTCCTCTGGATAACTCCAAGAGCCCATGTTCACTTTGAAAATTTCCATCATGAGACCAATGAAATGGAAGACCGTGATCACTTTTAACTCATCCACACTTTCTAGGTTCGTCTTGACCATAAAGAACTGCATGGCGACGCAAAACAGTAGGAGCCAATCGTACCGAGCGAGAATAGGTAAGTCGATAACTAAAGTGATTCCAAGAATGAAAAAGATAAACAGCGGGAAAATAGCTGCGCGCACTTGCTGGACGACAAAAAACAGCAACGAATTAGTAGTTTTCGTTTGTGTGAGTGAAATATCCACACGGATCACCCCAAATTATTTATTGAATATCGATAAATATATATCAAATATAAATAATTAAATATTTTAAGTCAATAAATATGGGATAGACCTTTTAGAGAGGAGAGGAAACAATGACAAAGCAACTTAAAGGAAAATATGGAGAAGCCAAAGTCTTTACCTCAAACATAGATGACATGACAATTGCGCAAATTGAAGACTTTTTGAATGAAGAAGTCACAAAAAACGCCAATGTGCGGATCATGCCTGACTGTCATGCAGGAAAGGGCGCGGTTATCGGTACGACGATGAAAGTGACAGACCGCGTCATTCCGAACCTTGTCGGCGTTGACATCGGGTGCGGCATGCTTTGTGTAGAAGTGAAAAGTGACGCCGTCGATTTCAGTAAGCTCGACCAGGCTATTCGATCAACTGTGCCATCCGGAATAGATCTTCGCACAAATGCCCATGATTTTACGCAACATATTGCTTTTGACCAGGTACAAGCAGGGTTCAGTTTAAATAAAGCGATGCTGTCCATGGGAACACTTGGTGGTGGCAACCATTTTATCGAACTCAACCAAGCAGAAGACGGCCGGCTGTTTTTAGTGGTGCATTCCGGAAGTCGTCACTTAGGTGTGAAAGTAGCGAACTATCATCAGAAAAAAGCGATTGAAAATTTGAGCACAGACAAAGACCGCTTAGATGAACTGATTGCCACTTTAAAAGCGCAAGGAAGACAAACTGAGATTCAGCAAGCCATCAAAACATTCAAGAGTGAAGAACCGGCAGTACCGAAAGACTTGTCCTACCTTACAGGTGCAAGCATGGAGGATTACTTCCATGACTTGAAGATTGCGCAAGAATTTGCGAAATGGAATCGTGCAGCGATGGTTGATGAAATCATGAAGGCGATGGGCTTTACAGAAATCGGACGAATCGATACCGTGCACAACTATATTGATCTGGACCACATGATTCTCCGAAAAGGCGCAATCTCTGCGCGCAAAGACGAGCTTGTGTTAATCCCAATCAATATGCGAGACGGCTCTTTACTTGCGAAAGGAAAAGGAAATGAGGATTGGAACCAATCGGGCCCGCACGGTGCAGGTCGCATCCTCTCTCGTACAAAAGCAAAGCAACAGCTCCAGTTAGAGGATTTTAAGTCGACGATGAAAGACGTGTATACGACGAGTGTAAACGCAGATACGATTGATGAGTCCCCGTTTGCGTACAAGCCGATGCACGAAATCATCGAGAACACGCAAGACACCATCGAAGTACAAGATATTTTGAAGCCGCTGTATAACTTCAAGGCCGCAGAGTTTGTAGGATGGAAGAAGAAATAAGAAAACGGATTGATCCTCAGCGAAAGGATCAATCCGTTTGTTTTATTAATAACTCATACAGGCCTATTTCAATAGCCGTTAAAATACATGTCGGCATAATAGGCAATTTCTTCGTCTTTTCGAATAATGCCCACCATGGACTTTACAGCCTCAGTAGAGAGCGTTCCAGCTTCATTGAAATGATAAGCTAAATTCGCCGCAACTTGTCTCAAATCAAGCGAAGGACTTTGGAGGAGTTGAATAAGCTTTTGTTCAAGGAACTGTTCGTTTCCTTTAGTGTGCTGATGAATATACTCTAACCCAAGCTGGACTTCATATTCGTTGGTAGAAGCAATGGCCTCCTCAATTTCCTCAAGAGTCCATTCTTTCATTTCATCATCAAAATCAGTATCCGTATCTTCAATTTCTCGATCTTCTATGTAAAGCCTGTCGAGGAAGGCATCAAAGTCAGGTGCTAACTCTATGACTTTTTCAGCATCCGCGTCGACATAGATGATTGGCGGATTTTCTTCTGTGTTTCGGTAGTCAAACGCAACCCAAGCATGGCCATCTCCTGAAAATAAAACAATATCGTTCGGCAACCCCCACTCTTTAATCAAATACTCGCTTTGCAGGATTCCTTGCCCTTCATCGATGCCGAGCAGATGGTCGACTTGAACGTGATCGTCTGCCCAAGAGGTCGGTACAGTAGTCGGAAACGCATTAAAGAGGATGTAGCCTCCATTTTGTTGTTTGAGAAGTTGGATATATGTCTCGGGCAACTTTACCTTTAGCTTTTTTTCTGCCTGCTTTACCATTTTGTCGGTTAAAGCTGGCAACTCCTCAAATTCAGTATCTTCTTGCCATATATTTTTCATAGTGGAAACTCCTCTGGAATGTAATACGTCTACTATACCATAGCAGTATTCTAAAAATTTACATAATTGGTTCTAGGTGTTGTAAACTAAGAAGAGGAATTAGTGTTGGAGAAAGAATGAGCTTGTATAGAGTAACAAATGAAGAATGGAGGGGTTCATTGTGAGTACAAAACGTTTTATAATTCTGGCTACAAGCCTCACAGCTCTAGTAGTTTCCACTTTCATTGCCTGGTACGAAGGGGCACAAATCTATGACAATCCGTGGGAATGGGGCAATACGGCTCTTGTCTCAAACTATTTAAATGGCTATCCAATCACTACAGAAGGTCAAATTGTAATGCTCGATCACTTTATTTATGCAGCTAAGTTCCAGCCGTTATTCCCGCTACTAATGGTTGTGTCATTCTTGGCTTTCATTTTAGTAAGCGTGTATCCACTAGTAAAAAGAAATCGAACTGCGCAACTAGCAACAACAGTTGTTTTAGCATCCATTTCATTCATTGTATTCTTTTTGCTGGGCAATTCCCCGACACCTGGATTCAAATTATTTACTGCACTATTTGGTTTTATTGGATTGCTGTCGATGGGTATTTTACTCAGTGTGGTAATCAAAGTGAAGCGGAACGCCTTAGTAAGTGAGTAAGTTTTAAGTCTAAACGAAAAGGATGAGTTTTTGATTAATTTACTGGAAACAATGTTTCAATTATATATGGCACTTTTATTCTTTTGTGCAATCTTTTATTATTGGCATTTTAAAAAAATGAGAAAACAGAAATCTCTTTCATTCATAGAAACATCAATTTATAGAATCACCCAAGTAAGTATTCTTATTTGCGCGGTCAGCTTCATCTTGCTGTTTTTAGATCGGAATTTTGGATGACATATAACTTTTAGGGACGTCATTCATAAAAAAATGCGTAGTCACTCTCGTTAAAGGTGGAGATTGAAATGAAAGGGAATTTAATAGTTTGGATTTTATCAGTGCCATTATTCTTATTTTTTCTTGCCATGTTTTACATAGAGGTCTCTACTTATTCAGTTTTACCACCAGAACAAGATGGCATGAATTTATGGACCGAGCTAAAAGGTGTATGGTATCGATCAATATGGTTTTATGCAATGCTTATTACCGGTTTTACTCTAATGATTTTCCATTTCATAAATAGTCGTCACGAAAAAGCCTCCAATTAGCAGTATAAAAGCAAATGGACCGGTGCTAATTGTAAGGACAAGTTCTATTTACTATCCAACAACATTGGAGACTGCGAGGTGAGACATGAGCCATTATGAAAAACTAATTAGGAAGTATAAATATAAACAAGAAGAATTGATTTTTACTAAGGAGCAAGTTGTCGACATACTGCTTTCAAAATACAAAGCGCAAGAATTCCAAAAAGAACTGATCTTGGATTTAATGAGAGATGATCACTTTCAATATGACAAGATTTTTAAATGTTTCCGGATAGATGACCCATATATCTTGAATAAGGTGTTCACTGTTGAAGAAAAGAAAGAGCATATGGAAGAGATTAATGATAACGAAATGAATGCTTTTGATTACTCTAAATCAACTGGCACTGATTTTGAATATAATAAGATGGTACTGGATGAACAAGAAGGGCGAAGAATAGATATCATTTTAGAGAGTAAAGATGATACATCTATTTCAGAATTCCAAGTTAGACATCGCTCCGACAAAATCAGTTCCTATCTAAACGCTCTGATAGTCGGAGCACTTATACAAACTGGAGCAGCTGAATATGAGGAAGATACTGAGGATTACTATTTCAAGTTTTATCTGGATAATTTGAATGCGTATGGTTTTTTGAAATGACTCTTATTGACAAAAAGAAATAGGTGAATGAGTTGTATAGATATGGTATATCGAAATATGACCCTCGATTAAGAGACAAGAGTCGACGGTATTTTAAAGAGGATTGGACCGGTGTTGGTGACATTGGTAAAGTGTACGAGGGAGAGAAACTGACTGTTAGTGACTACTTAAAAGTTGAGGATACGTATGTATCAGTAATAGAAGCAATCTTAACCGTAATGAATATCCCAAAACTTCATGTAACTAATTTGCGCCGTGTATATAGTCTTAAAGAGCTTTGGAAGTATCATGGGCACCATGAAGGCCTCTACGATTCGAAGATGATTGACTATTTTTCACGAGCAGAAGGAAAAAAGGTTGTGAAGAAGCAAGAAGTAGAAACTTTAATCAGACTCTTACTTAGAGAAGATTTAACATATTTAAGAATGGGCTATAAAGATGATTTGACAATCATTATAGGATACGACTATTTGATGGCAGTTGAGACCTCCGTACCTATTGACTCTGTAATTTCAGAGATAGAACAAAAAGGACTCTTTGTGGAATAGAATATGATGGACATGAGGCAAGTACAGAAACCGAGTAGCTGCGATACTAATCGAAGCTGAGGAAATGAATCTAAGTAGTTGAACTGATGAAAATAGTAATTAGGAGACTTGCAATGAATGAAGAAGAATTAAACTCTTGGCTCACCAAACATGACAAGATTAATCAGGCCACAGAATTTTGTAAGAACTATATCGAAGGATGCTTGGAAAATGATCCAGAGGGTTTCCGTCCAGAAATTGTAGAGTATGATCAGAGCCGAGTTCGTACTGAACTTGAAGACGCATACGTGAAAACTACATCTGCATTTGTAAAAAACTATCAGTATGTCGAAATATGTTTACAGGTGTACTATCTTCACGACTCAATCGGCTACTACAAATGCTTCTTCGAAACCGATAACGGGAATTATGTAGATGATTATTGGGTGAATACTGCCAGGTAACTAAAGATGCTAAAAAGGACCTCCACTCGGAAGTCCTTTTTCTTTAAGCTAAATTAGTATAGTACCTCCAAAAATTAAGTGCTTACATCCTCTATAAATTGTAAGGAAGAATTTGTATACTAAGAATACTTGTAAAATGATGGTGGTATAGGGGGAGCAAAGTGAAGAAAATTAAAAAAGAGGTTACATTATCTCTGGAGTTTTATAAAGGAAAGCAGGATGTGAAAAAAGGAATATTCGAAGGGAATGTTGTACCGCCAAAGCATTTAGATGAACTATTTATCGACGTCTTTGCATCTACTACTTACGATTTTGAGTCAGATGATTTTGTAGAGAATGGTGGAATTGATCTTCAACTGCAAGGCAGCAACCGAGCGTTTCGAGAATTGGGGAAATATCTTCTAGCAATTACGGAGTATGATACAGAGGACCCGCGTTATCATGATCATTTTGATGGTATCCAGAATTCGGATGAGGAAGAGAAAGTGAATTTGACGATTTATAAACCGTTTAGATAGAGGTGAGGGGGAAAGAAGTGGGTTTTGCTGAAAGATGCTTAAGTGAATTAAAAAGATTAACGAACGGCTACTTATATATGGGAGAGGTTTATTTCACCTTAGCAGAGCTTAGATTGTTACCGACTATTTGTAAACCTCTAGGCAATCAGGAAAGTTTGATAATCACACCTTATTTCATTGGGAGAGACTTTATTATGGAGGTCTACTGGTGTGAATTGATTATAGAATCAGTTGATCAGATAACCGACAAGTTTGATGAATTGCTCAGCGAGTCTGGTAAATCAAGTCTTGAGGAGATCGACCAGGCACTTATTGACCAATGGGATAACACACATTATCAAGTTTTAAACGATGATACTAATGGTTTTCTAGAAAGCCTACAAAACTATATTATGTATATGGAAAAACGCGAGACGGATTTGCGGTTGGAATTCGATACAGAGATTGATTCTATGAGAAGACTAGTTTATAAAATTTGGTGAAGAATTGATCTAGTAAGGAAGTATACAAGAGAAAGCTTTGAGGATTGACGAGGTGAATTTATGAGAAGGATTAGAAAAAGAGATAAAAATACTGTCATGATTGAAAGTGACAAAATGGAAGATTACATCGAGTACATCAACACTAATGATATGGTGACGAACGTTCAACTGAATAGCTGGTATTACAAAGAAACAGATTTGAAATTCCTCAGGTTTTGTCCAAGCATAACTGAAGTCAATAATGTGGATTGCGAGATTACGGATTTTACTGCTCTCTACGAAGCGGATCATATTAGGGCACTATACTCGGATTCACCAAAATCAGAATTAGATTTGTCCTACATGCAAAATTTAAAAAAACTATATATTGGTTGGAACAAGAACGTGCTCAATTTAAATAGCTGCAAACAATTAGAGAAAGTTTCACTTAGCGGGTATAGACCGAAATCAAAAGGAGTGACAGAACTAGCTATTTTGAAGAATCTAAGAGAGCTTACCTTGGTCCAATCTTCTATTGAGCACTTGGAAGGTATTTCCAACCTAGAGTCATTAGAATCCTTAAACTTATATTACTTAAGAAACTTCAAAAAATTAGATGAAGTATCTACCGCTAGCTCTAGTTTAAAAGGGATAGATATTCAAAACTGTCCTAACATCCATTCATATGAGGGTCTTGGTGCATTGGAGTTCCTAGAAGACTTAAGAATTGATTCAAGTCGTGAAATTCCAAATTTAAGCTTCGTAAAAAAAATGAAGAACTTGAACCACATTTGCCTTTGGAATACTGATGTTGGAGATGGGGATTTAAGTTATCTTGAAGCAGTGAGAGATGTTACGTTTACTGAAAAAAAGTATTACTCACATAAGATGAAAGACTTTCAAAGGATTGCTCAGAATGATTTAAAGAGAAATGTATTTCGCAACTGAAAAGTAAGCCAAAAAGCTACTCAAATTGTTTGCCACTCTGTGCACGCGAGCTGTAATTGATTTTATGTGTTAATAGGCTTGACATGGAGCCTCTGTGAGCATGAATCTCTCGTGAAAGGCTTGCCACATAGTTTCACGCCTTATACTACGCTATCATGCTCACTTCTCCAAATAAAGCCCACTTGTACGTTTCAAGGATACAGTGAATTTTTAGTGGCTTACTTAATGATTGCGAAAGTGGTTTACTTTTCAATTGCGAAATACAGAGAAACTAGTAAATCATAAAATCTTTCTAATAGCATCTGTTAGGAGATGATAGAACATGCAATTCTTTACAAGCAGCCTGTATGCAGAAGTAAATTGTTTTTTCTCAGTTAGTTATAAAATTGATATAGAAATCGAAAAAGCTTTGAATAAACAGATTAGTTCAGAACTAAGGCTTCCTCCCAAAGAAGAAGGATTCGAATACATTAGCCTTATGGTGTCTACGAGTTCTAAGACTGTTGAGGTTGAAGCGAAAGGTCCAGGTTTAGACAAAAAGGAAGAAATCATCACCTGGGCTCTCTGGTTGCCATATGATGAAATCACATCTGCACCTAGTCAAGAAGTTCCCTATATAAAATTCTACTTTGATGCAATAGTACTTTTGTTAGAACGATACGGTATTGAGGAGAAAAGTCTAAGGGCTATTCAACATGAGATCGAGCAGAAGGTCATTGGGAATAGCGAATTTGACTACGTAGATAACAAGATTAAGTACGATTTAACCGACTTTGATTTTTAGTAAATAGTGATAATAAAATTTTGCGTTTAAGCTTTCCAGTAGATAAAGAGATGAAAGAAGGGGGTTCTAAGTATCTATGAAACGAGCAGAAGAAATTATAATTCGAGCTATTCTCTTAGTGTGCTTATCTGACCGAGCGGCATTAGAAAAAGGCACCATTGAGGGGATTACCTATTCACTAGAACAAAGAGAAGGCCAGAGAAAGGCAATTTATCAATGGATAATAGATAAAGGATATAGTGATTTTTTAACTTCAGAAGAAAAAAGACTAGTTGAACAGGAAGTGGGGAAAGGAAACACGAGTGAAATACTCTCGAAGCAGATTCAATATGAAGCAGTAGAACCCCTTCTTTGGTCTCTAGGATTTATAGACACGTTATCTAGCTACAAGGATTTTGTGATAGAAGATTTTCACCCTATATTAGAAATCGGAGGAAATCATTCATTAGAAAATTTACTTTTGAAAAGTGAGCTGAGAGATAGGGAAGACGTGTATCTACAAAACGAAATAGCGATACTCTGGCATTGGAGAACTAAAGAGTCAAACAATCCAGTTTTTAGTACCCATCCCGTAAAAGAAGTAATAGTGTCAACTTTTGGAGACGCCTATTTAAAAATAGTGAAAAAGATGAATCTGGTTAAAGGTGAACATAAGGATTTCTTAGTAGACGGAAGAGCATTTGAAGAATTAAATGCAGAAGATCAAGCTCGTATTCAGCTTGTCGCGTACTGGAGACAGTACGCTCTCGAATGGGTGATCAGTGATGAAGCTTGGGAGGATATTGAATTAACTACTTAGCAAAAGGAGTGAAAGAACTGTTTGATTTAGATGAATACATGCAGAAGACGTTTCCAGGGTTGCAATTGCGACCGAGCCTTTATTTTCAATGGGAAACAAGACTTCATTTTGAACATGGGGAAGACATCTACCAGTTTGATCAAAGAGGAAGATTGAACAGGTGTCGTTTTGAGACAGTTTACACGCAAGCAACTACCATTTTTAATGAAATTTTCTCGAGAGAAGATGACATGGTACTGGTCACGAATGTCTATAAACTTAAAGATTCGAAGGATAAGAATAGGCCGTTTAAAGTTTACAAAAGAGGATTGAAAAACAAAGAATTACTCTATCAGCTTACTGTGAAGAACCTTCCATATTTACTTGATGAGGAAGAGGAAGATGAAATGTACATCGCTCAGTATCATCTGAAATGTAGAACGCGAGATTTGAATTCTTATTATCTCAGTCAAGCTGCATGCAACGAAGATTTTCCACTAAAGCCGAATTTTCGTTCAAGTAAGAGACGGAATTATCCAGATGTGTTTTTCGTTAACCTTACGAGAAATGCACTCTTCTTCATTTATGACGACCGAGGTTGCGAAGTGATTGCAGCAAATCGTGAAACACTGCGACCGCTGTATGAAAAGCATCAGGAGTGGGTGGATGAACATAGCCTTAAAGATGCACAGAATTTGTTTCTATAAAGTTTTCTCACGTTTTGATAAGTTGAAAGCCTATATCTTTCCGATCTTTCGGGGTGGGTTTTCGGACTAATTCTAAATACTTTTCGCTTGAAGCCCCAAACTTTAAGAAGTTTTGTTGTGCTTCGTATAAAGATTCCTCATTTGCACCACCTGTATAAAATGGATCTTCTCGCTGAAGAGTATCATCTTCCCAATAACAGATAGGGCAAATCTCAAAACTTCCTGGCGGCTCTTCCAAAGTCTTATAGCCGCAGCAAGGGCAAGTGTAGAAATTAGTAATCATTTTAAACCTCCCGTAACCCATGCGTATTGGATGAAGTATAGTACCATCACATATGCTTTTGAATCTGTTTCAAGTAATGCGCAATATTGTCTGCAAGCTTGGGGGCTTTCAATTGATGTAAAAGTTGGATGGTTGACTCTACTTCAGCTGTACCTGTTGCAATTCGTCCAACTCTCATTTGAAAAATACCCTTCAGATAGTTCACATGTAATCTCTCTATCAGACGTTGCTCCGGACTAGTAATTTCATCTAGGAAATTGAAAAACTGATTCAGTTCAGATGTATACTTGAATGGCTCATTGAACCGATTGACGGGGCCAAGTAGATAAATGACTGTATTCAAGAGCACAGAGATGACCAACGTCGTTATTTTTTCGTACTCTCTGAACCGTACACTTTTAAAGTAGGCCGTTTTTGATAAGGTAATGACCATATCTGGCTCGAGGAGTAGCATTGTTCCGCTATACAGAGACAACTCATAATAGCCCCATTCTTCCACTCCAAATAAATAGTCTGAGAGGCGTTGTACGTTCACTCTTTGGACTTCCTCAGATTTTGGTGTTTCACCTATAATGCCTTCATATACTTCCAATAAAAGTGCATTATTGATGTGCGTTCCTAGCCCATGTGTCTGCCATTTTATTAGTTGTTCTTCTTTTAAAAGGGCTAATCCATCCAAATCTCTAGCCAAATAAAGTGTATCAGCTTGTTTGAAGAATAGCTCAACTTGATTGAGCGAATAGTCGTGATGGATGAATAGAAATTCTTCAAAGCTGATCATGAGTTTTTCGAGCAGCAGTGTCATCAAGTGGAGGCTGATATCCGATTCCCCGCGTTCAAACTTTGATAAGAAAGAAACAGAGCAGACACCTGTTGCCAATGTTTGAAGTGTAATCCCTTTTTTCTTTCGAACCGTGCGCAATGTGATTCCGTACATATAATTCACCATCCTCACTTTCTAAAATTCCACTATATGAGAAAAATAATGTACTGTTTGTTCTCCACTATACACTAAAAGAAAACTAGTCAGTAGGAGGACTTGAAAATGAATAAACTGGTAACTAATGGGACGATTCTTGATGTAGAAACTGGAGAGTCTTACAGAGGGACAATCCTAATTGAGGGGACTCGAATTCAGCGCATTTTCCGAAGTGAAGATACTCTTCCTGAAAACGTAGAAACAATAGATGTAGAAGGGCTCTATGTGATTCCAGGACTGATTGATATGCATTGCCATACTCATGAGCGATACGCACAACATTTTGTAGCGTCTGGTGTGACGACGGTACGAAATACAGCGGGGAACGTCCTATTGTTAGATTCACTTATTCAAGCTAGTCCAGATGCACCGACACCAAGAGTTTACGCATCAGACCGGATGATTGACGGACTTCCGGGGCAATGGGGTGAGACGAGCTATGCGAACTTTGTGACTGATGATCCCGAAGCAGCCCGTGAAGAAGTACGCAGACAAGCAGCTGCTGGCGCAAAGTTTGTGAAATTATACGGGTGGATTGCGCGTGATGTGATGGAAGCCGCAGTAGACGAAGCACAAAAAAACAATCTAGAACTGGCCATTGATTTGATCAATTCTAAAGACCTGACAGCTATAGATGCTATTGAGGCAGGGGTCACGTGGATCGAGCACGTGTCCGGGATGGCACAGGCACTCTATCCGGGATGGAGTCCGGTGGTGGATCAAGCACCGTGGCACTTCATTGACTGGAATCATCATAACGAGCAGAAGGTAGAAGAACTGTGTCAGTTGATGCTCGCTCACCAAGTGAAGCTCTGTCCGACGATGGTGTTGTTTGATCAGGCACTTAACTTTCCAGACGTTTGGTCTCCTCCTAATCAAGTGATAGAGTCGGTGCGAAACATAGAAGTGTTTATGCAGGAGTGGAAGAGAAATGAAGGGTACATCGATACGATAAAAGAACGAACGGCAGTTGTGGGGAATTTGACGAAGCAGATTGCGAAGGCTTATTTCGACATGGGAGGAACAGTCGTTGCAGGAACGGATACCCCCGCCCTTTTACACACGTATCCTGGTATGGCGCTTCACAGGGAATTAGAACTCTTTGTTGAAATCGGGTTTACAGAATTAGAAGCTTTACAAGCAGCAACATCAAAGGCAGCGAAATCTATCGGTTTAACGGATATTGGATTGATCGAAGAAGGCAAGATGGCAGATCTCGTTATTTTGAAGGGGAACCCACTTAAAGATATCAAATGGACGCAAGAGATTCATGCGATTGTAAAAGGTGGGAAGTTGTATAGTCAGGCGGAATTGCTTGAAAGTGCGCCTAGTAAGGAAGAGGTAAGCGTGAACATGGAAGCGTTTATAGAGAAGTGGGAGAAGCTAGAAAATAATTAAACCATTCAAGAAAATCAATATGGTAAACTATCTGCATGGATAAAAATGTATATAGAGGATGCAGATACAAGAAGAGAGTGGTTTATTTGAAAAAACTAGTATTGATCATAGGGATTTTAGTAGTCGGGGCATGGGGGTTTGGAAGTGTGTTTTATGAATCAAACATACTTACTAGTGACGAAGCTATCAAGTATGCAGAGAAATATCTGCAATCTCCTCTGCCAGAGTGGGAAAACTCTCTTACGTTTGTAGGGTTTGATGAAAACTTTGGTGGAGATATAGAGCTCGCTCTAATTGAGAGCAACGGCGGCTTGAACAAAATCCGGAATAAAAAAGAATGGGAAATTACGGTGATAGATAACGCTATGGAAATCACTGTGGTAATGGATGCACATTCTGGAGAATTGCTCGATATATATGGACCTCTTCAGTAACTTCAAAAGTACCTGTCCCAAAAACAATTCAGACATTCATGACTATTCACAGGATATGCAATCTGAACCCGCATTCTTACGTTAGAAAGTGGGTGAATATAAATTGTGTTGGAATTGTTTGGGTACCAGGTACCTCTTGGGGGTTGTTTCCATTTCATGTGTCTAGAAATTAGTTTGAGAATAAATAGCAGTATAGAGAACGAAAAAATCGCTTGGAGATGACTCAATGGATCAAAATCAAGGATATACTACTTTCAAACCTACTGGTATAAAAATTAAGTATATATATGTTGATTTAGTTAAGAAGCAAGTTACAGCAATAATTTCATTAAATGGTGAAGTTCAAATGACAGTAGTGACAGATTTGGATATACATCAGGTCAATAAAGAAGGGTCTCTTCGAAAGGTACTTGATGTATTACCCGATGTTGATGAAGAGTCCTATATTGAACAGATTAGTGCTTGGTCCAAAATCTTTATTGAGAAGAAAATCACAAATCCTGAGCAGTATTTTGAATCACTCAATTAATTGAACTCGTTTAGGAGGAAACTAATATAAACACCGAAAAAGAAATCACAGAAATTATGAATGTGCTCAGGAACAAACGCTTATATAAAATTGGTCGCGCTGCGAATATGCTCTGGTGTTATTTTGGTAAGAAGACAAACCCGGATGAAAGAAATGAATTTTATTTGCATGTTGAATGTAGTTGGAGACTATCCTATTCGAATCAACTAACACTTACATTCAGGGATATGTACTACCCTCACAGTAAGTTTGATGAAGATGAAGAATATGATTTGGATGAAATAGGGTCAAATCGATTTGATGAATTGACAGATGTGTTTAATCGGAAGTTAAACTCTACATTTACAGTTAAAGAAATTGAGAGTGATAGCTTCAGAGGATTAAAAATAGTATTTACTAATGGTTATTTGCTTGAAGTTTTTCCTGATGAATCAATCAATGATAGTGAAGTTTGGCGATTTATTGATAAAGCGGCGGACAAACATTTAGTGGTCTCTGGCGAAAGCATTGAATATGATTAAACAAAAAAGCACCCAGCCTATCACTAGTTTTTGAAGAAGAAATTACGGATCATAAAGGTGATGTTTATGTCTTAACTTAGACAGAAGTATTTAGTAGTAAAAAAAAGTAGAAAACAGTGATAGTTTGCTGAACAAGACATATACTAATCTAAATGATATAATGTACTAACGGTTATAACTGGAAGGAGTGAATATAATGGCTTCAATTGAAAGACGTATTACACAGTTTGGAAATTCTCTTGGTGTCACGCTTCCTTATAAAATGCTTGAAGACCTTGGAGTTTCAAAAGGTGACGATGTACAAATCGTAAAAGAAGGAAATCAATTAATTCTAAAAAAGTTACCTAAGCGAATAGATTTACCTGAAGGTGTCACGGAGGACTTTTTTCAATTTTTAGATGAAGAAATGGAAGCTCATGAAAAAGCTTTAAAAGGATTAGTTAATCGATGACTCGGAAGGTCACAATTCAAATGGTGATTTTGATAAATAAACGAGTAATTGATGAACATTCACCAGACGAACTAATTGGTATCAAAGAGCATCACTTACTTGATTCGGCTCTCAATAGACCTTATCAAAGTGCCTTTGGAAATGAGGCCTATCCGACTATACATGAAAAAGCAGCTGCTCTATTAGAATCTTTAGCACAAAATCATTGCTTTCATAATGCAAATAAAAGAACCGCTCTTTTAGCAACTTCATTATTTTATAGATTAAATGGACTTCAACTTAGATTTGATGATCAGAAGTTTGAAGAAGATTTTATAGTGGACGTTGTACTCCGTAAGTATTCATTTCAAGGAATTGTGGAAGTACTAGAGCAGCACTCAACATAAAAGCACCCAATCCATCAAACTGGATGTGGGAGCTTTGCTGTCTTATTCGAAAGCGGGAATCGCTGTCTCGTCATAGTTTTCTTCTAAGAATTCACGAACTGCGTCGCTTGTCATGACTTCCGCAAGCTTTTGAATCGCTTCGTCGTCTTTGTTGTCTTCACGCGCAACAAGTGTGATAGCGAAATCATTATCTGTCCCTTCTGTTAGAAGCGCATCAGATTTCGGTGTCAAGCCCAGTGGTGCTGCATAAGCTGGCGTCATCACAACAGCATCTGCATCATCATAAGTGCGCGCAAGCATCAAGAGATCGACTTCTTCGAACACCAAATTCTTTGGGTTTTCAGTAATATCTGCTTGTGTATAGTAGTTATCTTGCTTCTCACCTAGCGTGATTACACCATGTTGTGCAAGTAGTGACAGTGAGCGGTCGATATTTGAGATATCATTGGCAATGGTTACAGTTGCACCTTCTGGTAATTCTTCAATAGAAGCAAACTCTTTTGAATAGACACCGTAGTTTGCGAAATAGATGGGTGTGATGGGTACAAGGTTGGCATCATTCGAACGGTTGAACTCTTCCATGTACGGCACATGTTGGAAGAAGTTAGCGTCTACTTCCTCAGCTGCAAGCGCTGCATTTGGTTGCACGTTGTCGCCAAGCACTTCCACTTGAAGTTCAATGCCTTCTTCTGCAAGTGTTGGTTTCACAAGTTCTAAGATTTCTGTCATTGGCGGGATAAGAGAAGCTACTTTTAAAGTAGTAGTCTCGTTCGTTTCTGTAGCGTCTTCTGCTGGAGCTGCTTCATCATTGTTTCCGCAAGCTGCTAGGAACAGGACAAGGATTGCTACTAAAGCGAGTAATTTCTTCATGTGTGTTTCCTCCTAAGGTGATTTAGCGTTTATCAAGCCATCTCGCAAGCGTCATACCACTGAACTGGATGAGCTGGACGAGGATAACCATGATGATGATCATATACGTCATGAGGTCTGTCTTGAATTGTTGGTAGCCGTAGCGGATTGCAAAGTCTCCGATACCGCCACCACCGACGACGCCCATGATGGTCGAATACGAGATAAAACTGATGATGGATGTCGTGAGCCCCATCACAAGGCTAGACCGTGCTTCCACATACAGGAATTTCGTGATGATTTCCCGAACAGATGCGCCCATTGAAACCGCCGCTTCTAATACGCCGCGTGGAACATCGAGCAACGATTGCTCTACTAACCGCGAGTAATGCGCGATCGCAATGATAGCGAGAGGGACCGTTGCCGCCGTTGTACCAATAGCTGTGCCGATGATGAGTCGCGTGAACGGAATCAAAAAGACGACGAGTAATAAGAACGGGAAGGAACGCGTACTATTCACGAGCAAGTTCAGCGTCGAGAACACCGCTTGGTTTTCAAGCAACTGGCCTTTGCGACATAAAAATAAGAATGTCCCGACTGGAAGTCCGATCAAAACAGCGAAAAGAATCGAAACACCGACCATATAAAACGTCTCGCCAATTGACTGGATAATTTCTCCTTGGTACTGCACAAGAACATCAGGCATCGCGAGGAACTCCTTTCAACTGCTCTACAAAATATGCAGACGAGCTTCCAGGCGTCTTGATACCATGTGGTTCATGTGTAAACGACTCATAAATATGCCCGTTCTCAAGTACTGTCACAGCTGTACAAATACTTTTGATGACGTCCATCTCATGGCTGACAATCACAATCGTGATCCCCAGGCGCTCGTTGATATCCTTTAAGACGGCCAACACTTCTGCTGTCGTCTGAGGGTCAAGTGAAGAGGTCGGTTCGTCACAAAGTAGGACAGATGGGTTTGTTGCAAGAGCTCGTGCAATCGCCACACGCTGCTTCTGTCCACCACTCAGTTCAGCAGGGTACTTATCTGCCATCTCCTGAAGACCTACAAATTGCAGGCATTCCTGAACACGAGCGAGTTGATCCCGTTTTGGATAACGCGCAAGTTCGAGCGCGACACGAACATTGTCTCGGACCGTCTTATTCGCCACAAGATGAAAGTGTTGAAAAATCATCCCAATGGATTTCCGTGCTTCCCGAAGACCTTTGCTAGAAAGTGCAGTGAGATTCTGACCTCCCACGTTCACACGACCACTATCAGGCTTCTCCAAAAGATTCATCATCCGTAATAGTGTCGACTTCCCAGCACCACTCGCTCCGATGATCCCGTAAATGGCTCCTTTTGGAATCGTGAGCGTCACGTCGTCTATCGCTATAAATGCGCCGTAACGCTTTGTGATGTGTTGTACATCAATCATGTTCCATGCTCCTATCAAATGTATGTATACTTCTACACAACGCCTCTAATTATAGACCACGCCTTATTCCGTGTAAAATAGTAGGATTATTGTCAGAGTAGTGCGATAAATATGCAGAAAATACCTCTGTGACGGTAAGTTCGTCAAAGACTCGTCACAACTTCTCAGAAGCCAATGCGTTAGTCCTTTCTCAGAATGGGTACACTATAGGAAACACGTAAGTCGCATTTGGAGCGGTGTTGCGACTATACTAGAAGTGACTGGACGAGAGAGGAGCGGCGCACATGACAGATGTGATCAAAACAGACGTACTGATTATCGGAGCAGGGCCAGCAGGGCTGATGGCAGCGAATGAGTTCCAGAAACGAAACGTGGACTTTATCTGCTTAGAAAAACGCTCCGGTCCGACCCAATTATCCAAAGCACTCGGCATCCAAGCACGGTCTGTCGAGCTATTAGAATTTTTAGGGATCCACGAACTCTTTTTACGAAGAGGCTACCCGGGGCCAGGAATGAAAATGCACTTGGCAGGGAGAAATCCCTCTTACGTCGAGCTAAACCATATTAAGAGTCGCTATCCGTATCTTTTTATTTTGCCGCAAAATGAAATTGAAGAACTGTTTGTGGCGAATCTTGCGGCGCAAGATGCAGAAATTTATATGGAGCATGAAGTCGTCGACATCAAACAGAACGATGACGGTGTCTTTGTGACCGCCATTCACCATGGTGTTGAAAAACGTTATTTTGCGAAATATGCGTTAGCTTGTGATGGCGTCCGAAGCCAAGTACGTCACTACTTGGATTTTCCCTTTATTGGAGCGGATGAAGGATACACATTCTTCACTTCTGACGTCGAGATTCCAGGGCTGAATGAAATTTTCATCAATATGCATTTGAATGATCGAGGTGCTGTGGCCTTATTCCCATACAAAGACGGTACGTATCGCGTTGTAGGGATGGACCGGGCTCGCCAAGGGAAGAATGCGCCAAAAGAAATGCCACTCGAAGCCTTGCAAGAAAGTCTCGATCGCATTCTCGATGTTCCCTATCGTGTCGAAGTCCCACAGTGGATCCGTACATTTGAGACAGCTCACCGTCAAGTACCCGATTACCGTGTTGGCAACGTGTTTTTCCTAGGCGATGCTGCGCATGTCAACAATCCACTTGGTGGTCAAGGGATGAATCTAGGGCTTGAAGACGCTTCAAATATTTGTTGGAAGATGGATCTCGTATTGAAGGGGTATGCAAAAGATTCCTTCTTAGCGAGTTACAATGAAGAACGTTATCCGATTGCAAAAGAAGTTATTCGGGATACAACACTTGAATTGAAAGCCATTGAACAGACTGGGGTCATCGGAAAGCTTCGGAACTGGGCAGGAAAAGCCGTACTCAGTCAAAATTGGGTACAGCCACTCGTGGCAAACTACTACTCGCATATTCATCATGAATACCATAAAGTGAAGCGTAACAAAGAGTTTAGAGATAAACGATTGTCACGCAAGGCCATACAAGCTGGACAGCGTGTGCCTGACCAAAAATTGTTCTTTGAAGGCAAATCAACGGCGCGATTGTATCCGTTCGTACAAAAACATGAATTTGTTTGCCTGATTTACATTGACTGCTATGAACGCGAGCTGATTGACTATGCGCAAACCTTCAAGAAACTGGTAGAGTCTGTGTATCCAGGAATGATGAAAGTGTTTGTCGTCGCGCGTGGCGGTACACTCCATTTAGAAGAAGAGGCTTTACCAATCATTTATGATGTCCACCGCCATCTGGATCTTGGTATTGGTATGGAAAAAGGAAGTACACTCATCTTACGCCCAGATGGACATGTCTTGTTCCATGACCTTTCAATGGATGCACAAGTGATGATTGATAAATTAGGTGCTTATTTTCAATAGTGAGACAACCCCTGGGGTTGTCTCACTTTTTAAGTTAACTTTGGTTTTGAGATAACCCAGGGATTGTCTCAAAACAAATTTTGTCAGTTCTTGTTGTACAATCTTTGTCAAATCTGTGATAATACATAGTATAAAGTTTTTTACGAAGGAGGAATGACCTATCCAACCATTGATCCATCACGCACGAGGGGCATTCCTTTTTGGTCTTTTGCTTGTAGCTGTAGTTATAGGTAAAACACTACTGGGCTTTCCAGATTCGAATACAGAGGCACCCATATATTTGGTTGTCTATATCATTTTGACAGTCACAAGCTCCTTTATAGCTTTAATGATAGCTGTACAGGCATGGTTGTATACGCGTATTGGTGATTCCTACAACAATATAATTTTAGCTGGAATTTTCTTGGCAATCGGCCTCTTCGATCTGTTTCATCTACTGACGTTCCCTGGAATGCCAGCATCCTTTTTTACAACTCCTGAGATGTCCAGAGATTTTTGGTTTATTGCTCGAGTCACCGAGCTAGGTATGCTGTTGCTCTTGATTCTGCAACGACGACAACCGATTCAACTGCAAAACTTTAAAGGAGCAAGTATTCTTGTCACGATTTTCTATATTGTGTCAGTTGTTAGTCTCATTTTCGTACTTCAAGCTGTCTTGCCTGAACAGGTGGAGACACGTTACTACATCCGCATTGGACTGTTTCTTTTAGCTGTCGGTCATATTGGTGTAGTACTATGGTTGAAGTTTGGACGAAAAGAACTCAAATTGACGACATTTGAGAATTCGTTCATCTTACCGATTGCCATCTACTATATGTTTTTCTATCTTGTACTCTTATCGGGAGCGCCCGGTCACATTACCTATATCGGGGCACATCTTATGAAAATGGGAGCGCTTGTCTATCTATTTATCTTGCTGTATATCCAGTTTGGTGAAAAACCGTACCGCGAGATTGAACAATTATCTGAGACTTACGAGCGCTTCTTGAATACCGTTGGTGAAGGGATTTTCGGAGTCGACTTGCAAGGGAGACTGACATTCATCAATGACGCAGCTTCGAAAATGCTTGGATTCCGAAGAGATGAATTGGTTGGTCGATTGATTCATCCTATTATCCATCACACCAAAAAGAATGGTAGACCTCATTATATGGAAGACAGTCCTATCTATCTCTCTCTAGAAACTGCCGAATACTCCTTTGTAGCGGAAGATCAGTTTTGGCGCAAAGATGGTAAATCGTTTCCCATTGAATACTTTGTTCAACCTGTCGTCGAACGCGGCGCAACGCAAGGGGTGCTCGTCACATTCAAAGACATTACAGAACCTCTGAAACTCCGAGCGCTTGAACGCGAACACCAAGCCGTTCAAGTTGAGATTGGTCTTGCCGCAAAAGTGCAACAAGATTTATTCGACGCCATGGAGCGCACTGCATTGCCACTCGACATGGGTGTTGTAAGTAAAGCATTTAAGGAATTGAACGGGGATTTTTACACAGTCATTCCGCACGGTGAAGAAATAGTGTTTGGGGTTGCAGATGTCTCAGGAAAAGGGATTCCAGCTGCCATTCAGATGACGATGATGCAATTTGCGATGGAACTACGTGAGTCACCAGCAGCTGTGTTGTCTAAAATTAATTCATTTTCGCATACGTACATGGAGGCGAGTCGTTTTATCACCATGTTCAAAGGTTCCTACAATCAGCAGACCCGTGTTTTATGTTATGGATCTGCGGGTCACGAACCTGGAATTCTCTACAACTATAAAACAAAGACTTATCGAGAATTAATGCCTACCGGTCCACTACTCGGTATTTTAGAAGATGCTACATTTAAAGAAATGCGGTTGGAACTTGAAGAAGGCGATATCCTCGTATTATTTACAGATGGCTTAACAGAACGAAAGAAAAATAAATCAGATGATGGGGAACATTTACGGCGAGCGCTTGAAGAAGCAGACTTTACACTGTCTGCAGCAGAACTTGCAAAAGTCGTATTGAATCGAGTCAATGCTCTCGAACCACTGCCCGTGGAAGATGACCAAACCCTCTTCATCTTGAAAGTATAGGAGGGTGTCATGGAAGTCCTTTTTGCAGATGTCTTATTAAATTTTTTATTGATTCTCACACCCTTGTACTTTTTCCAGTTCATCATCTCGAACTATAATTCCATCGGTGCTCGTGTATTTTTAGGTGTCCTTCTTGGACTCGCCGCTATTCTTTGTATGCAATTTCCGATGGTTTCAGGAGACGGGTTTCTTTGGGATCTTAGGTGGGTCGCACTACTGATTTCAATAGTATACGGAGGGATTTTAAGTGGAGGTATCACAGCTACGCTCATTATTCTCTTCCGCTTCTCACTCGGAGGATTTCAAGGTGCATTGATTGTAGTGGGCGTAGCCGCAGCGTTGATCCTAGTATTTTTATTCGTGCGTCGTGGATTCTTAAGGCTCTCTTTCCAGCGCCGCATTTTGGCAAGTGGCGGACTGGGTATTATTGCTTGGGGGATGGCCATCGGCGGAATCGTGACACACTTTACACTGAATGGACAACTTCCAGAACTACGAGAGATTGCGTTTCCGGTATTTAGCAGCATGTTCATCCTTTATATTGTCTCGAGTGTATCGTTTATTTATTTCTCCGAAAATATGCGTCACTATACTACACTGAAAAATGAGGCATTGACGACAGAGAAGGTGAACTACATTACAGAGGTGGGCGAGTTGCTTGGTAATCAATTAACGAGTCACATTGAGCAGGCGGAAAAACACTTGAGAGAGCTAAAAGGAAAATTCAGTTCCGCAGACAATGCGAAATTAGTAGCAATTGAAGTGGAGCTAGAACAATTGAATCAAGCACTGAATCACTACACCTCGGGACAAGATGCTTTGATGGGGACGGATAAAAAATCACTAAGCATACTTACTGAGGAAGTGGTAGACAGTCTGAGACCTTACGCGGAACAAAAAGGTGTGCGGATGACAGTGGATATCGATCTATTAGAAGAAGTAGAGGTTCAATATGTACAAGTGAAACAAGTACTGATCAATCTCGTCAAAAACGCACTAGATGCCACTCCTAAAGGAGGACAAGTGACGCTCTCAGCGATGATCAAGCGTAACTGGCTGTACATCTATGTGGATGACAGTGGAATTGGGATTGCTCAAGATCAGCTTGTCGGACTGATGGATCTTACTTATGGATCGGGCAGTTCAATTGCAGGGCAGGGGCTTCGTGTGACGCAACAACTTGTCCGAGAGCTAGAAGGGACGTTCTCCATAACTAGTGAAGTTCAAAAAGGAACGACCATTACATTAAAATTTCCATTATAAAAAGCACGTGACCTCCGAAATGGAAGTCACGTGCTTCTTTTCATTCATTTAGTTTTTTAAGTCGAAACGGTCAGCATCCATCACTTTTACCCAAGCTTTTGCAAAGTCGTTAACAAATTTCTGTTTGTTGTCGTCTTGTGCATACACTTCTGCAAGTGCGCGAAGGATTGAGTTTGAACCGAATACTAGGTCGAAGCGCGTAGCTGTGTGTTTTACTTCGCCAGACTTACGGTTGCGGCCTTCGTATTGGTTGAAGCCTGCTGGTTTCCATTCGATGTTCATATCTAGTAAGTTTACGAAGAAGTCGTTCGTCAACTTGCCAGTTTGTTCACCGAATACGCCGTGTTTCGTATCTCCATGGTTTGCACCAAGAGCACGTAGTCCACCTACAAGAACTGTCATTTCAGGAGCTGTTAGACCAAGTAGATGCGCTTTGTCGACTAGCATTTCTTCAGGGCTTGTTGGGTACTCTGCTTTCTGATAGTTACGGAAACCATCAGAGATTGGCTCGAGTACTTCGAAGCTTTCTGCGTCTGTTTGTTCTTCCGTTGCATCACCGCGGCCTGGTGAGAATGGAACGACAATATCAAAGCCAGCATCACGTGCTGCTTTTTCAACTGCTGCTGTTCCACCAAGAACGATTAGGTCAGCCAAGCTCACATGTTTTTCAAGTCCAGCTTGTAGGTCTTCGTAGATCTTCAAAGCCTTCTCAAGAAGTTGTGGCTCGTTTGCTTCCCAGCTGCGTTGTGGAGCAAAACGGATACGCGCACCGTTCGCGCCTCCGCGCATATCTGTGTGGCGGAATGTGCTTGCAGAAGCCCAAGCTACTTTTACAAGTTCGCTTACTGTTAGGTCTGTAGCCAAGATTTTTTCTTTTAAATCCGCAATTTCTTCGTTAGACAATGTATAGTCTACTGTTGGAACTGGATCTTGCCAAATCAATTCCTCTTCTGGTACTTCAGGTCCCCAGTAACGATCTTTAGGTCCCATGTCGCGGTGAAGAAGTTTGAACCAAGCGCGTGCAAATGCATCTTCGAATGCTGCATGGTCTTCGTAGAAGCGGCGAGAGATTTTCTCGTAATCTGGATCGATTTTTAGAGCCATATCAGCAGTTGACATCATCGTCGGTACTTTTTTGCTAGAATCTTCTGCATCTGGAGCTTTGTCTTCGTCTTTTAAGTCTTTCGCAATCCACTGGTAGGCACCGGCTGGGCTTTTTGTTAATTCCCAATCGTATTCAAAGAGTTGTACCCAGAACCCGTTGTCCCATTGTGTAGGGTTTGCTGTCCAAGCGCCTTCAAGACCTGAAGAAATCGTGTCGCGTCCCTTACCAGACTTATGGCTACTCAACCAACCTAAACCTAGGTTTTCGATATCTGCTGCTTCAGGGTCATCTCCAACTTGAGATGGATCACCAGCACCGTGAGTTTTACCGAATGTGTGACCACCTGCAATAAGTGCAACTGTTTCTTCATCGTTCATTCCCATACGCGCGAATGTATCACGGATGTCTTTAGCAGATGCAAGTGGATCTGGTTTTCCGTTTGGTCCTTCTGGGTTTACGTAGATCAGACCCATTTGAACCGCAGCTAGTGGATTTTCAAGTTCACGGTCACCGGAGTAACGGTTGTCTGCCAACCACTCTTTTTCGTTCCCCCAGTACACATCTTCTTCTGGATGCCAAATATCTTCGCGTCCTGCTGCGAAACCGAATGTTTTGAAGCCCATAGACTCAAGTGCCACGTTTCCAGTAAGTACTAGAAGGTCAGCCCAAGAAATCTTGTTTCCGTACTTTTGTTTGATAGGCCAAAGTAGACGACGTGCTTTGTCTAAGTTGACGTTATCTGGCCAGCTGTTTAGTGGAGCGAAACGTTGGTTTCCTGTGTTCCCACCGCCACGGCCGTCGAAAGTGCGGTATGTACCCGCTGCGTGCCATGACATACGAATGAATAGACCGCCGTAATGACCATAATCTGCTGGCCACCAGTCTTGGCTATCTGTCATGAGTTTGCGAAGATCCTCTTTTAACGCATCATAATCGAGCTTAGAGAACTCCTCTTTATAATCGAAGTCAGTCCCGAACGGATTTGCTTTCGTATCGTGCTGGCGCAAAATGTTCAGGTTGAGCATATTTGGCCACCAGTCTTTGTTGTTTGTGCCACCAGGTTTCTTAGATGTCGTGATTGCGCTGTCTTTATGGCCTGCACCCATACCTGTAACCGGGCATTGTCCGTCACCAGCAGCTGTGTGTCCTGGGTTTTGATTGTTGTTTTCCATTCTCAATTCTCCTCCTTTAATTCAGATCGTGAAAAATGGTTTGCATTCGAATGACCCTAAGAGAATCATTCTCACTTTATAATTATACTAAATAAGACTTCAGAAATGAAGCGAGAAGGTCGGAAATCGAGATTTATTTTTCTTCTCAACTAGTTTTCTCGAAATGGTATAATTAAACAACAAAGGCACCGATGAGCAGGAAGGCAGATGGCGATGACACTTACAATCCGGCATATGAGAGAAGACGATGTGGAAAGTGTTCAAGATGTGGCGAGAACCTCTTGGAACAGCACATATGAAGATATTATTCCCCTTGACGTTCAGGCAAACTTTTTGAAGATGGCGTATAACTCTGAGCAATTACAGCGTCGCCTAGAGCATTCGTTATTTTTAGTGGCGGAAGAAGGGGAGCGCATTGTCGGTTTTGCAAACTATTCGACCGTGAAAGAAGACGGGTCCGCCGAACTCGCAGCGATCTATCTACACCCTCAGTATCAAGGGAAAGGAATAGGCTCGTCTCTACTAAAGCGTGGAATCGAAGAACTTTCGGGCGTGCGGTCCGTATGGATCAATGTAGAGAAAGAGAATTGGTCTGGACTTTCATTCTATGCAGCTAAAGGTTTTGAGGTAGTCCGCGAATTTGAAGAGGATTTTGATGGTCATGTATTGAAGACTGTACGTATGGAATTAATCGTCGCTAAATAAGGAGCATAAAAAGGCCCGAACCACAACTGGTTCGGGTCTTTGTACTTATTCCTTCACGCGTAACAGACGCATGGAGTTCAGTACGACTAGTACAGTTGAACCCACGTCTGC
The DNA here is from genome assembly GCF_041475995.1 of Chryseomicrobium imtechense. NCBI lineage: Bacteria > Bacillati > Bacillota > Bacilli > Caryophanales > Caryophanaceae > Chryseomicrobium > Chryseomicrobium imtechense. The sequence goes on along the minus strand of NZ_JBGOBM010000006.1, from coordinate 153,526 downwards.
CAACACGGCCATCCAGAGTGTTAACCAGCCTGGGATGATCAACAACAAGGCGAGCACTTTGATAGCAAGGGCAAATCCGATATTTTGTTTGATAACTGCAAGAGTTTTGCGACTGAGTCCCATCGTATAAGGGAGCTTCGTCAAATCATCTGCAAGTAGAGCGATGTCTGCGGTTTCAAGGGCTGTGTCTGTTCCAGCGCCCCCCATGGCAATTCCAACGGTCGCACTGGCAAGAGCGGGTGCATCATTCACGCCATCACCGACCATTGCGACAGAACCATGTTTCGCTTGAAGCTCGCGAATTTTTTCAAGCTTTTGCTCGGGTAGTAAGCTTGCTTCAACAGCATCAAGTCCTAGTTTTTGATTGATTGCATTAGCAGTGATCGCATTGTCTCCAGTCAACATGACAAGCTTTTCAATACCAATTTCTTTCAAGCGTTCAATGACTGATGGGCTGACACTCCGGAGTGGGTCGGCTACAGCTACTAGACCAAGTAGTTGTGAATCGTCTCCGAGAACCATCACCGTTTTTCCGTTTTGTTGTAAGTTTCCTATAGTCCATTCGAGTTCAGGTGTAAACTTTTTGTGGTCTATAAATAATTCTGGACTTCCGATTTGAACGAGTTGCCCTTCAATCATACCTTGGGCACCTTTTCCTGTTAGAGAACGAAATTCGGATACCTGAACTGCAGGAATTCCTTGAGATTCCCCGTACCGTACAATCGCAGAAGCTAGTGGATGCTGCGAAAACTGTTCGATTCCAGCCGCAAGTGCAATGACTTGCTCAGATGTATACGAGTGAAAAGGAATAATGTCTGTCACGGCAGGGCGCCCTTCCGATAAAGTGCCTGTCTTATCAAATGCGATAGCACGAATACGCCCGAGCTCTTCTAAATAGACGCCACCTTTAATCAATACACCGTTCTTTGCAGCATTGCCAATAGCTGTGACGATTGCAACGGGAGTAGAAACGACAAGTGCACAAGGACATCCTACGACTAAAACTGTTAGCCCTCGATAAATCCATTCCGACCAATCTCCTGAAAATGCAAGAGGAGGGAGGACGGCAACAAAGAGCGCGATCAGTACTATTGCGGGTGTATAATATGCAGCGAAGCGATCGACAAACTGTTGGGAAGGTGCTTTTTCAGCTTGTGCTTCTTCTACGAGATGAATAATCTTAGCAATTGTTGTATCTTCGACGCGTTTTGTTACGGTTACTTCTAAGAATCCTTCTTCATTTAAAGAGCCTGCAAAGACTTCATCGCCAATTTGTTTGAATTTCGGCATAGATTCCCCAGTAATAGCCGCTTCATTGATAGCAGATTCACCAGACGCTACAATTCCGTCCATCGCAATTTTCTGACCAGGCTTCACAAGCAGAGTATCCCCAATTTGAATGTCGTTTACATCTAAAGTGAGCAGTTGATCCTTGCGTCGTATGATTGCTTCGCTTGGTGCAATGTCCATCAGACTGCGTATGGACTGACGAGCTCTATCCATCGAATATCCTTCTAGTGCTTCACTAAAAGCAAAAAGTAATACGACAACGGCACCTTCTTGCCATTCACCAATGAGGGCTGCCCCAATGATGGCAATCGTCATCAATGTCTTCATATCAAACTCAAAGCGTACGAGATTTGAAAAGCCTATACGGAACAAAGATAGCCCGCCAACCACAATTGCAGTGATGTAGAGTCCGATTGCTGTCCAGTCCGGTGCTGGCGTTCCGTAGTCTACAAAAAGAGCAGCTAGTAAAAAGAACAATGAAAAAACTGTGGCTCGGTTTTCAGATGAAGCCCAAAAAGAACGTTTCTCACGTTGTACAGGTCGTTTAGAGTCCTCATACACTCGGATTCCGTCAAAAGCACCCGCTTTTTCAAGTTGCTCAATCGTGACATCTCCAGTGATTGTGAGTTTGGAAGCACCAAAATTTAATTGGAGGTCTTTAACAGTCTCGATTTCTTTGATATTTTTTTCGAATTTAGCCGCGCAGTTTGTACACGACAAGCCTTCTAATCGGTAGATATGAGGTTGTGTAGGCATGTCATTCACTTCCTTTACATTCAAATGAATGTTTGATTGATTTTAGTATATGCTCGTTACTAGGATGTGTCAATGATATTCAAATAAACATTTGAATGAAAAAATCTCTAGTTCATTGCGAACTAGAGATGAGATTATTCATTATGATGTTCGATTGCGATTTTCACTAAATCGGTGATGTGGTGGTCTTTTACCGAATAATAGACAAGCTTACCTTGTTTGCGGTTTTTTGCAATCCCCATTGTACGTAGTAAGCGCAGGTGATGAGAGGCTGTTGCGGTTGACGTACCAATAATGGCTGCTACATCACAAACACATAGTTCATCTTCTTGTGTCAAAGCATAGATGATTTTCATCCGTGTGGCATCTGACAAAGCTTTAAATATAGTTTCGACACCCTCTACTTGGTGGATGAGTGGTGTGACACGTTCGACTACTTCAGGGTGCGTACATTCCACTTCGCAGCTATCAGACGTTTGTTTCTTTACGTGTTGCGTCATTTTAAATCGCTTCCTTTAAACTAGGGTGCTTTTAGTATAGCAAACCTATTTATTCCAAACATCTTCATAGCTTGGCGTTTTTTCATACAATTAGTGTAGCACGTTTACGATGCCTTATACAAAAAGAGGCAGGGACATAACTCAGTTAATTCCACAAATGAAGTTAAAGATAACAAAATGAAAAGTGTGTAGGGGTGACTCCAGCGGGATTATAAGCGGAAGCTGAGACCGAGGCTCAGCCCGCGCCCGCGGAACGCTTCCCCTACACCCAATAGAACATACAAAAAGGGAGTTTCTCATGACGAAAAACTCCCTTTGCTGGGTTTTGTCACAGCCTCTTTTAGTCTTCTTCAGATAAAGAGTTAGATGTCTCCGGCAAATCCGGGAGCGTTAATAAAACGCGCTCTACATGATTTTGCTCGAATTCAATAACGCGTAATTGGAAGTTGTGTTCTGAAAACGAATCGCCTTGTTGGACATCGAGTGAACGTGCATGGATCCAACCGGCAATCGTCTCGATATCTTCAGATTCTTCGAAGTGAATAGAGAAACGTTCCGTCAAGTCGGACAATAGAACACGCCCGTCGACTTCATATTGACGTGGGCCGATCTCATGGATATCATCGACTTCATCCGTATCAAACTCATCACGAATTTCTCCGACAATCTCTTCAAGGACGTCTTCAAGTGTCAACATCCCGGCAGTACCACCGTATTCATCGACAACCAATACCATGTGCGCATGGTTGGCTTTCATTGTTGCAAAGGTTTTATCAAGCTGTGTCGTTTCAGAGACAACAGGAAGAGGCTTCACATAAGACGCAAAATCTTGAAGGGTTTCTGCAGCAATCTCAAGTAAGATTTCTTTCGCATTGATGTACCCAATAATTTTGTCTTTGTCGTAGTCTTCTGTAATCGCATATCGTGTAAATTGATGCTCTTCAAATTCTTGAAGCATTTCTTCATGGGTTGTTGTGATATCGATGGTTTCCATTTTTGTGCGGGGCACCATCAAATCACGTGCGACATGCTCATCAAATGCAAAGATATTATGCATAAAAGCAATCTCGGTTTGGTTCAATTCTCCACTTTTAAAACTCTGTGCCATGAGAATCTTTAACTCTTCTTCAGAGTGTGCTGTATCATGTCCTGCTGGCTTTACACCAAACAGACTCAATAAAAGACGACCAGATCCATTCAAGAACCAGATAAAGGGGAACATGATTTTTCCGAACCAATAGAGCGGGCGCGATAGCAATAAAGTCATGCGTTCTGCAAATTGGATAGCCAACGTTTTCGGTGCTAGTTCACCTACTACAACGTGTAAAAATGTCACAAGTGAGAACGCTAGCAGAAATGATAGTACCGAGATCACAGAAGCTGGCAAATTATACTGTTGAAACACTGGGTAAAGAAGTAATTCTACAGTCGGTTTTCCTAAAAATCCAAGGCCAAGAGCGGTAACTGTTATACCTAACTGGCAGGCAGATAGATAGTAATCTAAGTCAGACGTCACTTTTTTTGCAAGTACAGCACTTTGATTTCCTTCTGCAATCAACTGGTCGAGTCGAGATGAACGTACTTTAACTACAGCGAATTCAGAGCCTACAAAAAAGGCGGTTGCTGCAATTAAAAACACAATCATAAATAAATTAAATGCTATTTCTATGTCCAAATGGTCCCCTAAAAGGGTGACACCTCCATTAAATTGAGTAAATTAAAGTTCTTCTGATAGCTCAGGTAATTTTGGAATGATTTGCAATCGAGCAGACTCCATATGGTGTTGCTCTACTTCAACAGCTTCTACTGAAAATGTTTCAGTCGCTACAGTATCACCTGTCTCGAGTTCAAGTTTTTGTGTCTGCATCCACCCAGAGAGGGTATCGATGTTTTCAGAGTCCTCGAACTGAAGATTGAATTTTTCTTGCAACTCATCTAACAACACGCGGCCCTGCACGATATAAGTGTTGTCGCCAATTTCCTGAATATCATCTACTTCATCTTCATCAAATTCATCTCGTATCTCTCCCACGATTTCTTCAAGTAAATCTTCAAGTGTCACGATACCGGCAGTACCACCGAATTCATCGACAACTAGGGCGATATGAGATTGTCTTGTCTTCATCAATTCAAAGATTTCAACTAATGGTGTCGTTTCCACGATGACAGGGATTTCTTTAATAAAATGTTGAAGCCCATGCTCTTTTTTTGTTGCAAGAGCTGTGAGCATTTCTTTTACATTGATATACCCAATGATATGGTCTTTGTCGAGATTTTCTGTTACAGGGTAACGAGTAAATTGGTGTTCACTGAAAAAATCGATTAATTCTTGGCGTGTGGATTCAAGTGAGACCGTTTCAATCTTTGTACGTGGAATCATTAAATCTTTTGCAACGCGTGAATCGAACGAAAACACATTTTGCATGAACGCAAGCTCCGTTTGATTGATCTCCCCACTTTGATAACTGTGGGTCATAATAATCTTTAACTCTTCTTGAGAGTGGGCCAGTTCTTGTGCAGAAGGTTTTACGCCGAATAGACGAAGTAAAAGACGAGCTGATCCGTTTAACGTCCAAATGAACGGGAACATGATTTTTCCGAACCAATACAGCGGTTTTGCAAGAAGTAAGGTCATCGGTTCTGCGAATTGAATAGCGAGTGTCTTCGGTGCTAGTTCTCCTATAACAACGTATAAAAATGTTACTGAGCTAAAAGCGATACCGAATGAAAGTACAGAAACGAATGGATCGCCGATACCGAGACTTTCAAATGTAGGGTGCAACAATTTTTCAACAGTTGGTTCCCCGAGCCATCCTAAACCGAGTGCCGTGACGGTGATACCCAGCCGACATGCAGACAAATAATAATCCAAGTCTGTTGTAATCCGCTTTGCGAGTGCAGCTGTTTGATTGCCTTCTGAAATTAATTGATCCAATCGTGACATACGCACTTTAACGACTGCGAACTCAGATCCTACGAAAAAAGCTGTGAGTGCAATCAATAAAGCTACCAATCCTAAGTTAAGCCATAATATACTACTGTCCAATAGGTCCCCTAAAAGGGTGACACCTCCGTAAATGTATGTTGTAATGTGGCTCTTTCAACTATGTAATCCAGCGCCTAGCGTTCCGTGCGTAAACAGCAGGTGTCTGTTGAAAGGGGGCCGTGTGTTTGTGAGTGGTAAAGAGACAAATTCGTTAATTTCGCCATTTTACCAGAACGGAAAATATCCTTCCCAAGTAGAGCACCTCCCATTTTTTCAAATTAAGACTACTTTACCATATTCAAAATTGTCCGTACAGTAGAACGTAGCTTATATATAAGAAGGAAAAGAAAGTATGAAACCTTTTCAATTGGACATACGTCCAAAGTATTATAAGAAAAGCAGAAACAAATAGCGTTCTACACATCTAGAATGAAATCGAGTTGCACCTCCTAGAAATCCCGCAAGAAGCCATCGCGGTCTATGAAGCAAAGAGCGCTTCACAGCCCACGCTGTCATCTCGCACAATTTCTGAACAGTCGGCTCTACATCTAAAAGGAGTGAAAACAATGGTGACCTTAGTCCATGTGGCTAGTTTGGTTTCGATCGTGGCAGTTTCATTGTTAAAAGATACTTCGGACCGAGAAGTTCGAAGAAATATAAATGCTCTGCGCAACAAAATTTGGTTTCAAATGTATTGGAATGATGAACAGTCGCGAGAGTTAATTGAATCCGACGAACAACTGAAAAAGTTGATTGGCTGTATGAATCGTGAGAAGTTGAGTAAGCAGCGTTACGAAGCATGGCAAAGAAAGAAGTTTGTTACGATGATTGAAAAGAAAATGGCAGAAGCGTAAGGATAGTAGAGCAGTCTCTCCAGGGGCTGCTTTTTTATTCGAAAAAGTTGCTATCAATTTGTTTTCTGCTTTTGTATAATCAAAAGAAATGGTTGTGAAAGGTAGGGATTTGGATGTGGAATGATTTTAAAGCGTTTGCGTTTAAAGGCAACGTGTTAGAACTTGCGATTGCAGTTGTAATTGGAGCGGCATTTGGGAAAATCGTGTCTTCACTTGTTGAGAACATCATTACCCCAATCATCGGATTGATTATGGGCGGTGTAGACTTCTCAGGTCTTGCAATCTCTGTGGGTGACGCAAATGTTACATATGGTGTGTTTATTCAATCGATTATCGATTTCGTAATCGTCGCATTTGCCATCTTTATGTTTGTTCGCCTGCTTGGTCGCTTTAAGCGAAAAGAAGAAGTGAAGCCGGAAGAAGGCCCGACGATTGATTCAAAAGAAGAGTTACTCATTGAGATTCGGGATTTACTTAAACAACAAAATACACTGCGCTAAAGGTAGACCGCTTGGAAATTATTAATTTCCGGGCGGTTTTTTACCGGTATGGCATTTTCATCGTGCTATCGTTGGAAGTATGCTGAAACAGCTACTCCCGAATGATGATATGCAATCCTTCTATTTGAAGTTGGGGGCGATCCACTAAAAATAAGCGGTTGTAATAGGCAAGACGTGAGTTGATATGGCGCTGTTCATGCTCTGACCAATAGGCAAGAGATTGCCCAGACTCTAAACAAAATGGCGTGTCTTCCACGTAGAGACGGCCATCAGACCCACGCACGACCTCTCCTGCGTAGAGGACAGGATCTGTTCCTTGGCGAATCAATAAAGCAAGTTCTTTTGTTTTTTCACTGACTGTTCGCTGGAAAGTGGAGGATGAGAAATGTGATTCTTCATAGGCATAACTTTCAAATAGGTTGGCGAGTTGGCGAAGCTCTTGAGCAATGGGTTTCAATGCAGGGTTGTGTACACGCTCGGTTGAGTACAACAAAGTCATCACTCCTCTATAAGAACATTTGTTCTATTTTAGCATGTGAAAGTTAAAACAACAAGTTTTTTCAAATACAAAAAAGAGCGCTCCTACTCGGAACGCTCTTTTCTAGTGGTTGAAAGTAAGCCACTGAACACGGCTCCTGCTGTAAGAACAACAGCCGTTACAGTAAATAGTGTTGACGGGTTCGAACTGATAAATGCGAGTCCAGACGAACCCAATACGACACCTAATGAGAAAAAAGCATAAAAATAACCATACGCCCGACCACGATTTCCTTCACTTGTACCTTTATATAGGAATACATTAATAGAAGGAAATGTAAAAGCAAATCCAATCCCGTAAACGAAAAGAATTCCATAGAAGACCGCAAGAGATTCCGCCATGCCAAGAGCAAACTGTGCGGCACCGATTAACACCAATCCAATTCGGAAATTTGTAAGTGCGGGCCATTGATCGAATAGGCGACGCGCAGGTGAAATAAAAATCAAAACAGCGGTCAATCCGAATACACTTAATAATGTTCCGCTAACACTGGAGCTGAATCCAAGTTCTTCTACACGAAGTGGAAGTAGATAGGCAAGTGCGCCTTGCGAAAACATCATCAAAAATGCACCACCGAACGCTCCAACTAGAGCAGGATGAAAGGGAAGTCTGGCGGGTCGAGTGGTACTTCGATTAAACAATTGCCCTCGCAAAACCACAAAAGCGGCAAGTAAGAGAAACCCACCAAATAAACCGACCGTTCGCAACACAAAAGGAGCGGACGTCTGAGCCGCCATGATCCCGCTAAACGCCGGGCCGATAATAGCTGCAGCTCCTACAAACGCACCGGTAATAGCATTCTCACTGCCGGCCCGCCCCTCTTTACTTTGATTTGCTACAAATGTGAATGCTGCTGGAACGATGAACCCTCCGATAAATCCGTGGAAGAAACGGACAATCAACAAGGCTTCTGGCGTGTCAACAAATGAATATGTACCAAGTAGTATCGATGTACCTGTAAGACCAATCACAAGAAGTCTATAAGGTCCAAAGCGATCTGTTAAAAGACCTGCCAGTAAATTGCCACCCGTATTAGAAAATGAGTACATCCCTACAGCGATTCCAGCAACGAAGGTAGAGGCGCCTAAGCTTGTGGCAAACGTGCTCATAATAGGGAGTTGAGCAAACAAATCCATGAATGAAAAGAAGATGATGGCATACACGAGCCAAAGTACGGGGAACGCGCGTGTCTTGAATGCAGCTTCTCGCTTTTTCACGGCCCGGTCAAGTACAAAATTAGCAAATGGAATAAAAGCTGCTCCGATACCCAGCAAGCTCCAGTAGATCTTCCATCCGACAGTCACTTGTACAATGACGATGCTCATAACATATGCAATGAAAATGGCACCATGAATCGAGCCCACATAGGTCACTGCGAGCGGCAGGTCGGCAAGATATTTTAATGGCACCGCAATGCCCAATAGGATAAGTAAGGATACTCCATCAGCCAATCCGAAAAAACGGAATAGACGAATCGGGAGATACTGTTTATTTTGGAACACCTAAAACCCTTCTTTCTTTATCTGCTTTCAGTATTTCATAGAAAAATTTCCTAAGCAAGTTACGAAATTCAAACGATTTTCCTATTTAATATTTCTTTATGGCATTTGAAACCCTACAATTCTTTTATCAAAAAAATTATGCTATGATAACACGAGTGAATTCAAAGGTCTGACCTATTCGCAAATGGATATATAGAGGAGTAATGCCCAGTGGTTTGGGATGTATTAAATGTTATTGGCACTTTAGCCTTTTGTATAAGTGGAGCACTTGTCGCAATGGAAGTAAAATATGACATCATGGGCATCTACATTTTAGGGTTGATTACAGCGTTTGGCGGGGGAGCTGTGCGCAATCTGATGATTGGACTTCCAGTAGCAGATGTATGGCAACAGACGCCCCTCTTCATTATCGCACTCGTGGCAATGACCCTGTTCATTTTATTGCCGAAGAGTTTCATCTTCCACATGAAAGAATGGTCGATATTTGACGCAATAGGCTTGTCGGCTTTTGCTGTACAAGGTGCTATGGCTGCTCAATCAATGGATATGCCCTTGCTTGCTGTGATGTTTGCCGCATCCATTACTGGTGCTGGTGGAGGAATTATTCGGGACGTCCTTGCGCAGAAGCGGCCTAGCGTGTTTACGAAAGAAGTCTATTTACTATGGGCGATTGTGGCAGGCTTTATTATCGGAATGGACTGGATTACTTCAGACATAGGGCTCTATTTAGTGTTTGCCGGCATATTAGCTCTACGTTTACTCTCCCAACGTTGTAACTGGAATTTGCCAGTGCGCGAATTGGGTGGCCCTGAGAGTAATTAATGGTTGACACCTCCTTTTTATGGTAAAATAAAATCGTAACTTGTCGAAAGTCGCTGTAGAAGGAGTGATTCGATGCAAGCCCGTTTAGTAAAGTGTGAACGTAGCTACATGGTGGGAATTTCCGTATCGATTCCTCGCTCAACTAATCAGACTATTAAACTTAATAAAACTGTCATGAAGCGACTCGTTTCTTTGCAAAGATATTTGACGATACAAGGGACTGAGGAAATTATTGCATTGTGTCCTGTGTCACCCCTGACTTCTCTAAATCAAGAGTGGATTATTGGGTACCATGTGCCTCACCGTTTTCCTGTAAACAAGGAGTTCAGCCTTCACGAAATGCCAGGTGGAACTTATTTTGTAGGGACTCGGGGAACAAAACTTGAAACCATCTATGATACAATGCAAAATCATTGGATCATGACGGAGATGTACGACCAGCTTCCGACCTTATTTGAACGCTATACAATTGCTGGGGACAACAAACGAATCGAAGTATATAGTCGCGTTCGACCAAAAATCTCAGAACAACAACATTACGCATAAATTAGACATTTCTCGCATTTGTGAGGAATGTTTTTTTGATTGACAAAGAATACTTGGAGGAGTACGTTATTCCTATTCAAAGAGCGAGGGTGAATTGGTATGAAGGATAGAGATTTAACATTTGCTGTGTTTGGACTTGGCAGTTTTGGTGGCAGTCTCGTGAAAGAACTTGCAGAAATGAAGCAAGAGATACTCGCTGTCGATTTAAATCCGGAGAGAGTCGATTACTACTCGCAATACGCTACGCAAGCTGTGGTGGCTAGTGGGTACGATGAAAAAACATTGCGGGCATTTGGTGTACGAAATATTGATCATGCATTTGTGTCGTTCGGGGAAGATATCCAAGCGAGCGTGCTCACGACGATGGTATTAAAAGAACTTGGCGTACCCAAAGTATGGGCAAAGGCACATGATGAAAATCATGGCAAAATTCTTGAGAAAATCGGTGCAGATCGTGTCATTCACCCAGAGCGTGATATGGCCAAACGAATTACGCATAACTTGCATTCGTCAAAAATTATCGATTTTATCGAACTTTCCAATTCGTTTAGTATTGCCGAAATTAAAGTAACCGAGCGTTCTATCGGCAAAAAGTTATCGGAGCTTGACTTGCAAAAACGATTTAATGTAAATTTGGTGGCCATCCAACGCGGACAACAAACAATTCTTAGTTTTACAGAAGACGAGGAAGTGCAACGAGGCGATTTAATTGTGGTCATCGGGAACAACGATGATATTGAGAACTTTGATGAGGGCGGTTCATAACCTATAGAAGAAGGCGAATCTCATGAAAAAATGGCACTATATCAACCCTGAAAATTATTCACCTGCGGCTATTATAGCGTTGAGTTTTTTAGTTACTATTTTTACAGGCACTGCTTTGTTAAATTTGCCGATTGCACATATAGGGGAGTTAAGCGTTATAGACGCATTTTTCTTTGCTACGTCTGCCACGACAGTAACAGGGCTCGGCGTAGCAGATACTGCTACAACATTCACCACGTTTGGTGAGGTCGTGTTAATGTTTTTGATGCAATTTGGTGGAATAGGGTTTATTGTCGTGTTAGAAGTTGTTCAGAAGAAACGATTCCGGGAGTGGAGTCTCCATACAAAACTAATGATCGGTGGGACATTAGTTGTCAATGCTCTTGCGATGGCTTCTTGCGGGATTGCTAGGAGGTGCAACTCGATTCCATTTAGATGTGGAGCCGACTGTTCAGAAACTCCGGCACTTACAAAAGAGATTTCTCTTTTGTGGGTGCCGGTTTTTTTAGTTGTACGCGGGGAGCGGTCGTTATGGAACAAGTGATTCGATTTATAGACCAAGAAACTCACTTTCTACGACAAGTAAATCTATTTGTAGAGCTGAAGTCGTTTTATGGAAACTAATCAAACATGCTAACTTCTTTATTACTCAAGATCTTGCTAGTAAGTTTTTAGATGATTCCTAGATTGACAAATGATGTACATCGAACTATAGTGTATGATATACAGTATAAAAAAAAGGAGGGAATTCGATGACAGACAGAGTCAGCCCGCTTCTCACCGAATTGCGCCGGGGAACACTGACATTAGCCGTTCTCAGCCAGCTCAAAGTCCCGCAATACGGTTATTCACTCGTGCAAGCACTCGAGCAATCGTCCGTCTCCATTGATCAAAGTACACTTTATCCGCTCCTACGCCGACTTGAAAAACAACAACTTGTCACTAGTACATGGGATACAACAGAAAGCCGACCACGCAAATATTATGTCCTCACCGCATTAGGAGAAGAAGTACTTGAACAGCTTTATCAAGAATGGAAACAGATGTCGGAGAACTTACAGAACTTACTCGAAGGAGGAGAAGGGGTATGATATACCGAGACGCCTATATTGCAGAAGTCACAAAAAGGCTGCCACAGACCATGCGTGAAGATGTTGCCCTTGAACTAGAATCAACGATTGCTGATATGACCTCGGATAACCCGTCCCAAGAAGAACTGTTCGATGCCTTGCGTCAACTCGGAGATCCGGTTATTTTAGCCTCGCGTTATTTAGAGCGTCCGCTTCACTTGATTGGACCAGCGCTCTATCCAACATTTTTGTCCATATTGAAAATTGTTGTTCCGATTGCACTACTAGTCAGCGGAATCACAGCACTCCTTGGAGTACTAGTGAGTTTCTCGGAAGAATTTTCTTGGGGACAAGCCGTCATTCAGGGAATTCTACAAGTAGTCGGTTCCATGCTGGCAGCTGGCATTCAATCCGTATTTTGGGTAGGGTTAGTCTTCGCCTTGATTGAACGCTACAGTTCATCTCGAGATTCTCTTCCGCTATCTAAGTGGGATCCGACGCAACTTAAGCCGCTCACCACGCCAAAGCGTCAAATTTCTCGTGCTTCAGTCGTTGGAGGGTTTGTTTGGACAGCCATCTGGGTCGGTATCTATTTGAATGCCTCCAATTTATTGAGACTCTATTGGGAAGATCAGTCCATGCCGTTATTGAACGAGGAAGCATTACGGTTTTTCCTACCCGCTGTCATTGCGCTCGCTGCCATTGAAGTCGGTTTTGGGATTTATAAATGGGTGAAGAGTTATTGGACAGTTCCGATGGCTCTTTGGAACCTCGTCTTTAATTTGTTTTGGGTGATTGGAACGATTTTGTTCTTAACCCATCCAGACCTGTTTTCTCAAGAAGCGCTTTTGCAGTTTGGGCAGGTACTGGGTCAGACAGAAGCAGAGACAGAGTCCATGAAAAATTGGGCAGTGTGGACATTGCTGATCACCTTCATTGTTATTGCTACACTGGATACGGTAGAAGGGTTCTTGAAAACTCGAACAAGCCCGCGCAAGAAAAAATAACCATTGCATAAAATCGAACATTTGTTCTATACTGATTGTGAATGCTGGAGGAGGTGACGAGGATGGAAAGACCCGACCCTTCCCGAATTCGCGATCGGGGAAAGATCAAATGGACGGCGATGATGTTACCAGAGCATGTAGCGATGATTCGTGAGTACATCGCAAACGATGGCAAGGTGGAAAGACCTGTACTCGATGAATGGGACCTGCGCCAACTAGAAGAGTCGATAGGCCTTGCACTTGCACAAAATGCAGACATCAAACTCAAGTATTGGCGGGATGGGGAATTTCACATTCGAGGCGGAAAGATCAAGCGTGTCGATGCGACGCGACGTCTTTTGCATGTGGAAGATCCATTCGATACAACCGCTTATTCACTTGAAGATATCATCGATGTCACTTTGCTGGACTGACTATGTCGTCAAAAAACCACTTCCTGTACATGAGGAAGTGGTTTTGTTTAGTCTTCTTTTGAAGTCTTTTCAAGAAATGGTTTAAGTGCATCTTCTGCAGATACATCCGCTAACTTCACCTTCGAACGGTAAGCTGCACGCGTGATAATATGACCGGCTACAGGTGCCGTGATGAAGACAAAGATAATACCAAGAAGTAACCGTATACTAATAAACCCTTCATCTACCCAAAAAAAGATAAATGCACCGAGTAGAGACAAAAGAACTGCGAGAGTTGAGCTTTTTGTAGCGGCATGTGAGCGCGTATAGACATCGGGTAAACGAAGAATCCCGAAGGCGCTGATTACAGCCATAATGCTCCCAATAAAAATTAAAATGACACTAATCCATTCGATCATCGTGCTCATGCTCAACAATCTCTCCTCTCTCTACAAATCGTGCAAGACCTACCGTACTGATGAAGGCTAGAATTCCTACAATCAGAATAACTTCAAGATACGCATGCGTGTGAAGCACGATGGAAAATATCGCGACTAGTGATACGAGGTTAACACCAATCATATCAAGAGCCACAACACGGTCCGGCATAGATGGCCCGACGATAATGCGATAGAGTGCAATGAAGATGGCGCACGTGAAAAGAATGAGTGAAATGGTCAACAGAATCATCATGCGCGTGTCACCTCCATAATCGCCTTTTCAAAAGTTTGAATGGATTTTAGGACAGCGTCTCGTGAGACTTCCATATCCATTGCATGAATGAAAAACGTTTTCCCATCTGGTGAAACTTCCATCACAACAGAGCCGGGAGTTAGCGTTAACAATAGGGCTAACGCTGTCAGTTCATAATCTCCTTGCATATTGTGGTCGTAAGTGAAAATTCCAGGCTTGATCTTTAGTGTTGGACTCAAAATTTGTTTCAATACAATGATGCTGGATTGGAACAATTCAGAAATGAAGATGAAAATAAGTTTGATAAGTGCATACACTCGCAACAAATAGAACTTACTTCCAAAGAAACGGTGCATAAAGAATACAATGATAGCCCCGAATATATAGCCAGTCAAAAAGGTTGGGAAGTAGAACGCATCTTCATCCATTAAAAAGGTCCACAAGACGGCAATTAGTAAGTTTGATATAAATTGAGCGGGCAACTGACGTCACACCTTTCTAAAATCATTCGTTTCCTCCTAATACAGCCTCTATATAGATAGAAGGGTCTAGCAGGGTAGCGGCCGTTTGCACATAAGGTGCAAGGACTTCAACACCGAGACCAAGGGCCAGTGTAATACCAGCTAACACAAGGATAGGCAGTAAACGCATAGCCGGTAGTGGGCGTTGTTCATCAGAACCGATGATGGTTTCTCCCCAGAAACATTGTGTGAAAATGCGTAACAGAGAATACAAAACAGCTAAACTTGAAGCAACAGCTAAGAATAGAAGAATGTAGGACCCATTCTCGAGAGCCCCTTCCATCACGAGAATTTTCCCCATAAATCCACTGAAAGGGGGAATTCCAGCAAGTGATAAAATAACAATGAAAAATGACCAGCCAAGGACAGGGTAGTTTTTCAATAATCCACTCATCTCGTGGATATGTACTTTATTGGTCAAGAAGATCATCGTTCCAATGAGCAAGAACAACAGAGCTTTCGCAAACATATCATGAATGATGTAATAAATGGTTCCTTCAATAGCGAGTGTGTTACCGATAGCAAGTCCAGCAAGCATAAATCCGACAGCGATGACCACGTTGTACGCAGCAATCTTTCGAATATCTGTATAAGCGACTGCTCCAAGGCTTCCTCCAATTAATGTGAGCCCTGCCATGACAGCAATAAACGTTGGCACGACATCCCCTTCGTGGAAGATGAGAGTAAAGACGCGAAACAATGCATAGACGCCTACTTTTGTTAAAAGTGCACCGAATAGAGCAGAAGTTACAGTCGGTGTAGAACTATACGAGCCTGGTAGCCAAACGTACAGAAGTAAACCGGCTTTTAAGCTGAATACTGTTAAAAAGACAATGCTGATCACTGTTAACAGCGGATTGACTCCTGTCTCGGCAACACGCTCTGCGATTTGTGCAAAGTTCAAGGTCCCGACAGAACCATATAAAAACGCAATTCCAACTAGGAAGAACCACGAAGACACAATGTTGATTGTGACATACTTCATGGCTTCTCTTAATTGAATGCGATTTCCTCCAAGTGTGATTAGTACGTAAGAAGAGAGAAGCATGACTTCAAAGCAAACAAATAAATTGAAAATGTCACCTGTCATGTATGAGCCAATGATTCCTGCATTCAAAAATAAGACGAGTGGGTAGAAGTAATAATTAATCATTCGGTCACGCGGAGATAGCGCTACATAAAGTAGACAAATAATTGTTACCAAAAGAGTTGTCAAACTAAGTAACAGTGAGAAAGTGTCCGCGACAAATAGAATTCCAAAAGGGGGTTCCCAGCCACCAAAATCAAGACGAAGAATTCCAATGTTCGTGACGTAGTGCAAAATGTATATACCTAAACCAAACAATCCAGTCAATACACCGATACTAAACCAACTTTGTAGTTTTGGGCTTTCACGGAAGAAAATCAAGATGATTCCGACGATGATAGGAATCACCATAAAGAGCACTAAGCTATTGCTCATCATTGGACCCCCTTAACTCATCCATTCGATCTGTCCCGTATTCTTGGTAAACCCGGTAAGCGAGCACTAGGACAAATGCTGTAACAGCAAAACTAATAACAATAGCCGTCAAAATTAGTGCTTGTGGCAACGCATCGATATAGCGCTCAGCATTTTCTCCGAGAAGTGGAACGGTACCTGATTTAAGACCGCCCATTGTAAGAATCAATAAGTGGACAGCGTGAGAAAGGATGGCCGTTCCTAGGATGATACGAATAAGATTTTTACTTAGTACTAGATAAATAGCGACAGAGGTCAAAATGCCGACAAGTACAATAATTATGCTTTCCATTTATTCGACCCCTCACTAATACTTAAGATAATGTTTACAACTACACCAACCACAGTCAGTGCAATTCCAGCTTCAAAGATGGTAACTGTAGCAAGTTCCGTCTTTCCAAAGATGGGTAAATCAAAGTAGCCAAAACTTTGGCTCAAGAAAGGCTGTCCAAGAAAAATCGGAAATGTAGCACTACTGACAGAAATCAATACTCCGACAGCCGACATCTTTTTAAATGAAATCGGAATCCCTTCACTGACTGTCTCGACGTCATACGTCAAAAACAGAAGAACGAATGCAGAGGCCATGACGAGTCCGCCGATGAAGCCACCACCAGGCGTGTGGTGACCAGAAAGGAACAAGTAGATACTGAGCGTCAAGATGATCAATACGACGCCTTTGACGACCGTTTTCAAAATCACATCATTGATTTTCACGTGGTTCCGCTCCTTTCTTTTGACGCATACGAATCAGCGTAAAGACGCCAATCCCCGCAATGAATAGAACGAGCCCTTCCAGCATCGTATCGAATGCTCGGAAATCGCCAAGAATCGCATTGACGATATTGCGTCCTCCAGCAAGTTCATACGAACCTTCATAATAGCTGGAGATGCTTTCAAATTTTGAATAATTGTTTACGGCTAAACCAACAATGGTCACCGTGAGGCCTCCCAAAATTGCAATGAGACCGTTGCGCACTTTTTTCGTGACCGAAAGCTTTTCCACTTTCCACTCAGGCAAGTAATTGAAACAGACGAGAAACAACACAGTCGTGACGGCTTCAATGACCAGCTGAGTAAGCGCTAAGTCTGGCGCTCGGAAGAACACGAAGAAAATAGCGATTGAAAACCCAAGAACACCATTTAATAAAATAGCAGTCAATCGAGATTGAGCGAAAAGAATCGCAACAGCAGCAGCTGCCATAACCACAGCTAACAACCCTTCATAAACAGTGATAGAAGAGGGGCTATCAAATGTGACGGCGATTGGATCGACCACAAACCACGTTACTCCTACAGCGATGATAAAGAAGCTGAAAATATATAGGAAGTACGATGGCAAGTTGCCATTCATATAGCGTGTTGTAACGCGTTCTCCTAATCGTTCATACCCTGAAAGTGTTTTACGGAACAAGTTGTTGAATGACCATTCTGATGGGATGTACTGATAATACGGTCGCCATTTCTTCAGTAAGAAATATGCAAGACTTCCAAGAGCGATAATAGCAACTGTTAAGTAAAGTTCAGTATTAAACCCGTGCCAGGCGTAAATGTCAGGTGCGAGTGCAGAGCCACCGTCGACTAACACATCGATGGCAGGCTTTAGCAAGTAGTCACTGAGAATTGTTGGGAAAAAGAATAAGCCGATCACCAGCGTAGCTAAAATGCTTGGTGGAATTAGCATTCCAACAGAGGCCTCTTGTGGGATCTTGTATTCTTCGTCGATGATTGGTCGGCCAGTAAACGTACGGAAGACCAAAATCATACTATAGACAAATGTGAACAAGCTGGCTGCCCAAGCAACCAATACGATGAACCAACCTAGCTGTGCACCACCTGGGATCGGCAGTTCACTGACAGACAACACAGCCGTTAAGAACATCTCTTTGCTCAAGAACCCGTTGAACAGAGGCAAGCCTGCCATCGAAAAACTTCCAATGATCGCAAGTCCAAATGTGATAGGTAAGAAGCGCATCAAGCCACCGAGGCGACGTAAATCTCGCGTACCGACCTGGTGATCGACGATTCCGACGACCATAAACAATGCACCTTTGAATGTCGAGTGATTCACTAAATGGAAAAGAGCAGTGAAAAGTGCAAAGGTGTAGAGCGCTTTCGCCTCGCCTGTCACGTTTGCAGCAGCAGAGCCAATGCCTAATAAAGTCATGATGAGACCAAGCTGGCTGATGGTCGAGAAGGCGAGTAATGCTTTTAAATCATTTTGACGAACGGCATTGAATGAACCCCAGAAGAGCGTGACAAGTCCGACTGCAGTGATTACCCAGAACCAATACATGTCGCCACCAAATCCAGGAGTAAAACGTGCAATCAAATAGATTCCTGCTTTGACCATTGTTGCAGAGTGCAAATATGCACTAACAGGAGTCGGTGCTTCCATCGCATCCGGAAGCCAGATGTGGAAGGGGAATTGCGCAGATTTCGTAAAGGCTCCAAGTAAAACGAGTGCCATTGCCGGGTAGAACAGAGCGTGTTCTGTCAGTTGTGGGAGCTCAGTGAGGATTGTTCGAACACTAAATGACCCCGTCATCACATGCAACATCAAGAAACCGGCAAGCATAGCAAATCCGCCAGTCATTGTAATTAATAAAGATTTAATTGCCCCGTTTCGTGAATTTTTGCGGTGGAACCAGAAAGCGATCAATAAGAAGGAGGAAATACTTGTGAGTTCCCAAAATACATACAGAACGATGATGCTGTCAGACAATACGACACCAAGCATTGCGGTCATGAAGAGCAACAAGTATGTATAGAAATGAGTGAACGAATCTGTAGGAGACAGATAAAAGATGGAATATAAAATGACGAGGGCGCCAACACCTGTGATGAGTAGTACAAAGATGAGACTTAAACCGTCTAAGATAAACGTGAGGTCGATGCCGTAAGTAGGAATCCAAGAAAATGTCGTCTGAATTGATTCCGACGAAGCAATCGATGGAATATGACGCGCAAATAGAGCGAATAAAATCACCGGGACACTAAATGCGACCCAGCCGATTAAGTCCCTCCTAATTTTTGATGAAATGAGTGTAATCCCAACTGCCACAAAGAGAGGGAGCACTATGTAAAAAAAGAGCATGGGCAAAAATCCTCCTAAAAAAACACGGAATTCTTCATCTATAATACTACCTGCTAGCAGATAACTTGTAAAATGATAAGGAATGTTGCACAGTAGAGGAAAGTGTTATATACTTTTGAGGTTTAAATTGGAAGTACAAGAATTATTGGAGGTTTGCAGAAATGGGAGCAATCCGAGGGAAAATGGATGAACGTATTTTGGTATGTGTGTTTTATGGTCCGAACGGGGAGCGTTTAATTCGTCGCGGTCATCAACTGTCAAGTATGTTGGGATGCCCCTTATATATTTTGACTGTAGATCCTCTGCCTTTTGATGAGTTTGATGCCGACAAAACGGCTTATATAGATAGATGGAAAGAGCTGACGAAAGAAGTCGGTGCTGAAGAGTTTGTAATTCGTGATGATGAGAAGCGTCCTGCAGCGAAAGTGATTGCCGAAGTGGCGAATCATTTTGATGTGACGCAAATCATTATCGGCCAAACCGCCAAAAGTCGTTGGGAAGAGATCACTAAAGGGTCTTTCATCAATTCTTTATTGCGCGAACTACCTTTTGTAGATTTGCATGTCGTGTCTGTTGCACGAACAATCCGTGCTTCTGAAGATGAGTTGTTTGAGCGAGGCGTTCGTTGCTACTTGATCAAAGAAGGCGACTCGTATGTGCTGAGTTTCACACAACGCAAAGAGTGTCAGCTTGAAGGAATCTTCTTTAAAGAAGTAGGTACGGATTTTAACAATGGTATTTTCAAGTTCATGGATGGCAATGAATTGCATCAGGTGTCTGTCCATGATGGCAAAATCGATCATCCCGAAAAAATTAAATCATGTATTGAAGCGTAAAACACTGCCCACTCGCACATGTCGAGTGGGCTTTTTGTATGAATTTAAAGCACATTTTTCCCCATATATGCAAACTCAGCATGAGAAATTGTGCGAATCGACAGTTCTTTAAACCCGAGACGTTCATACAGCTTGCGAGCACGAACATTCGTCAAATCTACATTGAGCGTCACAGCCTCAACCTCTCTTCGCTTGGCTTCGTCAAACGCCACTTGTAAGAGGTTTGTACCGATTCCTTGTCCGCCATAATCAGAACGAACCGAAACTGTGTCGATATACAGCACGTTTCCTTCTGTCTCTATATCAAATGAATCCGATTTTCTTTGTTGGCGCAGTGCTTGTTGTAAGGGGTGGTCCAGTTCTTCAGCCTGCTCACCCACATAGAGTAAAATCAAGCCGATGGGTAAACTGTCACGTTCTTCGACCCAAATGTTTTGATAGCTTAGTCGATTTGCAGGTTGGGAGATCCAATAGTCAAGAAGCGGAAGGGCCTCTGCAGTTGAAGATGCACCCGTTAGAGTATAGGCGATTTCATGAATGGCATCGTATAAAAGAGGAGCTAGATGGGGTACGTCTTGAGGAGTTGCTTTTCGAATCATAGATATCGTTCCTTTCAAGTTGTATAGAAAAAACCCCTTTCCAGTAAAGGAAAGGGGTGGGACTAGCCTATGCTAGTCTCTCATCTGAGGCGGGCCAGACCACGCTCCACAACGTGTTCCCGAAGGAGTGTCTGTCCGACTTACACAGAGCAGCTCATCGCATGACTTATCATACGCTATGTAGCGGGGAAAGTCAAAAGCAGGAACTTGCCGATTACATGGCGAAATAGGCACGGAGAGAATGTGAAAGATGGGAGGAACTACTATGAATAAATTGTATGCCCGCACCTACCAAGCTGCGTACCGAGGCGTTTCAAAACTAGTGCCATGGCGCACGCCTTTACTTGTTGCAGGAGAAGGAAGTGTTGTGACAGGTGTGGACGAGTTAAAGCACCGCAACATCACGCGCTTCCTATTAGTGACAGATCAAGCGATGTCGAATTTGGGTTTGTATATGCCATTTATAGAAAAAGCGGCAGAGCTTCACATAGAAGCCATCCTATATGATCAAACTGTTCCCAACCCAACTATCACCAATATCGAGCAAGCCTTTGCTCTCTTCCAAGACCAAAACTGTCAAGCAATCGTGGCATTTGGTGGTGGATCTGTGATTGACTGTGCAAAAGGTGTAGCGGCACGTGTTGCTCAGCCAAATAAATTGATTCCAGATATGAGGGGACAGTTGAAAGTGCGTAAGAAGACTCCATTTTTAATGGCCATCCCTACAACTGCTGGTACAGGAAGTGAAGGGACAGTCGCTGCAGTTATTTCCAATCCTGAATCAAAAGAGAAATATGCGGTAAATGATACGGTATTGATTCCGGACGTCGCCGTACTGGATCCAGAGCTGACTGTGGGATTACCAGCTGCTTTGACTGCAACGACTGGCATGGATGCGTTGACCCACGCAGTAGAAGCATATATAGGCCAAAGCAATACACCGGAAACAGAAGCCTATAGCAAGGAAGCGGTGGAGTTGATTTTCAAGTGGTTGCCTATTGCGTATGCAGACGGTCATAATATGGAAGCTCGTCGTGCTATGCAAAAGGCTTCCTATCTCGCGGGTCTTGCTTTTACGCGAGCATATGTTGGAAATGTTCATGCAGTGGCGCATACGCTAGGTGGTTATTACAACGTTCCGCATGGTTTGGCGAACGCGGTGTTATTGCCGATTCTGTTGAAGTTTTATGGTGCGGCAGCTGAAGAGCGACTAGCTGATTTGGCGGACTTTGCAGGAGTAGCGCAGCCGGGGCAGTCTGTTCATGAGAAGGCTGTAATGTTTATCAATGCAATTGAAAAGATGAATGAGCAGATGGATATCCCACAAAAAATTGACGGGATTGAGGAAAAGGATATAAAAGCGATGGCAAAAAAAGCGTACAAAGAGGCAAATCCTCTCTATCCAGTTCCCGTTATTATGAGTCGGAAAGACTTCGAATCCATTTATCATACGGTTCAAAAGTAAAACTATAGATTCCCTCATATTCCCTATTGTGGAAATGGTCGTTTCTGGTATATACTAGGAAATAACCAATTATGAGGAGGTGGAGTCATGACACGTGTGATTTATCATCAACTTTCTGTTCCAGCACCGCTTGAGCGTGTTTGGGAGCTCTGGACGGTTGCGTCAGAAGTAGAAAAGTGGTTCGCACCGATTGCACGTATCGAACCCAAAATAGGTGGGCAATATGAATTATTCTTTGTGCCTAGTAACCTCCAAAATAAGAACACGGAAGGGTGTCATATTGTTCACATGACACCTCAAAAAGATCTTACCTTTACTTGGAAGGGGCCAAGTCAATTTGCAGAGCTGATGAATGCTCCGGTCCCCCAAACAACAGTGAATCTGCGCTTTAAGCAAAATTTAGATGGTACGACGTGTGTGAAATTGTTCCACAGAGGCTTCGGAGACGATGAGTCCTGGGATTACGCGTATGATTGGCATCAACTAGTTTGGGCGGGTGTACTGAACCAACTGTACACAAAAACGAAGAAGTCCGATTTGTTGCTTGGGTTCTCTCCAGAAGAGAGTCAAATAAAAACCGTTTCCTGTGTAGGGTAATTCCTACAAGGAAACGGTTTTTTTAATTGCCTGCTGCGCGTTTGAATAGGCTTTGGATTCCGTAAATCAAAAAGATAAGGGCAGGTATCCCAATCACAAAATAGAGAACTGACCAGACAGGGCCCTCTCGCGGCATGACTTGTGCATAAATGTATAGAAATAATGTTCCAGCAAGAAACATTGCAAGGTATTGAAAGAATTTCAAAGTAGACGCCCCTTTCCTGTTTTAGTGTAGCAGAATTTCGGTCATAAGTCTGAAAATCTCGAATTCGAAGTGTTTGTGCTTTCTGACGACTCTTGAACTGCGTATACTGAGAAGCAGGAAACCGGAAGAGAGGAAGAAGAATTTATGGAACAGTATCGAATTCAACGAGACAACGGCCTTGAGTTTGGCCTTTATACACTAGGTGACCACATGCCAAATCCGCACACAGGAGACCGAATCTCCGCAAAACAGCGCATCGACGAAATCATCCGACTGGCGCAATTGGCCGAACAAGCGGGAATGGATTTTTTCAGTGTCGGGGAAAGTCATCAGGAATACTTTGCAACACAAGCACATGCAGTTGTGCTCGCAGCAATCGCCCAAGCGACAAACACGATGAAGATTGGTAGCTCGTCAACGATTGTCAGCACGTCTGATCCCGTCCGCGTCTATGAAAATTTTGCAACGATTGATTTGATTTCAGGAGGACGCGCCGAAATCGTGGCAGGTCGTGCCTCACGTATTGGCTTATTTGAGTTGCTCGGGTATGATATTCGCTATTACGAAGAATTGTATGAAGAGAAGTTTGATCTGCTTTTGCAAATCAATGACAAAGAGCGGATCACGTGGGACGGCGATTTTCGTGCGCCACTCCGTGATGCGGAAGTGTTACCACGACCTGTTGATGGTAAGTTACCAATCTGGCGTGCTGTCGGAGGACCTCCTGCCAGTGCAGTGAAAGCAGGCGCTGCTGGAGTACCGATGATGCTTGCGATGCTAGGGGGACAAGCTGTAAACTTCCAATATTCTGTTGAAGCGTACAGACAGTCTGCTCGCCAAGCTGGCCACAATCCAGACGAATTACCAATTGCAACAGCAGGCATGTTCTTTACTGCTCCTACGTCTCAAGAAGCGATAGATACGTATCATACGTATGTAGATAAAGGTATGATGAAGAGCAATGGACGCGGGTATCCGAAATTTGCATTTGAACAGAGTGCACAGGATCCAAAAGACGTGTTGAATGTCGGAAGCCCGCAACAGGTGATAGAGAAGATTTTGTATCAGCACGAGTTGTTTGGACACCAGCGCTATATTGCACAGATGGACTTCGGGGGTGTGCCGTTTGAAGATCTCGAGCGCAACATCGAGTTGATTGGAAGCGAGATTTTGCCAGCTGTGAAGAAGTACACGAAGAAAGCCTGAAAAACTATAAAACCCGCGACTAAGCATCGCGGGTTTTTGTGTACTCTTCGATTATTCTTGACCTTCCCAAGCAGGTAACATCTGTGAAAGTGTCTTATCTTCCCGATAGCCGAGTACATAGTCTGCTTGCATCAACGTGTGGATTTCGCGTGTACCTTCATAAATTACAGGTGCCTTTGAATTCCGCAAGAAGCGCTCTACTGGGTATTCATCCGAGTAGCCGTTTGCACCGAAAATTTGTACAGCATCATCTGCTGCTTTATTCGCAAAATCACAGGCTTGCCACTTTGCAAGAGATGTTTCACGTGTATTGCGCTTACCTTCGTTTTTCAATTGACCCGCACGGTATACAAGTAAACGACTCATTTGATAACCTGCTTCCATGTTCGCAAGCATCTGCTGGACGAGCTGGTGACGACCGATTGGTTTACCGAACGTCTCACGTGTGTGGCAATAGTCAACACTGGCTTCTAAGCAGGCTTGGATCAGTCCGACTGCTCCAGCAGCCACTGTAAAGCGGCCGTTGTCGAGTGCAGCCATTGCGATTTTAAACCCTTCGCCTTCTTTGCCGAGCAAGTTCTCTTTCGGTACTTTCACATCTTCAAAGAACAACTCTCCAGTATTTCCTGCGCGAATGCCAAGCTTTCCTTTCACCGCTTGCGACGAGAAACCTTCCCACGTGCGTTCTACGATAAATGCTGAAATGGCTTTATGTTTGTCTTCTTTATTTCCTGTGTAGGCGAAAATGAGGAAGTGGTCTGCGATATCGCAGAGCGAGATCCACGCTTTTTGTCCATTTAAAATATAATGATCCCCGTCAAGTTTTGCTGTTGTTTCAAGTGCCGCTACGTCAGAACCTGCAGCAGGCTCTGTCAAACCGAATGCTCCGATTTTTTCACCTTTTGCTTGTGGTACAAGATATTTTTGCTTTTGCTCTTCCGTTCCCCATTGAAGAATTGTCATACTGTTGAGGCCAGTGTGCACAGAGACAGCCGTACGGAACGCTGTGTCGCCGCGCTCCAACTCCTCACACACGATTGCAAGTGAGTTGTAATCCATTCCACTTCCGCCGTATTGTTCAGGAATACAAACCCCCATTAAGCCCAGGTCAGAAAGGCGCTGAATGATGGCAGGATCGAATTTCCCTTGGCGGTCCCAATCACGAATATGGGGAATGATTTCTTTGTCTACAAAATCCCGTACAGTTTTGCGAAGCATTTTTTGTTCTTCTGAAAAATGAAAGTTCATCCGTTTTCTCTCCTTTGAATCCATTTAGTTTGGTGGTCGCCTGGTTCGGGTGGAGCAAGGCGGTAGGTGACAGGGGTGCGCGACAATTTGAGTGGACTACCAATTTGCTGGATTGTTCCAGCTTGTTTGTGATGTTGAGTGATCCACATGTCCCGTGCGTGAAGTTGTGGATCGTTCGTCAGTTGTTCGAATGTCTGAACGGGGCCGCAGGGAATGCCTACTTCTCGCAGTGCATCGACCCATGCAGCCGTCGTTCGCTCTTTCATGTACAAAGAAAGAACGGCAGTGAGAGTATCTCGATTTTCTACCCGTCCGGCATTTGTTTCAAATTCTTCAGGGGGCGACCAGTTTACAAGTGAACAAAGAGCTGTGAATTGTGCGTTTGTGCCCACTGCAACGATGACTGAGCCATCCTTTGTGTCGAACATTTGATAAGGCGCAATTTGGGCATGCGTATTGCCTCGTCGTTTTGGCTCAACTCCTGTCATCAAATAACTGCTGCCGATATTGACGAGACTACTGACAGCACAATCATAGAGTGACAGATCAAGCCGTTGCCCACGGCCGGAAGTCGAGCGTTCGAGGAGTGCTGCTTGAATCCCGATGCACGCATAAAGTCCAGTGAGTATATCGACAATCGCGACACCCATCTTTTGCGGTCCAGATTCTTCCGTACCAGTGATCTGCATCAAGCCACTCATCCCTTGCAAGATAAAATCATAGCCAGGTAGGTCTTTTAGAGGCCCTGTCTCACCAAATCCAGTGATACTGCAGTATACAAGTCTTGGGTTGAGCGTCGTCAGTGTATCGTAGTCGAGGCCGAACTTTTCCATCGTACCCGTTTTAAAGTTATGCACGACGACGTCACTTGTTGCGACAAGTTTTTTGAACTGTTCCTGGTCTTCGGTCGTTCGAAGGTCGAGTGTGATACTTTCCTTGTTGCGATTGGCACTCAAGTAATAGGCACTGACCCCGTTCTGAAACGGAGGACCCCAGTGCCGCGTCTCATCAGATCCACCTGGTGCTTCCACTTTGATGACTTCCGCACCTAGATCGCCGAAAATCATGGTGCAGTATGGACCCGCGAGAACACGACTTAAATCAAGGATGCGAAGACCTGCTAAAGCTCCTTGCATAGACACTCCTTTCTTGCCATAAAAAAAGCCAGTCCAAAAAACCTCGTACAGGTTCTCTAGACTGGCGGATGATCTGAGGAAACATTCGGGAATGAATGGTGTCAGATTCGGCAGATTGTAATTGGTTTGTGTTCCGTAGAGCGTGAATGGTCACTGGCGAGTGACTCGGCGCTCATTACTTTCACTTTACCGGACGCGTACCGGATTGTAAATGAAAAAACGAACTACTCTGACAATTTTGTTTGATACTGTTCAGAATGCTTGTAAAGATCTTTCAAAGCAGACTGCAGGGCGCTTCCAGCTTTCCCGAGATACTGCGTCTGGATAGCGCGAAGAGGCTCGTCAATACCGTCTCGCAAACTGTGACCCCGTAGCAAATGATGAACGAAATCTTGCCCGTGTTGCGTGGCGAGGGTACAGGAAGCTGCTACGATTACGCTATATTTCGAATCGATTTCTGCAGTAATCGTTAATGTTTCGTATAGGTTTTGCGCAGCCATCCCAGCAGGTAGTCGCGCGTGACCGGCAATAAATAGAGTCTTCATCCAAGCACTCCTTCAAGAGTTTTCTTCAGTATAGCAAATCCTCGTTTCCGGTGAGCGAATATCTTGAACTCGAACTACACGCATGGTAGGATGGCTTTTGTGATTATTTTTTGTAACCTAGGAGGAACTTGTATGACAAACGTATTACTTGTAAGAGCTAACAATCGCCCAGACGGGATTTCAACTAAAATGTATAACACGTTCATGGAGTCGATTAAAGATACTAACGAGATGAACGTCCGTGTATTCGATGTATTTGAAGAGGATATGCCGTACTTCGGTCAGGACCTGTTCAACGCATTTGGAAAGATGCAAAATGAAGAAGAGCTGTCAGATGTTGAGCGTCGTATTTTAGCTGCAAAGCAAAAAGCAATGGATGCTGTGTCAGAAGCAGACGTATTAGTATTTGCTTTCCCACTATGGAACTTAACGATTCCAGCAGCACTTCAAACATTTATTGATTATGTCTACTCTGCAGGATTTACATTCAAATATGATGCGAATGGCAATCTTGTTCAATTGATGCCAGAGAAGAAAGTCATTCTATTGAACGCGCGCGGTGGTCTATATTCTGCACCTGAGATGGCACCGATGGAAATGTCGTATAACTATATGCAAAACGTCTTTAACGGCGTCTTCGGTATGGAAATCATCGAGAACGTGATCATCGAAGGACACAATGCCAACCCGCAACAAGCAGAAGCAATTATTGCAGAAGGTCTGACACGCGTACAAGCAGTCGCACAACGTTTGATTGCGCAACACGCATAACTAGGAGAGAGGACAGGTTCCTCTCTTTTTTTGCGCCAAAAGCCCTGTGAATCCTTCGTTTGCTTGTCAAATAACAGGGGTAAAGGTATAGTTGTAACCGAAGTTTATTTTTTACGCGAAGGGATGAGGAAACGTGTCGTTAACTCCCGAGCAGCGCATTGAGCTGCATGAATTTAACAACTTAACAAAGTCACTCAGTTTTAATATGTACGATATCTGTTATACGGGCACAAAAGAAGAACGTGAACGCTACATCCAGTATATCGATGAACAATACAACGCAGACCGTTTAACAGCGATCTTGACAAAAGTTACAGAAATCATTGGAGCGCACGTGTTGAACGTCGCAAAACAAGATTACATTCCGCAAGGTGCTAGTGTGACGATGCTCGTTTCAGAAGGACCGGTTGAATCGGCGCCTAAAGAGCAGTTCGAAGAGTCGCCAGGACCGATTCCAGAAACAGTAGTTATGCACTTGGATAAGTCTCACGTGACTGTGCATACGTATCCGGAATACCACCCGAATGAAGGGATTAGTACGTTCCGCGCAGACATTGATGTGTCGACATGTGGGGAAATTTCGCCATTAAAAGCGCTGAACTATATGATTCATTCATTTGATACAGATATTATGACGATCGACTACCGTGTCCGTGGATTTACGCGTGACAAAACGGGGCACAAATTGTTCATCGATCACGAAATCAATTCAATTCAGAATTATATCCCGGAAGATATTCAGGAGCAGTTCAACATGATTGATGTGAACATCTTCCAAGAAAACATCTTCCATACAAAAGCGAAACTAAAAGACTTTGACTTGAACAATTACTTGTTCGGGAAGAAGAAAGAAGATCTGACTGCAGAAGAGCAGCAGAAAATCGAAGCCCAGCTGAAGATGGAGATGGATGAAATCTTCTATGGTAAGAATATCGTAAAGAAATAAGAAGGATCGGATTTCTCTCAGGGGAAATCCGTTTTTTTTGTTTGATTGTCTCTATTTCGAGAAGTTTGGTATGCTAAATAGTAGAATTTAGCAGAAGGGATGAGGAGAGATGAAGGTATTTGCAACAAGAAAGCTTCCTGAAGAAGTAGTGAAGAAGTTGGAACAACACGTGGAGTACAAAGAGTGGCATTCAGCAGAACAGCCGATGACGAAAGAGCAAGTAGTCGATGCTGTAAAGGATGTAGATGGCATCATCAGTGTATTGTCCGATCCATTAGATAAAGAGGTGCTTGAAGCGGCACCAAACGTAAAGGTGATCAGCCAGCTTGCAGTGGGCTTTAACAATATCGATGTGGAAGAAGCGACAAAGCGCAGTATCCGTGTCACGAACACACCTGACGTATTAACAAACGCTACGGCGGATTTGACGTTTGCGTTATTACTTGCGGCTGCACGAAAGTTAAGTGCAGCGAGTAAAGAGGTCCGTGAAGGCGAGTGGAAGTCTTGGTCGCTTTTACAGCTTGCAGGAAAAGAGCTCAGCGGTTCGACGATCGGTATTTTAGGATTCGGACGAATTGGACAAGCCGTGGCACGTCGAGCAAAAGGGTTTGATATGGACGTCATTTACTGGAACCGGTCTAAGAAGCCAGAAGCGGAACAAGCCATTGGGGCAACCTATCATGAACTGAAAGACGTACTGAAGCAAGCCGACTTTCTGGTCATCATGCTGCCATTTGCACCGGAATTAAAGTATTTAATTGGTGCAGAAGAACTTGCTTTGATGAAAGAAGATGCCATTGTTGTGAATACGGCACGTGGGGGCTTAGTGGATGAAGCGGCATTATATGAAGCCTTGAAGAACGGAAAGCTTGGTGCAGCAGCGCTTGATGTATTTGAGCAAGAACCTGTGCCAACCGATCATCCTCTTCTCACACTTCCAAATGTCGAAGTAGCTCCGCATATCGGTAGCTCAACGGTAGCAACCCGTATGGAAATGGCCGACTTAACTGTACGGAATTTGTTGGCAGTCTTACAAAATAAAGAGCCTGAGACCCCTGTGAATTAATTGGGCATTGCGATTTATTTCGAATTCCGTTATAGTAGCGGCAGGAAATGATAGAAAAAGGAGCATCAGACAATGAAAGAACAATTGCAACGTCATCTAGAAGAAATCCAACAAGATCTATGGAGCATGAGCGACCACTTGTACCACAACCCAGAACTTGGTGATCAAGAATTTGAATCAATGACACTACTAACTGATTTTTTAGCGCGCCATGATTTCCAAGTTGAAAAAGGAATCGTCAACCGTCCGACCGCCTTTAAAGCGACCTACGACAGTGGCCTTCCAGGACCGACGATTGCATTTTTGGCAGAGTACGACGCTCTTCCGGGAATCGGTCACGGGTGCGGGCACAATATGATTGGAACAATGGGTGTCGGCGCTGGAGTTTTGCTCTCCAAAGTAGTAGCTGATACAGGCGGGAAGATCTATGTTCTCGGGACTCCAGCAGAAGAAACGAACGGTGCTAAAGTTGATATGGCGGAGCAAGGGGTCTTTGAAGATATCGATGCGGCAATGATGCTTCACCCTGCTGATGAATCTTATGAAAGTGGCGACTCTCTTGCAATGGATGCGATTCAGTTCGATTATACAGGCCGTCCAAGTCACGCTGCAGCGTCCCCGGAAAAAGGGATTAACGCATTAGACGCAGTCCTTCAATTGTTTAATGGAATCAATGCACTCCGTCAACATGTACAATCAGATGTACGCATTCATGGGATTATCACAGAAGGTGGAAAAGCGGCAAACGTTGTCCCGGAATTTGCATCTGCTCAGTTTTATATTCGCGCGTCTGAACGCGCTTATTTAAATGAAGTCGTAGAAAAGGTAAAAGCAATTGCACACGGTGCTGCACAAATGACAGGTGCTACACTCGAGATGCATAATTATGAATTGAGCTATGATGATATGCAAACAAATCATACTTTATCGAAACGATTTACACAGAATTTACTAGCAGTGGGAACTGAAACAGTTCATCCGGCGAAAGATTCATACGGCTCACTCGATATGGGAAATGTCAGTCATATCTGCCCGTCTATTCATCCGTATATCGGTCTTGATTCTCCTGGACTTGTATTCCACACACAGGAACTAGCTGACTTAACAATCACCGATAACTCACATCAAGTCTTGAGTCGCGGAGCACTATCCATGGCGTTGACAGGGTTTGACTTATTGTCAGATGCTGAATTGATGCGCCAAGTGAAAGCGGAGTTCGCACAAAAATAAAAATCACTACTGCTGTCTGATACATTGCGTATCAGGCTTTTTTTATGATGAATAGTCTGAATAATAAAACTTCAATAGGGCTGTATACAAATACATAATACCGTGTTATTATACATTTTATCGAATAACTATACATTTTAAATTAGGAGATGAAGATTATGAAAAAGATACTTACAGGTATAGCACTTCTTTTAGTCCTGTTTTTAGCAGCATGTGGTTCAACAGAAGAGGGGGCTACAAGTTCAGAAGGCTCTTCAGAAGAAACAACAAAATTAGTAATGGGAACATCAGCAGACTTTCCACCATTTGAATCCGTAGATGCTTCAGGTGAAATCATTGGATTTGATATTGATCTAGCAAATGCAATCGCAGAAGAACTTGGTGTTGAACTTGAAGTACGTGATATGAAGTTTGACGGATTAATCGGTGCTCTTCAATCAGACCGTATCGACTTTGTTATGTCAGGGATGTCCGCTACAGACGAGCGTAAAGAAAACGTTGATTTCTCTACAGAATATCATCGCTCGGGTGAAATGTTCTTATCTTTGAAAGACGCTGGGATTGAAAGCATCGAAGATTTAGAAGGAAAAACATTAGGTGTTCAACTTGGAACGATCCAAGAACAAGGTGCTCGTAAAATCCAAGAAGAGTACGGATTTGAAATCAAGCCAATTGATAGCTCATCCATCATGATTCAAGAACTGCTTTCAAACCGTGTGGATGCGATCTATATCGACAAAGCAGTAGGGGTTGGCTATCAGAAAGAGCAGGACCTTGCTGGATTTGATGATCCAACATCTGCATCACCAGGAATGGCTGCAGCTTTCCCAAAAGGAAGCGAGCTTGTTGAAGATGTAAATGCAGCACTTGCTACTCTTGAAGAGAACGGCACATTACAAGAATTAAAAGACAAGTGGTTGTCAGAAGAATAGAAAGGCGGGGTAAGGCATGAATTTGGACTTTAGCCAAATCGTGCCTTATATTCCTTTTATGCTACAAGGAATATGGGTCACGTTGCAACTCGTTATTGTTGCACTTATTTTTGGATTTATTTTAGGGACGTTGATTGCCCTCGTAAAAATTATGAACAATCGCTTTTTGCGCTTTTTGGCAGATGCGTATACATCGGTGTTCCGTGGAACGCCTTTAATCCTTCAATTAATGATTATTTATTTCGCTGTCCCACAGTTGACGGGCTATGATATTCCGACATTTCTGGCGGCAGTTCTTGCATTCGGTTTAAACTCAGCTGCCTACATTTCTGAAATCATTCGTGCAGGTATTCAAGCCGTTGATAAAGGACAGATGGAAGCAGCAATGGCTTTAGGAATTCCGTACAAGCCAGCGATGAAAGACTTGATTCTTCCGCAAGCGATGAAAAATATTCTCCCGGCTCTTATGAATGAATTCATCACGTTAACGAAGGAGTCAGCGCTTGTTTCGACAATCAGTTATATGGACTTGATGCGTCGTGCACAAGTTGTTGGGTCGGATATTTACCGTAACTTTGAGCCCTTATTATTCGTTGGACTCATTTACTACATGCTCGTAATGGGCCTTACACTAATCGGTAAGAAGCTAGAAAAGAGGTTGAGACAAGGTGATTAATATACAATCCGTTTCGAAAAAATTTGGGTCGAATCAAGTATTGACCAATATCTCGACAACGATTCAGCCCGGAGAAGTAGTGGCAGTAATTGGACCTTCAGGATCAGGGAAGTCGACGCTTCTTCGTTGTATCAATTTGTTAGAAAAGCCGTCTGAAGGGGATATCACCTACAAAGGAGAATCTCTTGCCAAGACGAAGAATCTTTCCGCTGTTCGTGCGAAAATCGGTATGGTATTTCAGCACTTTCACTTGTTCCCGCATATGACAGTACTAGAGAATCTGACGTATGCACCGATGCAAGTGAAGAAGCTTTCAAAAGCCGCGGCGGAAGAAAAGGGCCGCGCATTACTGAAACAAGTCGGTCTTAGTGAAAAAGAAAAGGCCTATCCTTCTCAGTTATCAGGTGGTCAGAAGCAACGTGTAGCGATTGCACGTGCCTTGGCTATGGAACCAGAGGTCATGCTGTTTGATGAACCTACCTCTGCACTAGATCCAGAGATGGTAAAAGAGGTATTGATGGTAATGAAGGATCTTGCACATACGGGAATGACGATGGTCATCGTGACGCATGAGATGGGATTCGCTCGAGAAGTAGCGGATCGCATCGTATTCCTAGATCATGGGCAACTAGTAGAAGAAGCAACACCAGCAGAATTCTTCTCGGCACCAAAATCTGCCCGTGCCCGTGATTTCTTAGAGAAAGTACTATAACATGTTTTTGACCCCTGGGGTTGTCTCGCCAACCAAGTAAACTTGGCATTGAGATAACCCCAGGGGTCAAATTCTTACAAGTCTTCGATTTCCTCGAGTCGAGGCATAGCGGTCAAAGCACCTTGCTTCGTTGCACATAAAGCCCCAAGTTTATTTCCAAACATTGCGCACTCTAACACATCTGCATGCGTTTCCGGAAATCCGTAATGATACACATGATACAGGACTCCTGCAATAAACGCATCCCCAGCGCCTGTTGTATCAACAGGAACTACTGGTGTTACGGGTGCA
Source organism: Chryseomicrobium imtechense (assembly GCF_041475995.1). Classification (NCBI taxonomy): domain Bacteria; kingdom Bacillati; phylum Bacillota; class Bacilli; order Caryophanales; family Caryophanaceae; genus Chryseomicrobium; species Chryseomicrobium imtechense. Next base: position 119,725 of record NZ_JBGOBM010000006.1, on the reverse strand, counting down.
TGGATCTGTTGCCCATCCACTAAACAAATCGTTCCATTCTCACCATCTGTTAAAAATACGAGTGGAATCGAATACTTTTGAAGACGCTCGATCCCTTCTTCAAAGTCCTCTGTCTCCATCAAGAAGTACATCTCTTCACGTGTCATCTTCACCATATGAGAACGATTCATAAACTCAATGATCGTCTCGCGGCAACGCTCTTCAGACTTCCAGCGAAGTGGACGTACATTGACGTCAAAGGACAATAAAACGCCTTTATCACGTGCCAGTTCAACCGCACGGCGAGTCGTTTCCAGAGCTATTGGATGAAACATTGTGCCTGAACAAAAGTGGAATGTGACGGCCTGTTCAAACGCTTCTTCCTGCAAGTGCTCGGGCTTTACTTGTATATCTGGAGTTGGATCAATATAGTTTGCGAAAGTCCGATCCGACTCTTCTGTTAAATGAACATAGACCGAAGTGGCACGTTTCTCAGGAGCAAATACTGCATGTTGAAGGTCAACACCTTCTTCATCCATCTGAGCACGTACAAAATCCGACACCTCGTCGTCTCCTGTAATCGTAATAAAACGTGAAGGAAGTCCGAGGCGACTAGCACCTGCTGCAACATTCACTGTTGCCCCTCCAAGGTACAAATCGAATTCTTTATTTTCATGGCTTCTGGCGATGTAGTCGACAAATGCATCTCCGTAGCTTAGAACATAGCGAGTCTGTGACAAACCTAAACGCTCCTTGTAAAATCATTTTCCGTCTAGTATAGCAGAAAATAGCTGCTATTTAAGAGATTTGGTTTCTTCAGACTGTTCCGAAACCACTGAAAATTTTTCTACAATAGTTTCTGTTAAGTTCCCATCCGTATATGTGCGCTCTTCAAAATGAACACTTCCAGCGTGCGTGACAAGAACGACTGTGGTACAACGCGTTCCGTAATTTGGCATCTGAATGAAGGCAGATGACAATTTTCTTTCTAAGTCCAGACCAACGCCAGTATCCGGGAGCTTATGGTCAGGTGCCTGTTCAGAAGTCCGCATCAAATCGAAGAGCTTCTCCGTTTCAATCGTTTCCGATAAAGACACATAATCGTTCAGCTCTGTACGTGCTTTATCAACTTTTGGCCATGGCGTGTTTAAAAACTTATTGCTAAGAGCATGTGTGCCTTCTTCAATAGGGTGTCCTGAAGGAAGCATATTGCTATAGTAGTGCAGTTCGTCTATGGTTCCTGCGAGCAAGTTGAAACCATTGTAACACGTTTTTTGTGCCTCTAGTTTATCAATAAACGTTGAAGCGTGTTCCGTAGACGTTAAAAAATCTTTCACTATCTCACCACGTGAAATTAAATCCTGTTGCACACTTAATGGGTCTCTATAATTTGTCAGTGCTGCAAGTCGTCCTGTTTTTGTAATGCCAAGCCAGGTCCCTCCGGCATGGAGATCTTTTCCGGCTAGAAGTTCAGGATGCTCTTCCCAAAAGTGAGCTGGCTGAGTTGGACGGTCATAAAATTCATCTCGGTTAGCAGCTAAAATCAGTGAATAGGTTGGATGTTGCTGAAGATGGAAGGCGATCAGGCACATCCGATGTTCCCCCTGTCGAAGTGATTTTTTCTTACTATACCATGAAGGTTTCCGGAGTGGCATTAATTCGCCTGACCCTCTAGACTAATAGAAACGACTTAGGAAAGAAGGGAAATTTATGGAGCGAGAAGCAGCCATTGAATTTACAGATGTATCCATGAAACGAGGAGAACAAGAAGTTTTAAAAGGCATTACCGGCTATTTCCCAAAAGGAAAAATCACAACACTTGTAGGTCCGTCCGGTGCTGGAAAATCAACTTTATTGAAGTTGTGCAATGGTTTACTTAGTCCGAATACTGGCGAAATTCTTGTTCTTGGAAAGAACGTCGAAGAATGGGAACCAGTCGAATTGCGCACGCGTGCCAGCATGGCTCTTCAAAGTGCGCCTATGATCAGTGGAACCGTCGAGGAGAATTTGACACTTCCTTATGCATTGCAAGGAGCAGAAGTTGATGTTGAAAAGATGCGTAAAGTGATTCAAGAGGTGGGTCTTGATCCAGATTATTTGCAGCGCGATAGCCGCGACCTTTCCGGTGGTCAGCGTCAGAAAGTTTCCATTGCACGGACACTTCTGATGGAACCGGAAATCTTGTTGTTAGATGAAATCACATCAGCTCTCGACCGCGTATCTCGTCAGGAGGTGGAAGAGTTGATCGCGCATATTCATAAAACGTTTGGTACAACGATTATTTGGATTACGCACAACTTAGAGCAAGCGGAACGAATCGGTCACTATACATGGGTAATGATTGACGGTCAGCTCATCGAACAAGGCGAGAGTTCATTGTTAAACGAATCCACAGATCCAGCTGTACAGCAATTTGTAAGGGGCACTAATTCATGACATATGGAACACTCGCGCTCACTTTAATTTTTGTTTTGATCCCGTTACTATTATCCAAAACTTTCGTTTGGATTTAGAGCGAGACACAATCGTTGCTACTGTGCGTTCCATTGTTCAACTAATCGCGATTGGGTATATTTTAAAGTTCGTATTCGACTCCGAAAGCTTTATTTATATACTCCTTATGGTTGCGCTCATGATTGTGGCAGCGACGCTAAATGTTCGGAAAAAAGGAAAGTCGATTCCGGGCATCACGTGGAAAGTAGCAGTGACGCTTATTTTCGTCGAAGTACTAACGCAGGGAATCTTAATCGGCTTTTCCATCACACCAGCCACTCCTCAGTACGTCATTCCTATCAGTGGAATGGTCATCGGAAACTCGATGGTGCTGGCTATTCTGTTTTTGAACCGATTCACTTCAGAGATTGAAAGTCACGAAGATCAAATCGAACTCATCTTATCTTTAGGAGGAACACCGAAACAAGCGATACACACACGTTTGATTCAAGCAATCAAGACAAGTATGATACCGACGATTGAAAGTCAAAAAACGATGGGTCTCGTGCAACTTCCTGGAATGATGAGTGGGCAGATCATTGCAGGGGCAGACCCGATTCAAGCTGTGCAATTCCAGTTGTTAATCGTGTTCTTAATTTTAACGACTGCTGCAGTGACCAGCATTGCACAAGGTTTCCTTTCCTATCCAACACTCTTTAATGAACGTTACCAATTACTTCAGGAAGGAAGAACTAGATGATTTCAAAAAAACAACGAGCGTTAACGCAACTACAGAGTTTAGACTTTGTGCTTCGATGCCCGCATTGTCAGAAGGCAGCTCAGGCTACCGATACCGGTATGACATGTGAGAATCATCATACGTTTGATGTGGCCAAACAAGGCTACCTTCACTTGGCGGGGACTGTGGCGAAGAGTCGTTACACAAAAGAATTGTTTAGAGCTAGACAGGCACTACTTTCAGAAACGAGATTTTTCAATCCGGTGATTTCTGAGATTGCAACGTGGATAGAAGGTGAGTCCTCTTTGTCATCACCTCTACTCGTAGACATGGGCTGCGGGGAAGGGACACATCTGGCAGGTATTCTAGAACAAGTAAAAAGTGGTCGGGGTATTGGAATAGATCTTGCGAAAGAAGGAATTCAATTAGCAACGAATCACGACGTCGATGCACTCTGGCTCGTTGCGGATTTGGCTAAATCTCCTGTTCAAGAGCACTCCGTGGATGTCGTATTGAATATTCTTTCTCCAGCAAACCATCAAGAGTTTAGACGTATACTGAAAGCTGGTGGGTACGTGGTGAAGGTGATTCCAAATGCACAGTACTTAGAGGAACTCAGGAAGTTCTTTTATGCGGGAACTGACAAAGAAACGTATGAAAACGAAGGCGCAAAAGAGCAGTTTGAGAAGACGTTGGAGACTGTTCATGTCAGTCGACAGAACTATAGTGTCGAGTTGACCGATGAGCAGTGGCGCGACCTCATTGCGATGACGCCTCTTACTTGGAATGCACCACCTGAGCAAGTGAACGAGTTTATCGAACTGGCGTTACCATCAGTTACTGTGGATTTGACGGTTTTGGTCGGGAAGTTGAAGAAAAGCTAATTGGACAGGGTCCGCTCCGAGGAGCGAACCCTGTTTTTTCTGTAAAGTGCGTGATTAGTTTCCATAATACGACTTCGGTAGAATAAATTGCGGTTTGGGTAGAACAAATCGTGATTTGGGTAGAATAAATCTTAGTTACGTCCGATGAACGCCCGCTCACCCACCCAAACTCTTTACGAACCCCACTCCGTTCGCTTCAATATCCACGATGTTAACAAGAAAATCGCCCCAACACCGATAGAAGACGCTGGTGGAAAGGGTGCATACGGTCCGAAATAGGGTAAGAAATAATTCGAGAGACCGATTGCTGCCATAGCAAGAGCTCCTAAAACAGCTGCGCCGACATATTCTTTCCAACGAGATTTCAAGCTTGCCTCTTCAAACGAGGTTTTGTGCAATTGACGGAACACTAAGCGGATCAAGAGCCACACAATGAACACCATCAACCCAACTTGAATCAACGATGGAATCAAGTAAATACGATCATCTGGCATTTCATCGAAGTAGGCAATCGCAGCCATAATAACCCCGCGCGCGATAAAGTAGTATGCGAGCAGCTGGAACGCCATGCGTCCCCAAAACTTCACCATGTCGCGTTTCTCTTCTTGTGGAATTTGTTCGATGACGTCATCAGCGTAAGCCTTTGGATCCTCTCCAAATACATCTTTTGCAGATTTTCCGTCTTCTTGTGCTTCAAGCAAGTGATCAAGCATATCCATCAAGACTTCTTCACTCTTTTGCTCGGACAATAGAAGCTTCGTTCGGATATAAACTATCAATTGCTCGTAATACACTTTATTTGGAACATGTAATAACTCGCGTTTTTCATTGTTCAGTTTGATTAACTCATGTGCTTTCATTCGCTTTCCTCCTTTAATAATGCATGTAGTGGGACAGACAGCAATTGCCACTCGTTGCGAATGGTTGCCAATGTGGCTTGTCCACTTTGTGTGATGGAATAGTATTTGCGATTCGGTCCAGACTCAGATGGACGCATTTCACTGACGATCAAGCCCTGTTTTTGCAACCGTAATAAGACCGGATAAATGGTGCCTTCTGGGACATCGGGAAGACCGGAATCCTGTAACTTCCTGGACAATTCATATCCATACACAGTTTGTTTATCGATAACTGCAAGAACACATCCGTCAAGAAAACCTTTCAGTAGTTGACTGCGAACTGTCATAGCGCTCCTCCTTGCTAGTTTGTAATGCAAGATAGCGGGGTGAAAAAATAGCTACTTGGTAATGCAAAGTAGTTAATTACAGTCTACTGTGTGAGAAATGGGAAGTCAACTAAAAGCTTGAAATTCTATTGACACATCTTCCTTCAATGCGTTAAAGTGGTAAAAAGCTTTGAAGACCGAACTAAATACGCAATTTCTTATCGCGAGAGGTAGAGGGACTGGCCCTACGACACCTCAGCAACCAGCTGCAAAGCAGTATGGTGCTAATTCCAGCAGAACCATTGTGTTCTGATAGATAAGAGGGATAGAATTGATTACACGCCTTCTTATTTTTAATAAGAGGGCGTTTTTCTATACCTTCCACTACTTAGGAGGAGTAAATATGACACATCAACTAGAAACCAAACTCGCACAAGCCGGGAACCGAAGTGACTCAGCAACCGGAGCAGTAAGCCTTCCTATTCATCTCTCAACAGCCTACATCCACCCAGGAATCGGGCAATCAACGGGGTATGATTACTCGCGAACTGCTAATCCTACGCGAACTTCCCTCGAGCTAACACTGGCGGACCTTGAAAGAGGTGATCATGGTTTTGCCTTCAGTTCAGGAATGGCGGCTGTTCACGCTGTACTTCAGTTATTTAAGTTGGGTGATGAGCTAGTCGTATCCGAAGACTTATACGGAGGGAGCTATCGGTTGTTCCATCAGTTAGAAGAACGGACGGGTTTACACTTCCGTTACGTAGACACTTCAAAGCTTCAGTCAATCGAGGCTGCCATCACTGAGCGCACAAAAGCAGTGTTCATCGAATCTCCAACAAATCCATTGATGAAAGAAACAGACATTCAAGCTGTTGCCGAACTGGCAAAAGGACACGAAATCCTGCTGATCGTCGATAACACTTTCTATACACCAATTCTGCAGCAACCGATCACGCTAGGAGCAGATATTGTCATTCATAGTGCGACGAAGTATTTGGGTGGCCACAATGATGTGTTAGCAGGTGCTGTTATTACAAAAGGACAGGCGCTTGGTGAGCAACTCACAATCATTCAAAATTCAATCGGGGCCGTACCTAGTCCGTTAGACTGTTGGCTGTTAGTGAGAAGTCTTAAAACGTTGGGCCTCCGAGTCGAGCGCCAACAACAAAATGCGCAGAAACTTGCAGAGTTCTTAACACAACACGTAGCAATTGATTCCGTGTTGTATCCAGGGAAAGGCGGAATGTTATCGTTTCGGTTACAGAAAGAAGAGTGGGTACCACAATTCCTCGAGGGTCTTACACTCATTGCATTTGCAGAAAGTCTTGGTGGAGTTGAAAGCTTCATCACCTACCCGACAACACAAACCCATGCCGATATTCCGGTAGCAGAGCGTGAACGAGTCGGAATCTGCGGAAGACTTCTTCGTTTTTCTGTAGGCATTGAACATGTGGACGATTTGAAAGCAGAACTGCAACATATTTTAGATGGGTTAGTAGGTGAAGCCGAATGAAACGACCGTTTTTGGAACAACTGCAAGACCGTGTTTTAGTGGCGGACGGGGCAATGGGCACACTGCTTTACTCGTACGGCGTCGATCACTGCAATGAAGAACTAAACCTTTCTCACCCGGAAGACGTCCTGCGTGTACATGAACAGTATATTGCAGCAGGAGCGGAAGTGATTCAGACAAACACCTACGCAGCGAATTACGTGAAACTCGCACGTTATGGTTTGCAAGAACAAGTGAAAGCCATCAATACAGCGGCAGTAAAACTTGCCAAACAAGCTGCGGGGGACGAGGTATACGTCCTTGGAACATTTGGAGGATTGCGTGGAATCAAACAAGACATTCCACTCGATGAAATCAAACGCAGTTTTAGAGAACAGCTCTATATTTTCTTAATGGAAGGCGTCGACGCACTGTTACTCGAAACGTACTACGATTTTGAAGAACTAAAAGCCGTTGTGCAAATCGCAAAGGCAGAGTGTGAGTTACCGGTTATCGCAGAAGTGTCGATGCATGAAGTGGGTGTATTGCAAAACGGCTATTCACTTGCACAAGCATTTGAAGAGTTGGAAGTTGCAGGAGCCGATGTTGTTGGTGTCAATTGTCGAATGGGTCCATTCCATATGCTGAGTGCTCTCAAGCAAGTTCCGATTCCCAAAAAGGCATTGCTCTCCGTCTATCCGAATGCGAGTCTTCCTCAAGTGGAAGAAGGTCGCTATTCGTACGCAGAAGAGTTTCACTATTTTGCAGAAATTGCGGAGGAGCTGAGACAACAAGGTGTCCACTTGATCGGAGGCTGTTGTGGAACAACGCCTGGCCATATTCAAGCAATCGCAGAAACTCTAGGCGACCGCACGCCGATTTCGACTAAACAAATCACGGCAAAAAAATCTGACCCACAAATCGAGCAAGTTTCAGCCGAGTCCCCACTACTTCAAAAAGTGCGGAAGGAAACGACAATTCTCGTGGAACTTGACCCACCAAAGCATTTAAATACCGACCGATTCTACGAAGGAATTCAAGCTCTCCATGAAGCTGGTGCCGATGCACTAACACTCGCTGACAATCCTCTAGCTTCTCCGAGAGTCGGGAATGATGCAGTGGCAGCCATCATCAAAGAACGATACGATGCCACGCCACTTGTTCATTTAACATGCCGTGATCGAAATTTGATTGGTCTCCAATCGCACTTAATGGGTCTCCATGAGCTTGGTGTACAAGACCTGCTCGCCATCACAGGAGATCCTGCCAAAATTGGGGACTTTCCGGGAGCAGCATCTGTCTACGACTTATCAAGTTTAGAACTAATCGAGCTTATCAAGCAGAACAATCGTGGATTATCATTTTCGGGGAAATCACTGGAGAGACCGACACGGTTTTCGGTGGGGGCAGCATTTAATCCGAATTACCGCCATATGGATGCCTCGATCAAGCGGCTTGAAAAGAAAGTCGCAGCAGGAGCGGATTATTTTATTACGCAACCGGTTTTTGGAATCGATCAGCTACATGCACTTGCAGAAGCAGCAAAACAAGTCGATAAACCGTTTTTCGTCGGCATCATGCCTTTATTATCGTCGCGCAACGCAGAGTTTCTGCATCACGAAGTTCCAGGGATTCGTCTTCCAGAAGTGACAAGACAGCGTATGCGAGAAGCGGGAGAAGACCCTGCAACAGCACTTGAAGTCGGCATGACGATTACAAAAGAACTGCTAGAAGAAGCGGTCAAGTTATTTAACGGAATCTATCTGATTACACCATTTCTCCGTTATGAGCTCTCACTTGAATTGATTGACTTTATCAAGACACGCAACAAGGAGGAATCGTATGACCAGCTCCACATTTGAACAGCAACTCCAGAAGAAAATTCTCGTCTTAGACGGGGCGATGGGAACCATGATCCAACAAGCAGACCTATCGGCTGAAGACTTTGGTGGGGAAGAATACGAAGGGTGTAACGAGTACTTAGTTCGTACACGACCCGATGTCGTCGAATCAATTCATGCTGCTTACTTTGAAGCTGGGGCTGACATTGTAGAGACCAACACATTTGGAGCTACACCAGTCGTGTTGGACGAGTATGACCTTGGCCACTTAGCGTATGAATTGAACAAAGAAGCAGCAGAAATTGCAAAGCGTGTCGCCTCGGAATTCGCAACAGATGAAAGACCTCGTTTTGTAGCAGGAGCAATGGGACCGACCACAAAAACGTTATCGGTTACAGGGGGAATCTCGTTTGATGCACTCGTTCAGGATTATCAAGTACAGGCAGAAGGATTACTAGATGGTGACGTAGACGTACTGCTTGTTGAAACAAGCCAAGATGCGCTAAATGTGAAAGCGGCGAACTTAGGTATTCAAAACGCATTCAAAAGCCGCGGTCGTGAACTGCCGATTCTCGTTTCCGGAACAATTGAACCAATGGGAACCACACTTGCTGGTCAGTCTATCGAGGCGTTTTACATTTCGCTAGAGCATATGAATCCGCTTGTTGTGGGCCTGAACTGCGCGACGGGTCCTGAATTTATGCGCGACCATTTGCGTTCTCTATCGACGTTAGCGTCTAGCTACGTCAGTTGTTATCCGAACGCTGGGCTTCCAGACGAAGAAGGAAATTACAACGAGACACCCGAGTCCCTCGCTACCAAAATGGAGGGATTCTTAGAAAAAGGATGGCTGAACTTACTAGGAGGGTGTTGCGGGACGACACCAGACCATATTCGTGCCCTTGCAACAGTTGCTGAAAAGTATCAACCGCGCACGGCGACAACACATGATGAGCACAAAGTTTCCGGTATCGAGCCGTTCGTTTACGACGACCCGTCTACTCGTCCGATCTTAGTCGGGGAACGCACGAACGTCATTGGGTCTCGAAAATTTAAGCGTCTCATTCAAGAGGGCAAATTAGAAGAGGCATCTGAAATTGCGCGTGCACAAGTTAAAAATGGGGCGCAAATCATCGATATTTGCCTCGCTGACCCGGACCGTGAAGAAGTAGAAGATATGGATCAATTCATCCAACAAGTTGTGAAAAAAGTGAAGGTCCCATTAATGATTGATTCAACAGATGAAAAGGTATTAGAAGTGGCCCTGCGTTATTCACAAGGAAAAGTCATCATTAACTCCATCAATTTAGAAGACGGGGAGGAACGTTTTGAAGCCATAGCGCCGCTTGTGCACCAGTTCGGAGCAGCCGTAGTTGTCGGAACCATCGACGAAAAGGGAATGGGTGTCTCTGCAGAACGAAAAATCGCCATTGCAGAACGCTCCTATCACTTGTTGACTGAAAAATACGGCATAGCGCCATCAGACATTATTTTTGATGCACTGGTCTTTCCTGTCGGCACGGGAGATGAACAGTATATCGGTTCGGCGAAAGCCACTGTTGAGGGGATTCGCGCTATCAAAGAACGCTTCCCGCACTGTCCGCAGATCCTTGGTGTGAGTAATGTCTCATTTGGACTTCCGCCTGTTGGTCGCGAAGTGCTAAATGCTGTGTTCTTGTATCACTGCGTGCAAGCAGGTCTTGATTACGCCATCGTCAACACGGAAAAACTTGAGCGTTTTGCTTCGATTCCGGAAGAGGAGGTAAAACTCGCCGAAGAACTATTGTTTGATACGACAGATGAGACCCTCGCGAAGTTCACGGAATTCTACAGAGGAATGAAAAAAGAAGAGAAAGTGATCGCACTACCGGAAACGGTAGAAGAACGCTTGGCCTACTATATTGTCGAAGGGACGAAAGAAGGGTTACTGCCAGATTTAGACGCTGCTCTTGCAAGCTATGACGCACCGCTAGATGTGATCAATGGACCCCTGATGGCAGGTATGGCAGAAGTGGGCCGCCTGTTCAATGACAATCAATTGATTGTTGCAGAGGTTTTGCAAAGTGCAGAGGTCATGAAAGCAGCGGTCGCTTACTTAGAGCCGCATATGGAGCAATCAGATGTGTCATCGACAAAAGGGAAGGTCATTTTGGCTACGGTAAAAGGGGACGTACATGATATCGGGAAAAACTTAGTGGATATTATCCTGAGTAACAACGGCTATGACGTGACAGATCTTGGAATTAAAGTAACGCCTCAAGAACTCATTGAACAAGTACGGACGCATAAACCAGATATCATCGGTTTATCAGGACTGCTTGTGAAATCCGCTCAGCAGATGGTCGTAACCGCACAAGATTTGAAAGCAGCAGGCATTGAAACGCCAGTTGTCGTTGGTGGAGCCGCCTTGACGCGAAAATTTACGGCAAATAAAATCGCAAAAGAATACGATGGTTTAGTGCTATACGCGAAAGATGCAATGGACGGACTTCAAATCTTTAATGACTTGCAAAATCCTGAAAATCGTTTAGAGATTCAGACCTTATACGACGAGGATCAGAAAAAGCGCTTAGAGGCACCCGAAAAAGAGATTCCTCGAAAGCCGGCAACAGTGGGAACTTCTAGAGTAAGTCGAGATGTTAAGGTCTATACTCCTGCCGATTTGGATGTGCATATTTTGCGAGACTTCTCTCTACGTCAAGTCTATCCCTATATCAATCAGCAGATGTTGCTTGGCCATCATTTGGGCATTAAAGGGAAAATCTCTCGCTTGCTAGCTGAACAAGACGAGCGAACGATAAAATTAAAAGAAATAACGGATCAGTTGTTCGAACAGGCAGTAAACGAAGGAATTCTACAAGCATCGGCCATTTATCAGTTCTTCCCGGCGCAATCGGACGGTGACGATGTGATTATCTATGACCCGAAAAATCACACGCGAGAAATTGAGCGTTTCCATTTTCCACGTCAGATAAAACCGGATCATCTTTGTCTAGCCGATTATTTAAAACCAGTCGGTGGGGAAATGGATTATGTAGGGTTCTTTACGGTAACAGCAGGAAAAGGTATCCGAACATGGGCGCAGCAACTAAAAGAACAAGGAAAGTTTTTAGAAAGTCATGCGCTGCAGGCTTTGGCGCTTGAGACAGCAGAAGGCTTAGCAGAACGCATGCATGAAATGATGCGCTCGAGATGGGGCTTCCCAGATCCAGTCGAACTATCCATCCAAGATTTGTTCCGAACGAAATACCAAGGCCAACGCTTCTCATTCGGGTACCCAGCGTGCCCGGAGCTCGAGGATCAGAAGAAGCTATGGAAATTGCTTCAGCCTGAACGGATTGGGGTGGAGTTGACGGACGGTTGCATGATGGAGCCTGAGGCATCGGTTTCTGCGATGGTGTTTGCGCATCCGGAGGCTCGGTATTTTAATGTGTATTAGTAGTTAGATGTGGAGAACGCCGCTCTTAAATAAAGAGTGGCGTTTTTATATGAGCGTTCGGCAATTGTGTCGAAAGATTCGATGGATAAATGGAGAGATTCACTGGCTAAGTCGAAAGATTCGACGGTTATTTATTGAGTTTCACCACTTCCTCATGTTATGGAAACTAAACACCCGGCTATACCCAAAAAAATCAGCTCCTTCTCTTGAGCTGACTCCAGAGAAGGTGCTGATTCTATTTTATACTTGTGGTTCTATCTTACGTTCAAAATTAATATAGCGTGTACCTTGGAACGTTAGTAAACCTAAATCACCTTCCGCAAGCTGCCCGAACTCATGCCCGCGAACTGGAAGCTCCATCCGGTCACCACTTTGTACTTCAAATGTTACATAATACCAAGTGCTAGCGGCGCTCTCTCCACTCCCACCTGACGTTTCTGTACGTTTCGTTTTCACTGAAGTGGGTACAGTGAGTTGAGGTGAATTGTTATTTTTTGCCCACGTTTTAATAGAGCCCCCAATTCCAATAATAATAACAGAAATAATTACAACAAACACCACAGCTATGAACACTGTTCCAAACGAATCCAAAAAGCCGAATGTAGGATCTGAATAACCCAATCAAACTCCCCCTTTTTATTTCTTTTACGAGATAGAGGTGGAGAAGTTTCATGTGGACGAAAAAGTACATCACTTGACCCTTACATAAAATTAAGGTAGGGTAGGGAATTGTGTAAACTACTAGAAAGAAGGGGAGAATGTGAAAAAAGTTACAAATGTATATTGGATTACACTTGCACTCGTTATAGTAACTGTCCTTTTTGGAGCAATTGTGCCGGAAGGTTTTGAATCTGTTACCGCGAATATGCAAGCATTTATAACATCTACTTTTGGATGGTATTACTTGATTATTGTGGGCCTAATGGTTGTTTTTACGCTATTTTTAATTTTTAGCCCGTACGGAAAGATTCGATTAGGAAAAGATACAGATCGTCCTGCATACTCACGTCCAACATGGTTTGCAATGTTGTTTTCAGCAGGTATGGGGATTGGACTTGTATTCTGGGGAGCGGCTGAACCGCTGTCACACTTTGCGGTGTCATCACCAACAGGCGAGACAGGAACAGATCAGGCCTTCCGCGATTCGATGCGTTATACATTTTTCCACTGGGGACTACATGCTTGGGCCATTTATGCGATTGTAGCTTTAGCACTCGCTTACTTCCAGTTCCGCAAAGGCGAACCTGGATTAATTTCTGCAACACTTAAGCCAATCTTTGGAGACAAAATGTCTGGACCATGGGGTGTTGTCGTCGACGTATTTGCTGTTTTCGCAACGGTTGTCGGTGTCGCAACTACTCTTGGCTTCGGTGCTGTTCAAATTAGTGGAGGACTAGCATACCTCTTAGGAATTGAAGTTTCTTATCCGCTGCAGGTTATTATTATCGCAGTAGTTACCGTTCTGTTCCTTGCATCGGCATGGACGGGACTAAGTAAAGGGATTAAATATTTATCGAATACGAACATGGTATTAGCGATTGCATTATTAATTGGTGTTGTCGTTCTTGGACCGACATTATTGATTTTCAATATGTTTACAGACAGCCTAGGGGCGTATTTGCAGAACATCGTTCGAATGACGTTCCGCGCTGCACCGCTCGACGGAGAAAGTCGCGACTGGATCAATGGTTGGACGATCTTCTACTGGGCTTGGTGGATTTCATGGGCACCATTTGTTGGGATCTTCATTGCTCGTGTTTCCAAAGGACGTACGATTCGTGAATTCTTAACAGGTGTATTGTTACTGCCATCCTTAGTGAGCTTCTTCTGGTTCTCAGCGTTTGGTTCTACGGCAATCAACGTACAGAAGTCTGGAATCAACTTGTCAGGGCTTGCGACAGAGGAAGTTTTGTTTGCAACATTTAACGAACTTCCATTCGCAACTATTCTGTCAATCATTGCGATCGTTCTCATCAGCACGTTCTTTATCACAAGTGCCGATTCGGCGACGTTTGTTCTAGGTATGCAAACAACGGGTGGATCGATGAATCCAGACAACTCTGTCAAGATCATCTGGGGAGTAGCACAATCATTGATTGCGGTGATCCTTTTAGCAGCTAACGGGCTAACAGCTTTGCAAAATGCCTTGATCATAGCCGCGCTTCCGTTCTCGTTCATCATGGTGTTGATGATGATTTCTACAGTCAAAGCGTTACAGTTAGAGCGTAAACGACTATAGTGCTAGAACTAAAAAAGACTCTTTTCGCGAGGTGCGAAAAGAGTCTTTGTCTGTTTAGAAGGTGATTCTGTGAGTTGTATCAGGTGAATGATGAACAGGGACGAAACCATTTTGACGATAGAAGGCATCTGCTTTCGCAGAATCTGTGCGACACGTGACACTCTTGAATGTTTCTTTTGCTTTTTCAAGACAAGCATCTAGCAACATTGTTCCAACACCGTTTCGACGTTCGTCAGCTGTTACATAAAATCTGCGAAGTCGTCCAGTAGAATGGTCATCTGCATAAGAGTTTTGTAAAATGCCTCCGATTCCTACAAGATGTCCGTCTCTCCATACCCCATATAAAGCTTCTCCTGGCTTTTTAAATAGTTCCGATCCATCTGCATATTGTTTAACCAGTCTTGTCAAAAATCGATACCCTTCATTTTCGCTTTCTTCAACAAGGTGTTGTACTGAAACTTCATTTAAATCGGTAATTTGTTTCACTTCGTATGACATGGTGTGGCCTCCCCTTTTCTTTTCTATTCGACATATCCGTTTTCAATCCCTCTATAACCTTAGGATTATTTAAAATAATTCGAAACCAAGACTTTTATCCTTTTTATTTTACAAACAAAAGTCATTTATTGTTTGATTATTCAGAAAACAATAGGTATAATAGTACTAATTAATCTGAATAAATGGAGGTGAAAAAGTTGAATCACTACCTTGCAAGGCAACCTATAGTGGATCGAAACGGACATGTCATTGCTTATGAATTATTGTATAGGAATAGTGAAGAAAACGTCTACACTGCGCAAGACCCAAATAACGCTACACGACAAGTACTCGAAACTGCCTATCATGTTATGGGATTAGATGTAGTTAGTCAAAATCTCCCCGTCTTTGTAAACTTTACTCGTGATTTGCTTATTCAACATCAACAATGGAACATCGCACCAGGTCAGTTGATTATTGAAGTGGTAGAGACGATTGAGTTTGATCAAGAACTGCTAAAAGCGTTGAAACAGTTGAAAAAGGCGGGTTATCAAATTGGATTGGATGATTTTAATTGCAATCTTTCTGTTGCAGGTATTCCTGAAATCATTCGCGTGGCAGATTTCATTAAAATTGACTTTCAAGCACCATTTGATCGACAAAAATGTACAGAACAATTAGCAAAACGATCTGGAAAGCGGCTGATTGCTGAAAAAATTGAAACACTTGAGGAGTATAAGCGAGCTTTAGACTCAGGGTACGCTTATTTTCAAGGGTATTTTTTTGGAAAGCCAGAAGTATTATCCGCTAGTTCCACCCCTATGCTAATTGACGATCAAATCCTCGTGCATGTTCCTCGATCTTAAAGCATAGTCACTGCATTCTTCTTTATAAGAGTTTTCCGGTGAGAAAAGGGTATACTTGTATCATTTTAATCAGATTCGCCAAGCACTGGATTTAAAAGGGCGCTGGACATAAGAAAAGAGTAGGCAATCGCCTACTCTTTTAATGTGTCGATAAATGCATGGGCAACAGCTTCCGTTGACTGTGGATTTTGTCCAGTAACTAAGAAACCGTCACGTACTACCTTTTCGCTCCAGTTATCTGCAGCTTCGTGGTGTGCGCCCAATTCTTCAAGCTTTGAAGCTAGTAAGAATGGCATGTCATCTTGAAGGCCTGTATCTTTCTCTTCAGCATCTGTGAACGCACTTACTTTTTTTCCTTTGACGAGTGGATCGCCGTTTGAAAGTGTGACACCGACTAAACCAGCTGGACCATGACATACAGCAGCGACAGGTTTATCAGCTTCATAGATAGAGCGAATCAGCTCTTGTAGTTTTGTATTATCCGGAAGGTCAAACATCGTGCCATGACCTCCTGGTAAAAAGATGCCGTCGAACTGGCTAGCATCTTGATGATCTAGGTGTTCGGTGTTTTCAATAAATTGTTTAGTAGCGAGCATTTCATCGGATACTTCGCCTTCCAAACTCGTAGGGTCAATCGGAATCTCGCCGCCTTTCGGACTCGCGACTGTTACATCATATCCTTCTTTTTGAAAGGCGAGGTAAGCTTCTCCAAATTCAGATAGCCAGACACCAGTTTTTTTTCCGTTCGGTAGTTCGAAGTGATTGGTTAATACCATTAGAATACGTTTTGACATACTTTTGGTCTCCTTTCAATATGAACATACCTCTTTTATATACCCGCTTTTTCTTTATTCAATCAGTCCCATTGATAAGTAGCGTTCACCTGTATCCGGAGCAATGCAAAGAACCTTTTTTCCAGGACCTAAGCGTTTTGCAATTTCAATGGCTGCATAAACAGCGGCCCCGGCAGAAGGCCCGACAAATATACCTTCCTCACGCGCAAGGCGACGGAAGAGGTCAATGGCTTGGTCATCTTCAATTTGGAAAATTTCATCGTAAATTGATGTATTCAAAATTGGCGGAATAAATCCAGGGCTCGTTCCGACAAGCTTGTGGCGACCAGGCTTTCCTCCAGATAATACAGGTGAGCCTTTTGGTTCTACAACGCCGATATACAGATTTGGAAGGTGAGCTTTTAGGGTCTCGCCAGTTCCTGTGATCGTACCACCCGTTCCAGCAGTCGCTACAAACGCATCCAACTCACCATCCATTTGTTCTAGGATTTCAAGAGCCGTAGTGCCACGATGTGCATCAGCATTTGCGGAGTTTTCAAATTGCTGTGGAATGAATGCATTGGGAATCGATTCTTTCAATTCCAGTGCTTTTCCGATCGCCCCCGGCATTTTTTCGTCTTGCGGTGTGAGAACCACTTCAGCACCAAAGGCTTTCAAGAGATTGATTCGTTCCTGTGTACTATTATCAGGAAGAACTAAAATTGCACGGTACCCACGTGCTGCTGCAACCATGGCAAGACCTATACCTGTATTCCCACTTGTTGGTTCAATAATTGTGTCACCTGGACGAATCAGACCTTGTTCTTCCGCTGCTTTGATCATATTATTCGCTGCGCGGTCTTTCACGCTTTTTGAAGGATTGTACATTTCAAGTTTCACATAAACATCCGCTGCACCTTCTGGGACAACGCGGTTTAATTTGACGGCAGGAGTATCGCCTATCAATTCAGTTATACTTTGGTAAATCGTCATTTTTTTCCCTACTTTCATGTTGTTTCTTGTTCAAACAGTATACCAAGTCAGGTATTTAAATTCCAATTCAAAGTGCTTTGATAGGATTTAATTTCGAGATTCCAGTTGCTTCCTGATTGCTTTTGCGAAATACTAGAATGAGAGAAGTAAAAAGGAGAGATCGCGATGAACGGAGCTGGATTAATTTTAGAAGGCGGAGGCATGCGAGGCGTTTTTACTGGAGGTATTTTAGAATCATTTATGGAGCAGGACTATTATTTTCCATATATCATAGGGGTTTCGGCAGGGGCATGTCACGGCTCTTCCTATGCAGCTAGACAACGAGATAGAAATCGGAAAGTATCCATTGACTATGTGACGCATCCGGATTATATTTCTTTAAAAAATTTAGTGACAAAACGAGAATTGTTTGGGATGGACTTGCTCTTTGATAAGTTGCCGAATGAACTCGTCCCATTCGATTACGAAACGTTTTCTGCATCTCCGGAACGTTTTGTCGTTGGAACGACTGATTGCTATAGTGGAAAACCAATCTATTTTGAAAAGGGAGCACCTCGGGATGAGATTTTGAAGGTGGTTCGGGCCTCTAGTTCTTTACCTTTCATGGCTGCACCCGTTGAGTATAAGGGGCTAAAGTTAATGGACGGTGGCATTGCCGATCCAATCCCATTAAAGAAAGCACTTGAGGATGGAGTAGAGCGCCCCGTTGTCGTTTTGACACGTCCAAAGGGGTATCGCAAAGCAGCTTCCCGGTTTTCAGGGGTCAGTAAGTTCATGTATAAACAATACCCTGGATTGGTCGAACAGATGGAAACACGATGGAAGCATTACAATGAAACGCTGGATTGGCTGGATGAATTAGAAACGCAAGGCGATGCATTTGTTATTCGTCCACAAGAAACGTTTAAAATCAGTCGAGCAGAACGCAATCCACAGCGGTTGTCTGCGTTATATGAATTCGGCTTAAAAAGTGGGCGAGATGGGTTTGACGAATTAATGGACTGGCTAGGGGAACCATATTCCATCATGCCAAAAGCCTGAGGAAGTCTCCTCAGGCTTTGTTTGTACGTAGTGGTTTCAATGCCCCGCCCCATGCGAGTACTTGGTCAAACATGTCGTTGACGTTTTTGTTGTGAAGGTCACGAGGTGTAAATGTTTGTCCTTTTTCAAAATCTAAGAATAAGGATAAGACAGGATGTACACGTACATCTGCAATCATAAGCTCAGCGCATACTTGTCGAACATGCTCAGCTGCACGTGTACCTCCTGCAGATCCGTAACTGACAATTCCAGCTGCTTTGTTGTGCCAAGACTCTTTCGCACTATCAAATGCATTTTTTAAAGCTCCCGTCATGCTGTGATTGTATTCTGCGACAACAAATACAAAGGCATCGAGGGAGTCGAGCTTTTCATTCCATCGTTTTACACCTTCTGATTCAGCTGTCCCAAGCAGTGGAAGGTCAAAATCTTTGATATCTACCAGTTCATAATTGGCGTCTTCACGTCCTTTTGCTTTTTCAACGAGCCATTCTCCAACTTGTGGACTGACCCGACCATCACGCGTACTCCCTAAAATAATGCCTACCTTTAATTTTTCGCTCATCACCATTCCTCCTCATTCATAATAGGTATCTTCAACGGATCCATCTTGTTTAAACACTTTTAAAATGCCATCTTTATCATTGACATATGTTTTTGCTTCTTCAAGAAGCGATTCTTTTGTAGTAGCCGTCTTAATGGCCCTTTCTCCGTCCTGTTTCATAAGTATCCAGTCGTCTTCATGTGCTTTCACTACATAATGAGGGC
Organism: Chryseomicrobium imtechense; assembly: GCF_041475995.1. NCBI lineage: Bacteria > Bacillati > Bacillota > Bacilli > Caryophanales > Caryophanaceae > Chryseomicrobium > Chryseomicrobium imtechense. The sequence goes on along the minus strand of NZ_JBGOBM010000006.1, from coordinate 100,596 downwards.
GTGAAGAATTGTCACTCCCGCTAACATAGTCACGTGCTTTCGCCGTTGCAATAGAAATGGCGCGGCCTTCTTCCATACCGTCATCCACCATCGCATTTGCCATCTCAATCGCTTTATTCCGTACACTAGCGTCTAAATTTTTCATGGAATCGGGATAGTCCGTTTTTGTCCATGGCATTTCAAATCGCCTCCTTGAATTCCTATTTCCCTGCTCGAGTCGTTTTAAACAGGTGGTTGGAGGGAATACTTTACTAATTCAGAATAAGTGGAGGGATGCACAATGTTTGAAAAAGACAAAGATAAAGAGAAAGTAAATAGTGGGAAGATTCCAATGCCAAGCGATGAAAAATCATTGACTGAAGAAGAAAAAATCGATAGTGATCCGTTCTTTTATCGGGAAGACCCTGCGGATAAAGATGGCGAGAATGAACTGTATAACCATAAAAATGCTGATGAAGATGATATCCGATCGAAATGAGGCTGGGAAATTCCCCCTCTTTCTGCTATACTTGACCTAACTGAACATGAACTCTTTTCTTATCAAGAGAGACGGAGGGAATTGGCCCTACGAAGTCTCAGCAACCTGCCCGCGCGGTAAGGTGCTCCATCCAACAGGGGATACCTGAACGATGAGGAGAAATTGTGCACTTGCAACTCTTCTCTCTCGTGGGGAAGAGTTTTTTGTTTGGCACAATTTTAGGAGGCGATTCACATGGGAAAAGAAGCACTTGAAAAGCAGTTGTATGAATTAAAGACGAAAGAAGTCAAAAGCTATGCGGGGGCTATGCAGCGTCATCAACAAGTCAAAGCACTAGAAGCGCAGTTGCACTACTTGGAGCTTGGGGAAGAAATATCTCGCCAGCGAGTCGATGAGGCGATCGAAGAAATTACAGCACTTGAGCAGGAGATTGCGCGACTATCACGAAGTATAGAAGAAAAGAAACAGGATTTACATTTCTACTTATTCGGTCCATCCGTCAAACGACTATTTTAGGGGGAACAGCCATGAAATTCATCATCAGCTCAGATGCTTGGAAAACAACATTAACATCTAAACAAGCAACCCGTGCTATTGCACAAGGCTTGCAGTCTGTCGATCCAACGCTTGAAATTGTAGAGTTCCCGATTGCAGATGGAGGGGAAGGAACTTTGGATGCGCTTATGAATGCAACGAGAGGAACATACAAAACGGCCACTGTTCATGACCCGCTTGGCCGTCCGGTTGAGGCGAAGTATGGTGTCACAGGGCTTTCGCGTCATACATGTGTGATTGAGATGGCGCAAGCTTCCGGTTTCTCCTATGTCAAAAAGCATGAACAGAACCCACGACTCGCGTCTACGTTTGGCACCGGTGAACTGATTCGTGCAGCACTTGATGAAGGGCATCGCAATTTTATTTTGGCAATTGGGAGCAGTGCAACAAATGACGGAGGAGCAGGTATGTTACGGGCTCTTGGATTGAAGTTTTTAGACAAAGAGGGTCAGGAAATGTCAGGAGATTTGGTACAACTTAAACATCTTGATCGGTTAGATGATGCAGAGTTTGATAAACGTCTTCAAGAATGTACATTCGCAGTAGTGAGTGATGTACAGATTCCATATATAGGGCCTCAAGGTGCAACGCGTCTATATGGGGAGACGAAAGGCCTGCAAGCAGAAGAGTCGGAAGAAGTGGAAGCAGCACTCCAACAGCTAGCAGATGTCATCGAGGCACATACCGGGGTTCGTCTGCATGACCGAGCAGGAGCGGGTTCTGGAGGAGGCTTAGGCGGAGCCGTCCAAGCATTTTTCCCGACCAAGTGGTATCACGGAATCGATTTTGTGCTGAAGCGATCAGGATGGGAAAATGCATTGTCTGGTGTTACACACGTAATTACTGGAGAAGGACGCCTTGATGCGCATACGTTCTTAGAAGGAAAAGGACCGCATGGCGTGGCGAAGTTTGCAGGGGACAAAGGCTTGCCGGTGACATTGTTTGCTGGAAGTGGCGATATCGATGTGGCTGAAGAAGCTAACGATGTTTTCAATGAAGTCGTGGTACTTGCCACTTCAGAGAAAGAAGTAGAGCAAGCGCTTGAAAAGCCTGAAGAGGTGTTACGACAAGCGGCAGCGCGCTGGTACGCAGTAAAACGCGGAGAATAAACGAAAGCCTAGCGGGTAAGATTACCTGCTAGGCTTTTTTGTGGCGTGCTGAATTAGTTTCCATAATATGACTCAGGGCACAAACGGAGATTTTGAGGGCATAAAACCGGGCGCTCGAGTCACAAAACAAACTCTGCAGGGCACAAACACAGTCATTCAGGGCACAAACCTCCGAGCGACCTAAGCCCTTTCCTAGTAAGTTCTTAACAAATCAGGCCTTACTCTATTATTTTACTAGGCGCCCACTCACAAGCGAGCCAAAACTTCACGGCATGCTCAAAATTTAATGGGTCTAGCCCAGTTAATCGCTCAATCTGCTCTATGCGATAACTTAGGGTGTGGCGGTGGATCCCAATAAATGTAGCAGCCTGTTGAATCGATAAATTATGAGTCAATAGCGCTCGGATCGTTTCAAGTGCTTTCTCGTCCAGGCCGTCCAATAGTGTGAAACTAAAACTTTCTCGGTCGATAGTAGGCACTTGATCAAGCAAATAAGTCACTTCGAACTCTGAAAACTGAGCCAATGCTGTGGTCTGATGTTGCCCAGTGACTTGTGCAGAACGTAAACTGATTTGGAGTTCCTGAACAGATGAGACCGACTTTCCAACAGCTACTTTTGCTGACTTTGTTGTACGCAAGAAGCGTTCAAGCTTTTCGACTAACCGCTCTGGAGATAATCCGCTTGTGATCAATACTAGCTCTTCGTTTACACCTATACCAACAAGTTTATCTGGCCATTCTAAAAAATCTTCTATTTTTCTACGAAGTGTATTCGTCTGTCCGGATACATCTTTGAATACACTGCAACAGAGAGGCCCTTTCAATGAAACGCCCGATAAATTAGCACGCTCAACTGTACTCGCAGAAAGCTCGCCTCCCACGAATAATTCCGTCACCGCATCATCTTTCCACTTTCTTTGCCACTCCGACTCAGTCGTCACAATGGATTGATGCAGCATCAGTTCACATGTTAACTGAACTAACGGAGCAACAGAAGCTAGTTCGTTGGGATCCCCTGTAATACCGATAACAGCGACGATTTTGTCGTGATGACGGAGGGGAAGATTGATACCAGCTTTGCTCCCAGGCCACTTTTTTACATCTTCTTGAAAAATCTGCAGAGTTTCTCCCGTTCTCCCCACATAAGCAGCTCCTTCATGCAATTGCTGTAGACGTAAAGCTTCACCTGAGGCCACAATAATTCCAGTTGCATCCATGACATTGATATTATGATGCAGACGAATCATCGTTTGCTCTACCATTTGGTTTGCAAGTTCACGTGTCAACATCGACATCACTCCCAAAAAAATATAAAAATTAATCCTATAATTTATACAACTAGTATAATGCATTGTCTGAAAATACACACTACACTAATTTGTAAGCGTTTACGAAATGAGGGGAGTCATCATGAACATCATCATCAGTCCAGATTCGTTTAAAGGAACTCTTAGCGCGAAAGAAGCAGGAATGGCTATTCGAGAAGGGATTCAATCTGTTCGTCCAGACATCAACTGTACGGTTGTTCCGATTGCCGACGGAGGAGAAGGCACACTTGAAGCTTTAGTGGATGCCACAGCTGGTCGGCTGATTGATGTGTCTGTCTTAGATCCTTTAAGTCGAGAAATCGTAGCTCACTATGGCATTCTTGGAGACGGCGTAACAGCTGTCATTGAAATGGCAGAAGCCTCTGGAATTACGCACATAGCTCCAACTGACCGCAATCCGCTTCGGGCCACGACATTCGGTACGGGTCAACTCATTCGGCATGCACTGGATGAGGGATGCCGCAAGTTCATCGTGGCAATTGGGGGAAGTGCGACAAACGATGGTGGGATTGGGGCACTCAGAGCACTGGGGATACGTTTTTATGATACTTCTGGAATGGAACTCAGAACGCACTTGCCGGACTATCTACAGTTAGGAGAAATTGACCTTTCAGATTTTGATTCACGTATCGCCTCTTGTGATTTTTCAATCGCTTGCGATGTGGACAATCCACTACTAGGCGAACGTGGAGCGACGGCTGTTTTCGGACCACAAAAGGGTGTCACCCCTGAACTTGCGCCTATTCTTGAAAATGTGCTCCAGAGGTATGCAGACGTTGTGTACAAATTGACAGGACAAGCGCATCACTTGAGATCAGGGGCAGGAGCAGCAGGGGGTTTAGGGATGGCCTTGCTTGCCTTCTTTCCGGCGCATCTCGAACGAGGAATTGATTCAGTTTTGGATGCTATCGAGTATGACCAGTATTTGCGAGAAGCGGACTTGGTGATTACGGGAGAAGGGAAGTCGGATGTTCAGACTCTATCCGGTAAAGCACCTCTTGGGGTGGCAGAACGTGCGCGACGAGTTGGGGTAAAGGTCGCGTTGTTGTCTGGTATGATTCCGTCTCAGGAGAAGAGTTTGCTCGTTCCTCATTTTTCGTATGTAGAAGCCATTGTGTCAAGGGAATGTACGGTGGAACAAGCATTGTCCAAGCCGTATGAGGCGCTTGCTCAAGCAGCGGCGCGATTGGGGAGAAAACTTTAAATTAAGGGGGAACCACTATGTTATTTGCGATTATTTTACTTGGCGTCGTATTGATTGTTCTTTCGACAGCTGTTTTGAAAGTCCATCCGTTCATTTCTCTTATTGTTGCAGCATTCTTTGTTGGAATTGCAGCTGGATTACCTTTAGTAGATGTTGTGCGCTTTGTAAATGAAGGATTCGGTGGATTGATGACGAGTATCGGACTTGTCATCGTGGCAGGTACAATTATTGGCGTTATTTTAGAAAAATCAGGAGCTGCCTACCGGATGGCAGAAGTTGTGCTACGTGTCATTGGCGAAAAGCGTCCACAACTTGCAATGTCATTAATCGGATACATTGTATCGATTCCTGTATTTTGTGATTCAGGATATGTTATTTTATCAAGCTTGAAAAAGGCGTTGGCAAAACGTGCAAAGGTCGCTGTTGCATCAATGGCGATTGCCCTTGCTACTGGTTTATTTGCAACACATACATTAGTACCCCCAACACCAGGTCCGATTGCAGCAGCTGGAAATATCGGCGCAGCAGACTATTTAGGAACAATCATACTGGTTGGTTTGTTGATTTCGATTCCAGCGGTCATTGTCGGGTACATCTGGGCAGTCAAAGTCGGATCCAAGATTCAAGTGGAAGAAGATTTGGAAGCACTTGATTACGACGAGATCATTTCGTCGTTCGGCAAGATGCCTTCTACAGTGAAATCGTTCCTACCTCTTGTAGTGCCGATTGCTTTGATTGCAATAGGTTCGATTGCGACGGCATTGGGAGGAGAAGGAAATATCACGGCATTCTTCCAATTCCTTGGAGCGCCAACAGTTGCTTTATTCTTAGGGGTATTCGCAGCACTTCCACTCCTTCCTTCGTATGATAAAGATACGTTGACAGGATGGGTGGGCGACGGATTGAAAGAAGCAGCACCTATTCTTTTGATTACAGGTGCGGGTGGAGCGTTTGGAACGGTGATTCGAAATACTGGAGTGGCGCAACAACTTGAAGCAATGGATTTGTCTGCATTCGGAACAGGGGCATTATTCTTGATTGTTCCATTCTTAATTGCAGCAGCTCTGAAAACTGCGCAAGGTTCGTCCACAACAGCCCTAGTCATCACTTCCACGCTTGTTGCTCCTTTAGTTGTAGAATTAGGGATCACGGGTGGCGTAGCACTTGCATTAGTTGTTATGGCAATCGGAGCGGGTGCCATGACCGTGAGTCACGTGAACGACAGCTTTTTCTGGGTAGTGACAGAGTTCAGTGGCATGAAAGTAACGGATGCTTACAAAGCTATGACAATGTCAACGTTGTTGATGGGTGTAACAACGATTGCTGTAACAATGCTAGCTTGGGTCATCTTTGTCTAAATAAAAAAGGGTGGAGATTCGCTTTCATGCGAATTTCCACCCTTTTTTGATAATTATGGTGCGACGACGGGACGTTTCTTATGTCGCGAATAGAACCAAAACATGGCGAAGAATACAAGACTGCTTGAAAGTCGTAAGAACGCATTGATGTGCATAGCTTCAACAATACCAAACAGTTCAAGAAACAAAATCCCGATCTGCGGTGCAATAAATGCCATTAGAGAAAGTAAGACATTATATGTCGTGATACAATACGTACGTTTATCCGCTGGACTATGTTCAAGTAGCATATTGAAGAGGACTAAGATAACCCCGGACAGGAAGAAACCAGAAGTCGTTTGAACTAAGAACAGTAAAAAGAAGTTTGTCGTCAATACGGTAAAGAATGGCGCGGAAGCCATCCCGATTGCTAAGACAATAAACACGAGCGTATTGGAATACTTCTCGGACCACTTTTTCCACAGGGGATAGGTAAAGAACTGCATCAACATGTTTCCTGCAGAGAACATACTAAACCAAAAAATTGTCGCTTCGGCAATTCGCACGTGATAGATGTTAAAAAGTCCCCAAGCCATTTGCCACGTAAAATTGAAGAAGAGGGCGGCCACTAAGAACCATCTATAGCCCTGGTCTTTGAAGATGGACCAGTCCATTAATTTTGGTTTCGTATCTGTCACGACGGGATCGTTTTCCTTATGGCGAAATACTAAAAACCCTTCAAGTAAACCAAAACAAAGTGCGACTGCGAATAAAATCTGATACGACATCACACTCTCCGTCGCGTCTCGCAATACGATTCCAACGAAGAGAGTCGTGAATAAACCGACGACTGTTAACATTCGGTTCCGGTCACTGAAAAACTGTGCACGGCGATGTTCATCCACTAATCCACTGATAAGCGTCTGCCAGCCGATTGTTGCCAGAGCAGTTGGGACATGCATCATTCCAATGATGACGAGAAATGCCCAGGCCTGCCACTCCAACGGGAGATAGACGACAAAGACGATGGCAAGAAAAAACAGCCTCGCTGTGATAATGGCTGTACCGACGATTCGTTTATGCGTACTACTTTTGTTCAACAAGATAGCTGCTGGAATGGTCATGAGTAAAGCAATCAAAGGAGGGAGCGAGCTCAATAGTCCTACTTGGTAGTTACTCGCACCTAAAATCGTAATCATAAAGAGCGGGAAAAAGGTGTTGGTAATATTAACGGCCATAGTAGAGGCCATTCCGTTATAAATACTAATGCGTTCATTATAGGGGCGATCCATTTTTAGCATAGTTGTTCTCCATCCATCATTCGTTACCTGAATTATACTCCGGAAACCGAAATTTACAAGAGACTTCCGGAATATTTTTCGGTTGACGAAGAAAAAGACATCCGATTCAGGATGTCTTTTGTCGTTCTAAATAGATAATAGGGAGCGTACACAATGCGCCGAGGGCAATGACAGCGGCTGCTCCTACAAGAGCCAGTGAATACGAACCGGTCTGATCCGCAAGAGCTGAAGCCAAAATAGGACCCATCATCTGACCAAGTGCATAGGTAACTGTTAAAACAGACAAAATCCGAGCGCTCGCGTGTGGGAACTTTTCCCGTGCATACGAAGCGACGAGGACCGTCACGCCCATAAACGTAGCGCCAAACAAAATTGCACTTAAATAAAAACTGACGGGACTCTGCGATATAGCTGGCAATACAACGCCTGTTGCTTGAATAGTCAGGAGTGCAGCGAACGATTTCATCCAGCCGAATCGATTTCCGACGAATGCCCAAATCATCGTGGAAGGTACTGCTGCCAGACCGACAATCGCCCAGACATTCGTCCCGCTCCCGGCAAATACACTGGACTGCTCGGCAATCGCTACGATAAATGTGCCCGTGATGATGTAGCCAAGCCCTTCCAACCCGTATGCAACTAACAACCAAATCAGCCAAGGTTCAAATCGGCGTTTGGATGAGGGGGGTGCTTGAGAGGGAGGTGAACTCTCGGGTTCTTTCACGACAGCCACTACATACATAGCTAGAAGAAGTGCAATAAAACCAAGACCGATCCAAGCGCCGTCACTAGAATAGCGTTCGACAAGTGGAGCAACTACTAGACCCGACACGAAAATGCCAAGACCTACCCCAGCATACATCACACCGGATAAGCCAATCCTTCCAATAGCTGCGAGGCGGTCCAAGATAATACTTGATGTCAACACGAAAACAAATGCACTCGTCACTCCGGACACAAAACGGAACAAGATCCATACGATAGGTGATTCTACAAGTCCCATCGCGAATGTCAACGAGATACTAATGGCTAAACTTAGGAGCAACAGTTTCCGACGATAAGTTTGAATGGGTAATATACTTCCGGCTATCGCTCCGGCCAAGTACCCTGCATAATTGGCGGATGCAAGGGTGCCTGCAAAAACAGTTGAAAATCCCTTTTCTAGCTGCATAAATGGTAAGATAGGAGTATACGCAAAACGTCCGATACTCATTGCAATAAACAGTGCAAATACGCCACCCATCACTAGGTAGAGTGGATGCTTCATAGTTTTCACCTCAGTTAATTCAATTCACTTCATTCAGTATACGTGAAAAATTCGCTTTGCGAAATAGTCAGAGAAGGGACTGGGAAACGATGGTGTATGAACAAAAAACAAAGCCGACAGATGCTAGTGTCAATGAATTTATCGAACAAATCGAGAAACCTTCCAAAAAACAGGACGCGTATCGTTTACTGGACATATTCTATGAAGAAACAGGGTATGAGCCTGTACTCTGGGGCCCGAGCATTATTGGATACGGCGCGTATCATTATAAATACGCAACAGGTCACGAGGGGGACGCAGCGATTACAGGTTTCTCGCCTCGTAAGACCGCTCACGCTCTTTACTTAGATCCAGGAGACGATCGCAGAGAAGAATTGCTTTCAAAACTTGGGAAACACAAATCTGGAAAGAGTTGTGTATACATCAATAAAATCGCTGATATCGATGAAGCAGTTTTACGTGAAATGATTCGTCGGACCGTCACAGCAGTTAAAGAGAGGTATCCAGAATGAAGTGGGATCAACGAATTGAGATAGAAGCCCCGATTGAAACAGTATGGGCGCTTTTTGATGAAGCAAATCCGCAGCGTATTATGCCGAAAGTAGAGAGCAATGAATGGATTGTGCAAAACGACCCGTTACCAGGCTCATCGTACAAACAAACCTACCGAGAAGGCACGCGTACAGAGAGTTATCATGTTACGATTACAGAGTTTGTGGATGAACCAGCGTTTAAGAAGAAAGCTATACAATTTATTTTAGCTAAGTTATTTGAGACGACTTTAACATTCGAACTACACAAACTTGCAGAAGACCGAACAGAATTCCGATATATCGGTTCAAATATAGGCATCAATTTTGTAGCTAAGACGATGCTGAAGTTAGGCAAGAAGCAGGAGAATGGTGGTCCAGTCGTCGAAGAATTCGTTAAGCGTGTGAAGCGTGAAGCAGAACAAGATGCAAACCTATCCGAGAACTAGTTCTATAGAAAAGAAAGGAGACGAATGAGATGAAGTATTTACAAGCACAAATGAGTCAATTAGTGAAATCAGACCGTGAGTTGCAGAAAAAGTTAAAAGGTCTGATGAAAGAACATGATTTAGGGAAGGCGCATGCTTTAAAGGCGCTGTATCATTCTGAAGTCGCGGATAGCGGCAAATATATGAATGCCTACAAGGAACTGGACGGGCATCACTCGAATTAATCCTTGTCTTAGGGGGTCTTGATGATGAATGTATCGATTCGTTGGCTTTATAAAACACCTAGAAATCAAGAAGCACGCTTTGAATCGGGGGAAATGCCACTCGAAAGAGCCCTATTGTTTATTGAGGATATGGAGCGTACAGGACGTGTGAAACAAGTCGATTTGATCGACAGCCGTGGTACGTTATGGACAGTCAAAGAAGCAAAGCGCTATATGAAAGAAGTGGAAGTGGAACCACACACTATCCGTGTCTATTTTGATGGCGGCTATAAACGTGAGACTGCGGAAGCAGGCCTTGGTTGCGTCATTTATTATGAACAAAATGGAAAGTCCTACAGACTGCGTCAAAATGCATTTGTCGAAGGCTTTACATCAAATAATGAAGCGGAATTCGCAGCACTTCATTTGGCTCTTCAGGAGCTAGAGTTTTTGGGAGCGAAAGGTGTGCCGGTTGAGATTCGCGGAGATTCCCAAGTGGTGTTGCAGCATATGATTGAAGACTGGGAGATTATGGACCCGACCCTTGCTTCTTGGGGGCGGCGTGTTGATCAAAAGCTTGATAAGATGAAGTTACAGCCAGAGTATCATCAGATACCACGTCATAAAAATAACGAAGCCAATCGTTTGGCAACTCAGGCCTTAAAAGGAATTCCTGTAGCTGCGGAGATTGAACTTGTATCAAAATAAAATCAGCACCTTCTCTTAGATGAAAGCTAGAGAAGGTGCTGATTTTTTATTTACGTGAAGTAGATGGGACTGTGAAGAACGTAATGACAGCAAACAAGAAGAACGCAATCAATAAAATCGTCCCGCCGACAATAAAGAACACCAGGATAAATGTCTCGTTCAAGTTAAACGGATTTAAATTGTACATCCACATACCTGCAGTCAATCCGATAGCGCCAATAATTGCTGTGATGCCATGGATTGTGACCAATTTTTTATACTTGATTTCGAACAGCTGATAAAAAATTCCCCATGCAAATACGGATAACCAACCAACTAACAAGATGTGTGCGTGTACAGGGCTCAGTGCGTAATCCATAGCACCTGCCATATGTGAGCCTAAATACGTGCCGATAAAGCCAAAAATTGCTGAGATTTGTATTAAACGAATACTCCATTTCTTTTCCATAAGAACCTCCTAGTTTCCTGTGCAGAAGTGGTCTGTCATCTTCCACTGCGAATATACCAATTCCGAGAGCTGTAGTAAAGGGAAGTGGTAACATTTTGAATGATACAACCTGTATATAAACGCTTTATAAACTGATATGGTACGATTAGGAAAAGATAGGAGTGGGCGAGATGAAAAAGTGGGGATTTGGCGTTGTGGCGATGAGCGGTCTGTTACTCGTCGGCTGTACGGATGAAGTGACGCCACAAGAACGGTTAGAAGCGTATATAGCCGCGTGGGACGAAGGAGATTATGAAACACTTTATACAGAATTTTTATCCGATGAAACGAAACAGCAGTTTGATGAAGCAGCATTTATTGAACGTCAAGTGGCTTTAGACGAAGCGCTGGAGATTACAGAAAGAGACATCACATTTACAGCTCCATCGGAAGATACAGAGTGGGAGTCGACTGAACCAGCAACTTTCCCGGTGCAAATTCAAGTCGAGACGAGTGCAGGTCCGATTGAGTGGGAACAAGAGATGACGTGGCAGCCTGTTGAAGAAGAGGAACTGACATGGATGGCGGAATGGGATACGGGATTTATTTTGCCAGGGCTAGAGCCAGAGGACCAAGTACGTGTGACGACGCAGAATTTTGCACGTGGAGAAATTTATGACCGGAACGGAAATGCATTAGCCATCAATGGGACCGGTTTTGAAGTAGGACTTGTACCTGGTAAGTTTACAGATGACACCTTAAAGCCCCGTCTTGCAGAACTACTTGGAATTTCTGTCGATTACATCGATCAACAACTAGGACAGAGCTGGGTAACAGATGATGTCTTTGTCCCACTTGATAAAATTTCACAAGTGGATGATAGCCGTGCAGCTCTACTTGAAATTCCAGGTGTGTTGCTCCAAGAGACGGGAATGCGCGAGTATCCATACGGAGCCGCGACTTCTCATCTAGTGGGTTATATTGGACCTATCACAGCGGAACAATTGGCAGAGCGTGAAGAAGACGGTTACACAGAGTTTGATCAGATTGGGCGTCAAGGACTTGAGCGTTTCTTAGAAGAGCGGTTGCGTGGGGAAAGTGGCAAACGTATTTTTATCGATAAAGCAGCGGAGGGTGCGGAAGATGTGACACTCGCGGAAATTGCGCCAGTGGACGGGGAGCGTATCGATTTGACCCTCGACGCAGAATTACAACGCGTAACGTACGACGCAATGGACGGGGAGCCTGGAACTGCCGCAACAGTTGACCCGAAAACAGGAGAAGTGTTAACACTTCTTAGTTCTCCAGGATTTGAGCCATCTGAGTTCATGCTCGGTATGACGCAGAGTCGTTATCAAGAGTTGAGTGAAGACCCGCTCCAACCTCTGTTTAACCGGTTTGCTGCATCCTACGCTCCAGGTTCAACATTGAAGCCGATTACAGCGGCGATTGGTATGGAAGCAGGCACTTTAAATCCAAACGAAGGCATTGTGATTGAGGGGGCGACTTGGCAAAAAGATGCGTCGTGGGGAGACTATCGTGTGACGCGCCTTCACCCGGAAGCGCCGAACCCAATCGACCTAGAAAAATCACTGGTCTACTCAGACAATATCTACTACGCGCAGCAAGCACTTGCAATGGGGCGCGAGACGTTCATCACAGGACTTGAGGCATTCGGATTTGGCGAAGACATTCCATTCTTTTTAAATCTGCAATCGTCTCAAGTATCAAATGACGGTACGATCTCATCTGAAGGACAACTGGCGGATACGTCGTTTGGACAAGGACAAATGCTCGCAAATATTTTACACCTCGCAACAACGTACCAACCGTTTTTGACGGACGGTACGATGTGGCAACCGACCCTTCTTTTAGAAGAGGAAGATCAAGTGGTATGGAAAGAAGGACTCGCATCTCCTGAAACGATTACGGAGTTACAAGCGGGTATGCGCAGCATGGTCGTCGACGGATTCGCGCAAGCTGTCAACCTTCCAGGGATACCGGTAGCTGGCAAGACGGGGACAGCTGAACTGAAGGTAAGTCTAGATGCTGAAGGACAAGAGAACGGCTTTTTTGTCAGCTATCCTGTAGAGACGGAAGCATTTATCATAGCCATGATGATTGAAGATGTTGAAGATAATGGAGGGAGTGGGTATGTCGCGGAGAAAGTGGCGACTGTCTACAAACTTTTGTATGAATAATGCTATAATAAAGTGCTATGTAGTTTAGGAATAAAGGAGATTTTCATCATGACAGCACTTGATTCGACTGCGCCGATTTCGCGCGGCAAATTGATGTGGCAGATGACGCGTCCGCATACATTGACGGCAACGTTTGTACCGGTCATTTTAGGGACCGTGATGGCGCTTTTTGAAACATCGATTCACTGGGGACTGTTCCTTGCGATGATGGCAGCGGGACTTTGTTTACAGATTGCTACAAATTTATTTAATGAATACTATGATTTTAAAAAAGGTCTTGATACGGCAGAGTCTGTTGGGATCGGTGGCGGAATTGTTCGTCACGGCTTAAAGCCAAGCATGGTTCTTTCAGTCGCTCTGATTTTATACGTAATCGCTGGGTTTATTGGGATTTATATCGCGGCGTCAACAAGCTTCTGGTTGATTGTGATTGGCGTTGTGGGAATGGCTGTGGGCTATTTCTATACAGGAGGACCTCTTCCGATTGCCTACACACCATTTGGTGAATTATTCGCTGGCGTGTTCATGGGGATTGGATTTATCTTGATTGCGTATTACCTTCAAACGCTCGAAGTGACGATGTGGGCATTTTTGTTGTCCTTCCCATTTGGGATCTTAGTTGGGGCAATCAATATGTCGAACAACATTCGGGATATCCAAGAAGATACGATTGGTGGGCGTAAGACATTGCCGATTTTACTAGGACGCGAACGAGCAATTACTGGTCTTGCTATCGCATTTATCGTGTCGTATGTGTGGATTGTTGCGCTAGTCGTTTTACAGATTGTTACGCCATGGGCACTACTAGTTTTACTCGCAGTGCCAAAATCCATCACAGCGATTAAGAGCTTCCGTTTGGGAAAAACGAAGCCGATGATGATGGGACCCGCGATGAAATCAACGGCTCTTACGAATACGTTTGTTGGAATTTTACTGACGATCGGTCTGTTTATTGAGTGGCTTTTATAAAGAGTTTTCTCGGCATTTCGAAACTAGGGATGCCGAGTCTTTTTTGTTGTAAAAAGAACAAGTGTTCGTTTATAATGAGAACAAAGGAGGTCGGAAAAGATGCGTGAGCAGTTTGTAAAAGCAATGAAATACAATCAGTTGATGGATGTAGTCTACATGGACAAAGCTGGGAAATTAACGAAAAGACGAATCAGAGTGTTGAAGTTGAACGGTGATAAAATGTGGATTTGGGATACTGCGAAACAAGCGAAACGAACTTTTTTAGTCCATCATGTGCTCGCATGTCAACCCGTCCTCCATAAAGAGCGTGCCATTTTATAAAAAGCATTTTCTGACAGCTTGTCTATGGTACACTAGGAAAAACTTTCTTAAGTGGATAGATGTCAGGGGATGTTGAAATGAAGTTAGTATTACTATTTGGACCTCAAGCTGTTGGGAAGATGACTGTCGGGCAAGAACTTGCCAAAATCACTGAATTAAAATTGTTTCACAATCATATGACCATTGATTTGGTCTCGCATTTTTTTGATTATAGTACGAAAAAAGGGCAAGATCTTGTAAATTCATTCAGAAACCAAATCTTTGAAGAAGTCGCAAAGAGTGATTTAGAGGGCCTCATTTTCACATTCGTATGGCGATTTGATAAACAACTCGATTGGGACTATGTACAAAATGTAGTGGATACTTTCGAAGCGGAGAATGCTGAAATTTATTATGTTGAATTAGAAGCAGATCTTGAAGAGCGCCTTGCACGCAATAGCACACCGAACCGTTTAGAACACAAACCATTTAAGCGGAATCTAGAATGGTCTCGAAACGATGTCATCACAACGGCTGAGAGGTTCCGGCTGAATTCTCTACCTGATGAGATTTCGTTCTCGAATTATCTTCGACTAGATACGATGACAAAAACTGCTGAAGAGACAGCACGAGAAATAAAAAAGCATTTTCAATTTTAGCGCGACGGGCATACTGCAGTATGCTCGTTTTTTGTTTGGGAAGCGGTTCAAATCAAATAGGAAAAGGGAATAGTAGGACAGGAGGTGAAAACTATGGGCTTTGTTGCGAGTGTACTTTGTATGATTGGTTTTGTACTTATCCATTTATTCGCGCGTCATTTAAAGTTTTTACGAAAACGACCACGCAGTCATTTTTTATCGATAGCAGGAGGAATCTCTGTTGCTTACGTATTTCTTCATTTACTTCCTGAATTAGCAGACTTCCAAGAGAGCTTGAAGGGTGAGGGGATCTTAGGGTTTATTGAACATCATATTTATTTACTTGCTCTACTGGGGCTCGTGCTTTTTTATGGCTTAGAGAAATATGTAAAGTCTTCGCATAAAGGACGGCGTGAGGGTTCTTCCCTTACACACAATCCAGGTGTATTCTGGGTACATATTGGAATTTTCACTTTGTATAACTTCAGTATTGGTTATTTACTTGTTCGCGAGGAATTTACCGAGTCCTTAGGTCCACTTGCGTTCTTTGTGGCACTTGGTGTTCATTTCATTACGATTGATATAAGTTTAGATGAACAACATGACCGTGATTATGCGCGCTACGGAAGATGGCTTCTTGCTACTGCAATTGCCGTAGGATGGGCAGCCGCCACATTTACAGATTTGCATCCATTTATTCTATCTTATTTAGTCGCTTTATTGGCAGGTGGAATTATTTTGAATGTTATGAAGGAAGAATTGCCAGAAGAAAGTGAAAGTAGTTTTCGTGCGTTCTTTTTAGGGGCAGTAGTGTACAGTTTGATTCTTATTTTTATATAAAAAAAGAGCCCCTAGACATACGGTCTACTAGGACTCTTTCATGTGAAAGCCGTGTTCCGACAGCTTCCACGTGGGTTTGGCACCCAATGATCCCGACTGGGTTCGAACCAGCGACCTCCACCCTGTCAAGGTGGCGCTCTCCCGGCTGAGCTACAGGATCTATTTTTTACTGACAAAGATTATTATACCTCTTTCAATCAAGAGTGCAAGAACTATTTATAAATTGAAGTAGTACATAAGAGCTTAATAAAAAAGAAGGAGGTATCTCTCATGGGAAAAGAACAGAACTCTACACCGGTTCCCACCACACTTCCAAAGCCTGCAGTACGAGCGCTCGATGCAAATGGCTTAGATTCATTAGAGGCAATCAGCAAGATGTCTGAAAAAGAATTGCTCTCGTATCATGGGGTTGGTCCGAAAGCGATTCGCCTACTAAAAGCGGCAATGACGGAACATGGTCTACCATTCAAAGAATGAAAGTAGGCCTATCATTTCCAACTACAGTTGATTCAAAAGGTGTTTTGTCCCCATTGGATACCTGGTAAACTAAAACCAGAATCTTAAAGGAAAAGAGGAGACTCGATGACACTCAAAGAATATGAAAAACAACTAGAAGAACTCTTCATTGACTGTGAGAGAAACTGTGAAAACAATGGAAAGGTTGCTTCTTATATACCTGCCCTCGAACGCGTAGACCCTGATATCTTTGCCGTCAGCATTATGGACACACAAGCACGTTCCATTTCGAGTGGAGACATCGACTTCAAATTTACGATGCAGAGTATTTCAAAAGTCGTGATTTTCTTATATGCCTTAGAAAATTACGGAGAGGAAGCCGTCTTTGAACGAATCACTCTAGATCCGACAGGGGACCCCTTCAACACCATCATGGGGATTCAAAGTACATCAGAGGGGAACGTGCACAACCCGATGATTAATTCTGGTGCCATCGTGCTCAGTTCGATGATTGCAGAAAAAGAAGGGCCGGAAGCTTTGCAAAATATGCTGGAGTTTACTCGGACACTTACAGGAGATGATGGTATCTACGTCGATGTCGAAGTCTTTGACTCTGAAAAGTCCACAGCCCTTCGGAATAAAGCGATTGCTTACTTCTTGCAGGCATCGGGATCTATCCATGATACAGAAGACTCGCTCGACTTATACTTCCAAATGTGTTCCATCGCTGTAACTGTCGAAGACATTGCCCGAATGGGTTCGCTTCTTGCCAATAAAGGAATTGATCCTTTTTCAAACGAACGAATTTTGCAAGATGCCAATGTGAAAACAGCAAATGCCTACATGCTGCTTAGTGGAATGTATGATGCGTCTTCACGCTTCACCATCAAAGTTGGGTTTCCTGCAAAAAGTGGTGTTTCCGGAAGTATTTTAGCTGTTGTCAGTGACCGGATGGGGATTGGCATTTTATCTCCACCACTTGATTCTAGAGGGAATAGCGTGAAGGGAATCCAATTGTTAAAAAAGCTCTCAGAACAATGGGACCTCTCTGTATTTTGATACTACTAAGGCCTCTCGCAAAATGCGACAGGCCTTTTTTCTTACGTTAAGTAAAAGAAGTTCCAAATACCCCATAATAATTAGTGTATTTCTAATATTGAAATAATTATTGCCTTATATTATGATGAGGTAGTAATCACTACTGGAAAATGGGAGGGGATTTGGAAATGAATGCGATTGCACTTGCCTCGATAGGGTTATTTGTTTTTATTTTAGGTTACCGGTTTTATTCTAAGTTTCTAGCAGAGAAAATCTTCAAGCTTGACCCGAATTACGTGACACCTGCTCATCGTTTTGAAGATGGGGTAGACTTCGTGCCGACAAACAAATGGGTTCTATGGGGTCATCACTTTACATCTGTAGCAGGAGCTGCACCAATCTTAGGTCCTGCAATTGCTGTTTACTGGGGATGGCTACCAGCCTTCTTATGGGTTGTTTTAGGTACAGTTTTTGCAGCAGGGTTCCATGATTTCGGAACACTTGTATTGTCCGTTCGAAATAAAGGACAATCTGTCGGTACACTTGCTCACCGTCTAATTGGCCAGCGCGGAAAGATTTTGTTCTTATTCATTATTTTAATTTTAGTATTAATGGTAAACGCAGTGTTTGCTTGGGTAATCGCAAATCTCTTTATTTCATTCCCAGCGGCTGTCTTACCAGTCATGATTCAAATTCCGCTCGCGATTTGGATCGGATATTCGGTGTATAAAAAGCAAGGCAAGATGTTGATTCCAAGTTTGATCGCTTTAGTTGTAATGTATGCGACAGCTGTCATCGCAAGTAGTGTTGACTGGTTGCAGATTGACCTTGTCCGTTACATGGGCGGCGAAGAAGGCGCTGGATTGTTTGGATTAGGCGCTATTTCTACAGCGTTCTTTATTTGGATTGTATTTTTGATGGTGTATGTCTACATAGCTTCCACATTACCGGTGTGGCAACTTTTACAGCCACGTGACTTTATCAACTCGCATCAATTAGTTGTTGGTTTGTTCATTTTATATGCTGGGCTTCTGTTCACCAACCCGCAAATCACAGCACCTATGACGAACCAAACAAATGATGTTTCTTGGTTGCCATTACTCTTCATCACAATCGCATGTGGCGCGATTTCTGGATTCCACGGACTGGTTTCTTCCGGGACATCGTCTAAGCAACTTTATAAAGAGACAGATGCGCGCTTTGTAGGGTATGCCGGAGCGGTTGGAGAAGGTGTGCTAGCACTTGTATCCATCATTGCCGTCATTACATTCTTCCCGACTGCAGATGCGTTCCGCGAGAGTTATTCAAGCTTTGCCGCTGCAAGTGGTGGTGGATTAGGAAACTTCGTACAAGGGGCTGCCCAACTCGCAGAAGGTCTTTTCATTCCAGCAAACATTGCGACGACCATTGTGTCCATCATTGTTATTAGTTTCGCAGCTACAACGCTCGATACTTCTGTACGTCTTATGCGCTATATCATTGCGGAGCTTGGACAAGAGTACAATCTTCCAGTCTTAACAAAAACACATGTAGCGACGACGATTGCAGTAGCGTCTTCAGCAGCACTTGTATTGATTCCAGAAGGACCAAACGGATTTGGTTCGGGTGGTTACTTGCTATGGCCGTTATTCGGAACGTCGAATCAATTGTTAGCAGGAATTTCACTATTGCTTCTAACAATTTGGTTGAAGTGGTTAGGCAGAAACTATTGGGTTGCACTCATCCCGATGATCTTCCTGATTTTCATGACGATGTATGCGATGGCGCAACAAGTCTTCTTCCAATGGGCGATATGGGGAAGTAACCCGAATACCCTATTGTTCGTATTCGGAGCTATCATTTTCGGATTCACACTGTGGATCTTGTTGACAGCTGCATCTGCTCTCCGTAAAGGAATCGATCCGAATTACAATTTCGACGAGTAAAACTAGGGCCGCTGCAAGGCGGTTCTTTTCTATGAAGGAGGAAGAGACATGTCACTCTTTGAGAAGATGAAGGCATTGGTGGCATTTTATGAAGAGGTCTTATCGATGCCACACCGATCTGAAATCGTACGGGAACTCAGAGACCAAGACGATATGTTTTTATTCATGTTGTACTCCGAGATGCTTGGAATTCCAAATCCGGCCTACTATTACACATTGGAATTATATCCATATATGATGGAACAATTTCATGACTGGCATCTCCGGATGGGGATGGATAAATCACCAATGACGGGATTCCGTTGTTGTTAGGGGGATACACCATGACGACACAGCAGATTGTATTTGTAGGAGGAAAAGGCGGGGTTGGAAAGTCGACATCAGCGGCTGCGATTGCGTGGAAGTTTGCAGCTGATGGGTTGAAAACGTTACTTGTCTCTACAGACCCCGCGCACAATGTAGGAGATATCTTTGACACCCAGATCGGCGGGGAAGGGAAAGAGGTCGCGCCGAACTTGTTTGCGCTAGAAATTGACCCGGAGACCGAAACGACCAAATATATTGACCAAGTGAAGGTGAATGTAAAAGGAACCGTCAATCCGACCATGATGCAAGAAGTATACAGACAGCTTGATACAGCTAAAGCTTCTCCAGGAGCAGATGAAGCCGCGCTTTTCGATAAGATTGTATCGATTGTGTTGGATGAGCGCGCGACCTATGACAAGATTGTCTTTGATACGGCTCCGACAGGTCATACGATCCGCTTGCTGACGTTACCGGAGCTAATGGGTGTATGGATTGAAGGGTTGTTACAGAAGCGCGAAAAGACGAATGAGAATTATGCACAACTTTTAAATGACGGAAAACCGAGAGAAGACCCGATTTATGATGTGTTGCGAGAACGGCAACGTCGATTTAAAGCGGTACGGGAGGTTTTATTAGATGAGACGATGACAGGATACATCTTTGTTTTGAATCCTGAGCGATTGCCCATTTTAGAGACTCAGAAAGCCGTCGATCTTCTTCACAATTATGGCATCCATGTTCGCACATTGATTGTAAATAAAGTGTTACCTGATGAAGTGGAGGGTGCGTTTATGATTGAGCGTAAAGAAGCAGAAGCACCATATCTCGCGACGATTGACAAGCGCTTTCCGAAGCAGAGGAAAATCAGAATTCCATTTTTTGCTCGAGATATTTCAACGAAAGAGCAATTTGAAAAATACGCAGCGCATTTGGAGTAGTAAAAAAAAGCACTTTCTTTAGGTATGAATCTAAAGAAGGTGCTTTTTGATTAAGGAGTTTGTCTACGCTCGATTTCTAAAAACTCGAGAATAAAGTCCAAATACAAGAGCCGCTGCTCGACATTTGGTGCATGTCCAGACTCATTGAATTCGGCAAACGTTGCATGTGGGATGAGTCGAGCGGTCTCTCGTCCTTCTTCTGCCGGATTTAATTGGTCATGGTCCCCACTGATGACGAGAGTTTTTGCTGAAATTCTCTGTAGTTCATCTTTGAAATCAAATCCAAGAAGTGCATCGTTTGCAGCTTGAATCTGGTCAGCTGTCATGGAATCTGACTTTTTCGCTGCTTCTTTGCTCCATTGTCCAACAGCCTGCAAATCATGGTACATGTATTTGGACGCTTTTAAGATTTTCGCGTTGTGGGTTAACCCCTCAAGTTCCTCACTGTGAGACTCAAATAGAGCTTGCATGGAAGAGGTTTTTCCAGAAGATTTTGTTGCAACCAATACAAGTTTCTCTACTCTTTCACCTAATCGAATAGCAAGAGCTTGTGCGATATAACTGCCCATTGAAACGCCGATGATAGAGAGGCGAGATAAACCGAGTTCCTCGATCAGTGCCACGCAATCCTCTATCATTGAATCAAGAGTATAAGTCGCGGGGCGTGTTGAATCGCCGTGTCCACGAAGGTCAGGTGCGATGACACGTACATATTTTTGTAAGACTTTTACTTCCTCATCAAACATATGCCGATTTCCTGTTAGTCCGTGAAGTAGCAACACAGCGGGTCCGGAACCTTTTTCTGTGAAAGTGAGTTGAATATCATTTACTGTAGTTGTCAACATTCTGGTGCCTCCTTCTCGTTACTTGTTTTATGCCCAATTACTAGAAAACTAAACGTTTTAAATGCCGATGCTAGGGAAAATAAGTAAAAGAGCAAACATGGAGGAGGAATTCGATGAATATTCATGAACGTCAACAAGATGGTCAACCACCTCAGACGCAAAGTACACAACCAGGGGTAGAGTCAAAAATGGATCCGGCACCTGTCCATCCGACGGACTATATCGGGGCTGGAAAACTCAAAGGCAAAGTCGCGCTTATTACAGGGGGCGACAGTGGGATTGGAAAAGCCGTCGCCATAGCTTTCGCGGCAGAGGGTGCGCATATTATTATCAATTATTTAGATGAGGATGAAGATGCAGAAGAGACAAAAGCACTTGTAGAAGAACGGGGAGGAAAAGCGCTCCTTATGAAAGGTGACGTTTCAAGCGAAGACTTCTGTAAGACGCTCGTTCAGAAAGCTGTCGATGAGTTTGGACAGCTCGATATTCTTGTGAATAACGCGGCAAAACAATTCCCGCAGAAGTCGCTAGAAGATATAACAGCTGAGCAATGGGATCTTACGTATAAGACAAATATCTATCCGATTTTTTATCTATCGAAATTCGCACTCCCTCATTTGAAACAGGGCAGCTCAATTATAAACACAACATCTGTGACAACGTATATGGGGAACGAAGAGTTGATTGATTATGCTTCAACAAAAGGGGCAATCGTCGGCTTTACGCGTAGCCTGGCTCAAAATGTGGCACCAAAAGGCATACGGGTGAACATGGTAGCTCCTGGGCCGATTTGGACACCACTGATTCCTGCAACATTTGATAAAGAGCATGTGGAGGAGTTTGGAGTAGGGACACCTTTAGGCCGACCTGGACAACCGCGTGATTTGGTCGGCGCATATGTGTTATTGGCTTCTGAAGACGGCGCGTATATGACAGGTCAATGTATCCATGTTAACGGTGGAATGTTGATGAGTTCGTAAAGAGTAGCGAAGGCTGCTCTTTTTTCTTTGGCCTAAAGCATGTACAATAGAACATGGAAATTTACTAGAGAGAGGGCAGTACACCTAATGGTTTTACATACAACACCGCATCAAACACCCACTCAAGACGATTGGGAAGCCTATTTTGATATCAGCCGCCACGGGAAACTTACACTATCAAGTATTGAACTGACTACAACCTACTTATGCAACATGCGTTGCGAACATTGTGCGGTGGGTGACATTCTTGCACTTAAAGACCCAAATCCGATTGCGATGGATAAACTCTTCGCTAAGTTGGATGAGATTCCTCACTTGCGAACACTCAGTTTAACAGGTGGAGAACCTTTGTTCTCGAAGAAGTCTCTCGAACAAGTGATTCTACCCCTTTTAAAATATGCCAAAGCACGAGACGTTCGCACCCAAATCAACTCCAACCTTACGATGCCGTTTGAACGCTATGAGGCAATTGCCCCCTACTTAGATGTTCTTCACATCTCTCACAATTGGGGAACGCCGGAAGACTTTATCGAAGGTGGATTTGCGAACATGCCAACACCGCCCCCTGTTTCTGTTCGTCGTAAACAGTACGATGTAATGATTGAAAACAGCCGTCGACTTTCCGAAATGGGCGTGTTTGTATCGGCAGAAACAATGCTGAATAAACGTACGTTTCCTTATATAGAAGAAATTCATCGACAAGTTGTAGAAGAAATGAAGTGTAGCCGTCATGAAGTTCATCCAATGTATCCGGTTAGTTTTGCTTCCAACTTGGATGTTCTATCATTAGAAGAAACCCGACAAGCGATTTCACGATTACTTGATGTGCGAGACCCATCTGTTTGGATGTTGTTTGGAACACTTCCGTTTTATGCTTGCAGTTCCGTACAAGAAGATATTGATCTGCTAAAAGAACTTCGCAAACAACCGAACGTCACCGTGCGAAATGACCCGGATGGACGATCACGGCTCAATATCAATATCTTTACGGGAGAAGTAGCGGTTACAGACTTTGGTGAAGCGGCGAAAGTTGGAAACCTACTAGAATCCTCCTTACCTGCAATTTATAATTCTTGGTTAGAAACACAAACAGCCCAATCTATGAATTGCCATTGTCCAGCGGTTTCTTGCCTCGGGCCAAATCTTCTGGTCAAAGATGCTTATTACCCAACAGTTAATTTTCAAAATCGTAAAGCAAGAGTTTGATGAAGACCTTATACAAGACGATGCAAATCAACTTGTATAAGGTTTTCTTTTTTTTGTATAGTAATCGTCAAACTTTTAGTGAAAAAATGATGTAATTATGATTTAAATAGTAGAATATATTTAATTTGAAGCATTCAGTCTTTTTGGTAGCCTTTTCACTTGTACAATCTTTGTATATGCGGTATAACTAAGTTGTACAAAAGGTGTACAAACATTAAACAAGCAGAGGAGAGAAGAAGATGAAAAAAATCTTGGTAACACTTGCAGTCGTCTTGTCCATGGTATTTTCACTAGGAGTAACTGCTTTCGCTGATAGCCATGAAGGCGCGAAAGTACGAGTTGTCCACGCATCCCCAGATGCTCCAAATGTTGATGTTTATGTAAACGGTGAATTGACACTTGAAGATGTACCATTCAAAGCAGACTCTGGCTATTTAGATGTACCTGCTGGGACACACAATGTGGAAGTATTTGCTGCTGGTAGTGAATACATGGAAGGTGACGCAGTATTACAAGCTGACCTAACAGTTGAAGCTGGTAAAGCTTACACTGTAGCTGCTGCTAACCTAGTTGAATCTCTTGAATTCGTTGTAGCTGAAGATTCTATGGAAGTATCTGAAGGTATGACAAAAATCCGCGTAGGACACTTATCACCAGATGCACCAACTGTTGATGTCGGTCTAATCGGTGGAGACGCAGTATTTGCTGGCGCTACTTTCCCTGGAATCACAGATTACATGGAATTAGAAGCGGGTACGTATGATCTTGAAATCCGCACTCCAGATGGCACTCAAGTTCTTCCTTTAGAAGGAACTGAATTAGCTGCTAACACAGTATATAGTGTGTTTGCAATCAACACTGCAGACTCTTTAGAAGTACTTGCTTTAGTAGACTACCAAGGTGCTGGATCTCCTGAAGAAATGCCAGCTACAGGTCTTGGAACTCCTGAGCAAAACACAATGATGTACTTATTACTTGCTGGTGGATTAGTGCTAGTAATGGGTGGAGCATTTGCATTCCGCAGTCGTTTTCAAAACTAGTGTTTTTCTTCTCTCACTGCTCCTCTTTGCAGGCTGCGCGCCTGTAGATGAGGTGGCAGTGAAAACAGAGACTATTGGATTTGAAGCAGAAGCTCCAAGTGAGCGTGTGGCACCAGTTGTTAAATCAGCAGTGCAACCTACTGAAAATCCTATAAATGCTGCTTTATCTAAAGGTATCTCGCCACAAACTATACGCATCCCTTCTATTGGAGTGGAAGCGCCTGTTCAACACTTAGGTGTGAATGAGAAGGGTGAAATGGCAGTGCCGGATGAAATCAATGAAGTGAGCTGGTTTGAACCTGGATATAATCCAGGGCAAAATGGACGTGCTGTCATCGCGGGTCACGTAGATGGAGTAGAAGGTCCGGCCATCTTTTGGGATCTTGCAGATGTACAAGCAGGTGACGTCATTGAAGTCGCAGGGGAAGATGAGACACTGACATTTGAGATTTATAAGCTAGAGTCAATACCCCTTGCCCTAGCAGATGTTTCTGAAGTGTTCGGGTATACCTCTTCACCTGAACTCGTGTTGATTACTTGTTCCGGTACCTACAACCGAGAATGGGGGACGCGCGAGGAACGACTAATCGTCTATGCCAAACTTATCAATTAGTCTAGAAAAGGCAATGTCTCAAAAGGCATTGCCTTTTTGCATTGTGCAAGTTCGATGAGTTCCGCTATACTAGAACAATGTGAGTTGTAAAAAAGGAGCGGTACGTTTCATGGAATGGAAAAATATTTTACGTGGTTTTGCAATGGGGATTGCCGATTTAATTCCGGGTGTCAGTGGTGGGACGATTGCTGTTATTTTAGGCATTTATGATCGCCTCATTGCAGCGATTAGCGGATTTTTTAGTAAGGAATGGAAGCGTCATGCACTATTCTTGATTCCGCTTGGTCTTGGTATGGTCATCACCATCTTATCGTTAAGTCGAGTGATTGACTTTTTGTTAGAAAATTACTTTGCACCTACACAATTTTTCTTTTTAGGACTAATCATTGGGATAATTCCGATGTTATTTAAAGAATTAGATTCTAGAGCAAGCTTCAAGTCTTCGTACTGGATTGCCATTGTTATTGGAACAATTTTGGTGGCAAGTATGGCGTTTATTCGCCCGGCTGAAGCAGATATCATCACGAATTTATCGCCAGCGACAATGGCCTTACTGTTCTTTTCAGGTTGGTTAGCGAGTATGGCGATGTTGTTACCTGGAATCAGTGGTTCCTTCATCTTATTGTTAATCGGCGTTTATCCGACTGTAATTCGTGCACTTTCCGAGCTGAACATTCCGCTTATTCTCATCATTGGAGCCGGAGTGGGAGTAGGATTTATTGTAAGTAGTAAAATTATTCGTTATTTGCTCACGCATAAACCGGGAATTACGTTTGCTGTGATCATCGGTTTGGTTTTAGGTTCTCTTGCTGTGGTATTTCCTGGATTACCGGAAAGCGGCTTGCAATGGATGCTAAGTTTAGTGACGTTTGCGGCGGGCTGGATTATTGTCCATCTGCTGAATCGTGTCTCTGTATAAAAAAGAAGAAAAGCATGCGTGCCCGAGGGCATGCATGCTTTTTGGTATATAATCAAGTTTACATTCGTGCCTCTATAGAGTCTTGAAAGAGTTCAAGAGCTGTATGGAGGGCTAATAGATCTTCCACTTTTGTCAGGGAACGACCCGTAATGTCTTCAATCCGCTTCAACCGATAAATTAAAGTGTTGGCGTGTATATGAAGTATTTCTGACGTAGCTTTCATTTGTTGGTTGGAGTGGAAATACACGCCAAGGGTTGCGATTAATTCTCCGTTTTTTTCACGATCATAGCGGATGAGCGGCCCTAATGTTTCTTCGATAAAGCCTTCAATTTCAGCCTTTGGTGCTTGTAGTAATAACCTGTGTAGACCTAAATCATCGAAACGGATAGAGGTGTCTCGGAGGTCTCGTTTTTCTAGATACCTTAACGATTGATAAGCTTCTTGTGATGAATAGTATGCGCGTCTTAGATGAGCATGTGTTTTCCCAATTCCAACAACAACAGAACGATTTGTCAATGTCTTCAGCTCTCGTAACCACTGGCTCCAAATTAATTGAATCTCCTGAGAATCTTGTTCGCTTGTTAAATGAATAAGAACTTTCAACTCTCTACTATCCAGTGACGTAAAGTGCGTAAAGCCTTGTAAGTATTTTGTTGCCTGTTGAATAACTTTTGGGTACATGATCACCCTCTCGATTGGCGCATCAAAACGAGCAATCGTAACAACAAATTCCCCCTCTACGGGTAGGTGGAGTCTTTTGGCAAGTAAAGGTAGATCCTCTTTTAAAACACCAGAGAACAACTGTTCAGCAAATTCCCCACGCATCTGGAGTTGCGCATCTTCTATAGCTCTGCGTTTGATCAGTTCCATCGCAAGAATACTACTCGCGTGCTCAAGTGTGTTACTGTCGATTGCATCAAACGGTTCATTTTTTGCACAAATTAACCAACCAACAGATTCAAGTCGCGAACCTAAACGAAATGATGCAAGATGGTAATTTGTTTCCGCCACTTGAATTTGTTGGCGTAGATCCTGAGAGTATGCTTTTAAAATCGGCTCAAATTCAAGGGTGGATGGTGTAACAGAATACTCACCCTCTTCATTCACCACTGCACATACGATTCTTAACTTGTCCTCAATATAGTAGGTGATTTCTTCTAGTGACTTCCCGTTCAACACGAGCTCTGTTAACTCTCTATGAATAGTTGAAGCTCGTTGTAATGCATGATTTACGCGTTTTACATCTTTCATAGCTTGCTCTTGTTTTTGGTAGAGACGAGCATTCTCAAGAGTCAATGCGGCCTGTTGCGAAATAGCTTTTACTAGCTTTAAATCTTCGTCCGTGATTTCAACAGGTTGAAATGCATCTAATGTGATAACACCCAAACACTGACCTTTCACAAGTAGTGGAGCACAAATTGTGGAGTACGGCATTGTCGGCACGGATAGATGAAGATACTCTTTATTTTCAGGTGTCAATGTATTGGTCAGAGAAGTCACAGAGTCACGTCCCTGGTAGAGAACGATTTCTTTCCGAATGAAACATTGACCAGTCATAGA
Organism: Chryseomicrobium imtechense; assembly: GCF_041475995.1. Lineage (NCBI taxonomy): Bacteria > Bacillati > Bacillota > Bacilli > Caryophanales > Caryophanaceae > Chryseomicrobium > Chryseomicrobium imtechense. The sequence goes on along the minus strand of NZ_JBGOBM010000006.1, from coordinate 72,925 downwards.
TTCACCCGGTTTTAATGCTACTTTATCGATGATGGTTTTATCTAGAACGGTGGTCTTTTTAGCAATCAGCCGTTGTCGCTCTTCGTCAAATAAAAACAAGACGCCCCCATCAATCGCTTCCACTTGCGATACACATACTTGCAACAGAGACTCAATAATCGTATCGATATCTAGTGAACTGTTCATCACATTCGAAGCATAGAGAAGGGATTCGAGTTGGCGCTTTGATAAAGACTCGTTCATGATATTAACCTTCCAAGTAATCAAACGTCACTTGAATCAGAACATTTGCAGCGTCAACCATTGCACGCTCGTCAAAGTCAAATTTTGGATGGTGATGTGGGTAGGTTGCGCCTACATCAGGGTTTCCTGCTCCTGTGAAGAAGAATGCGCCTGGACGTTCTAATAAAAAGTAAGAGAAATCTTCTCCTCCCATGATAGGTTGCATCTGGACGACGTGCTCTGCTCCGACAACCTTAGTCGCTGCGTTGGCAACTAGATGTGCTTCCTTCTCATGGTTTACAACAGCTGGATACCCTTTAAAGAAATCAAATGAATAAGTGGCACCGCTTCCTTCACAGACACCTTTTATCACACGGTCCATCTCTTCGATGATCTGATCTTGAACTGCCGTATCGAATGTGCGAACTGTTCCACCAATCTCTGCGCTATCTGGAATGACGTTAAATGCGGACCCAGAATTGAACGTTGCTACAGTCAATACAGCTGGTTGCAACGGGTCGAGGCGGCGACTAACGATTGACTGGAACTGGCTAACGACTTGAGTAGCCAAATAGAGACTATCGATTGTTTCGTGAGGGGAAGCGCCGTGACCGCCGCGTCCATTGATTTTGATTGCAAATCGGTCCGCTGCAGCCATAGACGGACCAGGAGCCCATCCGATGTTACCGTGAGGAACCATTGACCAAAGGTGCATGCCGAATACTGCGTCAACCCCGTCGAGACATCCGGCATCTATCATTGGTTTCGCCCCACCCGGTGCCAATTCTTCAGCGAATTGATGAATAAGTACAACATTTCCTGTCAAAAGTTCACGATTTGTTTGTAACACTTTTGCTACTGCCAATAAAGTTGCCGTGTGCCCGTCGTGTCCACAAGCATGCATCTTTCCGGCGACCTTTGAGCGGTAAGGAACATCTTTCTCATCTTGAATAGCTAACGCATCGAAATCTGCCCGCAGTGCGACAGTCTTGCCGGGCTTTCCGCCATAAATTCTTCCAATGACACCACGCCCGCCAACACCGGTTTCCACTTCAACTCCCAGTTCAGTTAAATAGTTTGCAATGAATTTTGGGGTCTCTACTTCTTCAAAAGATAGTTCAGGGTTTTCATGAAGATGACGACGTATGGCCACCATCTCATCATATAAACCTTCGATTTGTGCAAATAGTTCGGATGTTGTAGACATTTTCTAACCTCCATGAATTTTACTACTTTTCATTATACACTGACAAATTCCAATATCTATGGATAGTTACACAAAGTAAGTGAAGTTTAGTTGTTCATTTATACAATGAATAGAATTTCATTTTGGATAAACACACATAGCTTTATCTGGATAAAGCGTTATAATGAAAACTATTAATTTTCTGAAAAGTTGGAGGAGAGTCTTATGGAAGTTACGAAGAAGCGCGGATTGTTATCGAGATTTTTAGATATCGTTGAAAAGGTTGGAAACAAACTGCCGGATCCAGTCACCCTGTTTATCTTATTTGCTTTAGCTATTTTAGTAGTCTCTCATTTTGCAGCGATGGCCGGCTTGTCTGTGGTAAACCCAGGGACAAACGAGGAAGTAAAAGCAATCAGCCTATTAACGAAAACCGGCTTTCAAGAGATTATGACGAAAATGGTATCAAACTTTGCGAGTTTCCCACCACTGGGTCTTGTGCTCGTAACCATGATTGGGGTCGGACTTGCCGAAGGTGTGGGTCTAATTTCTGCTCTTCTTCGTAAGGTCGTTCAAGCGGCACCTAAGAAGATGATTACGTTTGCCATTGTATTTGCAGGTGTACTTGCTAACATGGCGGGAGATGCTGGTTTTATCGTCTTACCGCCAATTGCAGCACTAGTATTCATGAGTGTGGGGCGACACCCGATTGCTGGGATGGCTGCTGCCTATGCAGCGGTTGCAGGTGGTTTCAGTGCCAATTTGATTGTCAATATGTTGGATGCCTTACTTGCAGGGTTTACACAAACAGCTGCTGAGATTGTGAATCCGGATATTGTCGTCAATCCGGCAATGAACTTTTACTTCTTGTTCGGATCTTGTTTCATCATCGTGCCACTCGCGATCTGGGTGACAGAAAAAATCGTCGAGCCACGTCTTCCGGAATACACAGGTCCGAAGCTTTCAATGGAGCCTTTGCAAGCTGTTGAAGTAAAAGGGCTAAAGCTTGCAGGTGTTGCAACACTTGTATTCCTTTCGTTAATTGCACTTACAATCGTTCCGGAAAATGGCTGGTTGCGTGGAGAAGACGGAGGCATTGTCATTTCTCCGTTTATGAGTTCTTTAGTGCCTGTCATTATGGGGCTCTTCCTATTCCCGGCACTTGCTTACGGTTTCACTACAAAAGCTTTAAGTAACGATAAAGATGTAGCGAACGAGATGGGGAAGGCGATGAGTTCGATGGGACTTTATATCATCATCGCGTTCTTTGCAGCACAGTTCATTGCTTATTTTAATTGGAGTAATCTCGGCATCATCATGGCAGTGAACGGAGCAGAACTTTTACAAGGGATTGGCTTTAAGGGGTTGCCGTTATTGATCGGTTTCATCTTGTTCTCCGCCTTCTTGAATCTTTTCATTGCATCGGCTTCAGCTAAATGGGCGATTGTGGGACCTGTCTTTGTTCCGATGTTTATGCTACTCGGCTATAGCCCGGCATTCACTCAACTTGCATATCGTATTGGTGATTCGATCACAAATCCGATTACGCCGATGTTTGCTTACTTTGCTATCTTGCTCGCACTCGCTAAACGCTATGATAAAAACTTGGGACTTGGGTCACTCATTTCCATCATGCTCCCGTACTCGATTGTCTTTGGGGTTGCGTGGATCGTATTCTTTGCGATTTGGTACTTCTTAGGACTACCATTAGGACCAGGAGCAGTTATTGAGTATCCGTTAGGAGGAGAATGATGTTTACATACGAACGTTTAGTGCAAAACTTGCAAGATGTTCCGACTTTCCCTGGGATTGATGCGCAAGAAATCGCTGACAAATTAAATGAACTTATGCAAATTGGTAGGACATCTGAAGGCGGGATGCACCGCTTTCCCTATACTGATACCGAAACACGAGCAAAAGCCGTATTTGTGCGTTGGATGCAAGAAGTAAAGTTACAAGTGCGGGAAGATGCAATCGGCAATCTTTATGGTCTGTATAAAGGGCAAGATTCAACGCTGCCTGTTGTCATGACGGGATCGCATTTAGACAGCGTACCTAACGGAGGAGCATTTGATGGTCCTCTTGGTTGTATCAGCAGTCTGCTTGCAATCAAAGCGATGCAGGAGCGAGGGATTCAGCCGAAGCGTGGAATTGAAGTCGTTGTCTTTGTGGATGAGGAAGGCGCGCGTTTCCGTAACGGAATTTTCGGGAGCCGTGTGTTGATGGGAGAAGTGACGTACCAAGACTTGCTACGTTTTTCCGATGATGAGGGAGTTGCGCTTGTCGATGCAATGCAAGAAAGTGGTTTTACTGCCGAAGATGTACAAAAGCATAAACGTCACCCTGAAGAAATCCATGCCTTTCTTGAACTCCATATCGAGCAGGGCGTGAAACTCGAAGCAACAGGTACAGATATAGGGGTCGTTGAAGGAATTGCTGGTCCTGCCTGGCTGACAGCAACATACAAAGGCAATACCGACCATGCTGGTAACACACCCATGGATGCAAGGAAAGATACGGTGCCTGCTGCAGCAGAACTTATTTTAGCTGTTGAAAAGTTCCCCCGTGAAATCAACGAAACAGCTGTAGCAACTGTGGGGAAACTGCATGTTCATCCGAACGGGTCGAACGTGATTGCAGGCGAGACGCAAGTAACGGTAGATGTGCGTGATATTTATGAGGATACACGTGCGGAGCTACTTTCTCGCATCCAACAAGCTGCATATGAAATTGCAGAACGACGTGGTTTAGAAGTTGTAGTGGAACAAGATGTGCAAATTCCTCCTGTGTTAGTGCCAGATCAAATCCAACAAGTGATTCGAGAAGCCGCCGAAAAGTGCGGCCTTTCTACCATGCCGCTTGTCAGTGGTGCCGGTCATGATGCCATGATTATGGGGAAGTATGTTCCGTCTGGCATGGTATTTGTGCCGAGTCACAATGGGAAAAGTCATTCACCAGATGAGTGGACGGAGTTATCGGATTGCGTGAAAGGTGTCGCCGTCATGACGGAGGCTCTGCTTGCTCTAGCTGAGAACTAAAACAAACCTGCTTTTCTCAAACAATGAGAAAGGCAGGTTTTGTTGTTTCGTCTTGTTCAAACGATCATTCCGGATGTTCATGGAAATATCTAAATAAAGTAACCATTTGTTCATATAAAATAATGAATTTGTCATGATACTACCGTCATACTAGTCATTACCCTATGGTAAGTTTAAAATCTTAAGTAAGGTGAAGAAGGAGTTATGTTTCATTTCCTTTAATAATTCCAGTGAAACTAGAAAGGAGAATAAGATGATTGAACGAAGTTATAAAATTACAAGTGTAGAAGGCCTTCATGCACGACCCGCTGCCACCTTGGTAGCAGCAGTGACACCATTTACCTCTGAAGTAAAGCTTGAATATCAAGAAAGACAAGTAAATATGAAATCGATTATGGGTCTTATGTCGTTAGGCATTTCAAAAGATAGCACGATCAAAATTATTGCCGACGGTTCTGACGAAGAAGATTTAATGGCTGTTGTAGATGCGTTAATGAAAACTGAAGGATTGGCTACAGGATGAAGTCTATTGCGGGCTTAGCAGCATCAAATGGAATTGCTATTGCCAAAGCACTTCGTATAGAAGACACTGCTTTACCTATCGAAAAAAAAGCTGTTACCAATACGGATAAAGAAATTAAGCGTTTCGAATCGGCTATTTTTGCTGCTGAAGACGAATTGAAAGAAATAAAAAAGCAGACACAACTTAAATTGGGGTCAGATACATCAGCAATTTTTACTGCGCATCTTTTAGTCTTGAAAGACCCTGAATTCATAGGTCCGATTAAAGAAAAAATTGGTAGGGGCTTAAATGCAGAATTGGCACTTCAAGAAACGACAAATAGGTTCATTGCCATGTTCGATGCTTTGGACAATGAGTACATAAGAGCAAGAACGGCAGATATTCGCGATGTCGCAAAACGAGTACTAACTCATCTAGTAGGTCTAACACTTCCTGATCTATCGCTCATTTCTGAAGAAGTGATTGTTATAGCGAACGATTTGTCTCCTTCTGAAACAGCCCTACTAAATCTTGATTTCGTTAAAGGTTTTGTTACCAATAGAGGCAGTCGGACTTCACATACTGCAATACTTGCTCGCACCCTTGAAATTCCAGCAGTAATTGGAACGAACACAGCAACTTCGACTATAGAGAACGGCCAAGTGGTTATTGTGGATGGAATAGAAGGAAGAGTTTATGTTAACCCCAGTGAAGAAATTATTTCTGCATATCGAGCTAAAAGTGCCGATCTAGAAGCCAATAAAGTAGAGATGACAAAGTATTTAAACAAACCTACTGTTACATTGGATGGACATCGAGTAGAGCTCGCTGCCAATATTGGAACCCCCGAAGATGTTAAAGGAGCAATTGAAAACGGTAGTGAAGGCATCGGTTTATACCGAACGGAATTTTTGTACATGGGACGAGATTCTTTTCCCAGTGAAGAAGAGCAATACGAAGCATATAAATCTGTGCTGGATTGTATGAAAAACAGACCTACAGTCATCCGTACTTTAGATTGTGGTGGAGATAAAGAACTTCCCTATTTTAAGCTTCCTGATGAAATGAATCCGTATTTAGGTCTTCGAGCAATACGACTTTCTTTAGAAATGCAAGATATGTTCCGAACACAACTCCGAGCACTTCTGCGGGCAAGTGTGCACGGTAATTTGAAAATAATGTTCCCCATGATTGCCACTCTTGACGAGTTTAGGAAGGCTAAAGCAATACTCATTCAAGAAAAAGAACAGCTTATTTCAAAAGGAATCGCGGTAAGTGAATCGATAGAAATAGGTATGATGGTGGAAGTGCCTTCAGCGGCTGTAATTGCAGATCATTTCGCTAAAGAGGCGGATTTCTTATCTATCGGTACAAATGATTTGATCCAGTATACACTTGCAGCGGATCGCATGAACGAAAGAGTCTCTTATTTATACCAACCTTATCATCCGGCAATTCTACGCTTAGTGAAAAATGTAATTGATGCTGCTCATCAGCAAGGTAAATGGGTAGGCATGTGTGGTCAAATGGCAGAAGATGACATAGCTATACCCATACTTCTAGCTCTCGGGCTCGATGAATTCTCAATGAGTGCTTCCTCAATTTTAAAAGCTCGTTCCCGGATTTCACAACTCTCAAAATCTAAGTGGGAAGGTCATTTGAGTCATATCATGTCTCTATCTACAGCTGAAGAAGTAGAACATTTTATGAAAGAGATTATAGGTAAGAGGAATTAAAAACTCAGTTCCAAGAGAAAGGAACTGAGTTTACTATAGTGCTAGTCACTATATATCTTTTTATATTTTTTAAGCCAAGGAGAAATTAACGAAGGGCAATTATGGCATCGTGAATTTCTTTTTCTAATTCCTCTTGGTATGTTTTATAGGTTGCTTCATCCCAGCCTAACAGATTTTTCATAAGCTCTAGAATGGATGCTTTGTGAAGTTGGACCCAATTGATATCGAAAAACAATCTTCCCGTGCGGCGAATAAAGAAATCTACAGGTTTCACGATCATTTCATTTTGCACGGCATAGACGACTTCGGAATAAACAGCGAGTGTCAAAGAACCGTCCATTTTCATCCCAGTTGCAGCATGTGCTATTTTGAAAATTTGATCTGCATTCGAGCCATAAAATGAGGCGAAATGACGGCCTTCATCCGGAGTTAACCCGAACTTAACTGCTTCAAGAGCCTTCTTTTCAACGAAGGAATGATAATTTTGAGAGCCCCCAAAATCCGCTCCAGAGATAGGTAAATGAATTGTTTTAGATTTTTTAAAGGTTTGTTTCGTTTCTGATTTTAAACGCTTAGAGACAAGGTCAACTACGTGCTCTGACATTTTTCTGTATCCTGTTAACTTGCCCCCAGCTATTGTGATTAGTCCACTTTCTTGCTCCCAAATTTCATCTTTACGCGATATTTCAGAGGGGTCTTTGCCTTCTTCAAATATAAGTGGACGAACGCCAGCCCAGCTCGATTCAACGTCATCAACCGTTACGTGAACTGTTGGGAACATATAATGAATGGCATCTAAAATATACTGACGGTCTTCAACAGTCATCTTAGGATTCGCAATATCATTATCTTTATCAAAAAGTGTATCTGTGGTGCCTACATAGGCTTTGCCGTCACGCGGTATGGCAAACATCATTCTACCATCTTGCGTATCAAAATAAATAGCTTGCTTTAAAGGGAAGACGGATTGGTCTACTACCAAGTGAACACCTTTAGTTAATCTCAATTGTTTTGAGTTTTTGGAGTAATCCAGGCTTCGGACTTCATCGACCCATGGGCCCGCTGCATTTACAACTCTTTTTCCTGAGAGGATATAGGGTGTACCAGATAATTGGTCCATCACTTCAATTCCAGTAATCTTTTTTTGATCATAGATAAAGCGTTGTGCTTTCACGTAATTGACTATGTCTGCTCCGTATTCCACAGCTTTTTTTATGACTTCAAGGGTCAATCGTGCATCATCGGTACGATATTCTACATAATACCCAGCTCCGCGTAATCCATCTTTTTTTACTAAAGGTTCATGAGCTAGCGTTTCCTGAGCAGAAAGCATCTTGCGTCGCTCCTTCTTTTTGACGCCAGCTAAATAGTCATAAACACGCAAACCAAAGGATGTGCTTACCTTTCCGAATGTTCCACCTTTATGGATAGGTAAAAGCATCCATTCTGGTGTCGTAACATGAGGTCCGTTTTCGTAGACGATTTCCCGCTCTTTCCCGACCTCAGCCACCATTTTCACTTCGAATTGTTTTAAATAACGCAGTCCACCATGGACAAGTTTGGTAGATCGACTAGATGTTCCACCTGCAAAATCTTGCATCTCAACAACAGCAACTTTCATTCCTCTTGTTACAGCGTCAAGAGCAATACCGGCCCCAGTAATCCCTCCGCCAATGACAATTAAATCGTATTCCTGTTGGCTCATCTTGTTTACTTGCGCGTCTCTATTTAGACTCGAAAAATTTTGTATCACTTTACTTCCGCCTTTCAGTTTTAGTGTATGTGGTTCTCTAAATAAACGAATTTTTTAGATAAAAAAAAGAGAGGCTGAATCACATTATGATGCATGCATCATAATGAATTCAGGCCTCTCTCATTCTGTACCCATTTATTAACTTAAGTAAATTCTATCATAAATTCGTATTATTTAAAAGCCATAGCTGCTGTCACAGCTTTTTTCCAACCCGAGTAGAGGTCTGTGCGAAGCTCTTCAGACATTTTGGCCTCGAAATTGTTATCCACTTTCCACATGTCTGCAATTTCATCACGGCTCTTCCAAAAACCAACAGCAAGTCCTGCTAAATAGGCTGCGCCTAAAGCAGTAGTTTCCCCAATTACTGGACGCTCAACAGTTACGTCTAGGAGATCACTTTGGAATTGCATGAGAAAATCATTGTGAATAGCTCCACCATCGACGCGTAACTTTTTAAGCTGGATACCTGAATCTTTCTCCATTGCATTCAGTACATCTTTTGTTTGATAGGCTATGGATTCAAGTGTCGCCCGAATAAAATGTTCTTTTGTTGTACCTCTTGTTAATCCAAACACTGCACCTCGGACTTCACTATCCCAATACGGTGTTCCAAGACCTACAAAAGCAGGTACAACGTAAACTCCGTCAGTTGAATCAACACGTTTTGCATAGTCTTCAGTAGATTGAGCATCTTTGATCATTCTCATTCCATCTCGAAGCCATTGAACGGCACTTCCCGCAATGAAAATACTGCCTTCTAATGCATATTCTACTTTTCCATCAATGCCCCATGCGAGAGTAGTTAACAAGCCATGAGATGAAGAAACGGCTTTTTCACCAGTGTTCATTAACATAAAGCATCCTGTACCGTAGGTGTTTTTACCCATACCTTCTGAATAACAAGCCTGTCCAAATAATGAAGCTTGCTGATCACCCGCAGCACCTGCAATTGGAATTTCATGTCCAAAGAAGTGATAATCTACTGTTTTCGCATAAATTTCAGATGAGGATTTCACTTCAGGTAACATCGAATTTGGTACTCCTAAAATATCAAGCAGCTCTTGATCCCATTCTAAATCATGAATATTGTACATCAGTGTTCGGGACGCATTCGAGTAATCTGTAATATGCGCTTTTCCTCCTGAGAGCTTCCAAATCAACCAAGAATCAATGGTACCAAAAAGTAATTTACCTTCGTCTGCTTTTTCTCTTGCCCCTTCAACGTTATCTAGAATCCATTTTACTTTTGTACCTGAAAAGTAAGCGTCAATTAGCAAACCTGTTTTGCGACGAAACAAATCATTATGACCTTGTGCTTTTAACTCTTCACAAATATCAGCAGTTTGTCGAGATTGCCATACGATAGCATTATAGACGGGTAAGCCAGTTTCTTTATCCCATACTACGGTTGTCTCTCGTTGATTTGTAATACCTATTCCTGCGATTTGGTCCGGTTTCACTCCAGATTCAGATAAAACAGTGGCAATTACAGCCAAAACAGATCCCCAAATTTCGCTTGCATTATGCTCGACCCAACCTGGCTTGGGGAAAATCTGTGTAAATTCTCTTTGGCTGATTTTTACGATTTCACCTTTTATATTAAATAAGACTGCTCTTGAACTCGTCGTTCCTTGATCTAGTGATAAGATATATTTTTCCATTTTATAATCTCCTCTAAGCAAATAATTTTTTGTTTTTTTCAGCTTGAGATTCTCTTTTGTCTACTACTAATAAAGCCAGTAAGCAAAGGACTGTTGTACCTAAAACAATCCAGAACCAAATTGTGACGTCATTTGTAAAGAACGCCTTGTAAAATACTCCTGCCAATGACCCTCCGAGGACTGGACCTAATACAGGAACCCAAGCGTATCCCCAATTTGATTTTCCTTTGCCTGCAATCGGTAAGAGAAAGTGAGCAATTCTCGGTCCAAGGTCACGAGCTGGATTGATGGCATACCCAGTCGTTCCACCTAAAGAAAGTCCTAATGCTACTATGAGCATCCCCACAATAAATGGATTCAAGCCTTCTGTAAATTCATTTGCCCCAATTGCTAAAATGCTAAGAACTAACACAAAAGTACCAATGAGTTCACTTAATACATTGGAGAAATAGTGAGGGATGGCAGGGCTAGTTGAGAATACTCCCAACTTGGTTGCCGGATCTTCTGTCGCTTTCCAATGCGGTAAAAAGTGTAGCCATACAATTGTTGCACCTATGAAAGCGCCAATCATTTGAGCCGAGATATATAATGGGATTTTCGCCCAAGCGAAATCTCCGTTAAAGGCTAATCCAAGTGTTACTGCAGGATTTAAATGAGCTCCACTAAATTGTCCGACTGCATAAATTGCCATAGCGACTCCAAGACCCCATCCAAACGAGATGACGATCCATCCACTATTCCGTGCAAACGATTTGTTTAAATTTACATTTGCACAAACCCCTGCTCCAAAGATAATCAAAATAGCTGTACCGATTAATTCTGCCAAAAATTCACTCATATACATTGCTCCCTCTCTTGGTAAATGTTGGTTTTTATAAAATAAAAAGACCCATAGATAGGTTCCACAATTCATGAATTGTGGAAGCACCAGTGGGTCTCTTGATTCTCTACACTGAATATTAACTTGTGACTAACATATCAAACAATGAAAGCGGTGTCAACGTGTAGCCATACTATTCTGTTTTCAAGAGAAGGCCGTCCATAAAGCAATAGAAGAGGTCGTGATCGCAATGGCGCCAGCTCGGAGTGCTTCTTCAACTTCTTGCTCTGTTTCGATTAAGCCACCTGCGATTATAGGTTTACCAGTTGTAATCCCTACACGTTCAATTACTTTAGGAACAACACCTGGTAAAAGTTCAATATAATCAGGATCTGATTTATTAATCAATTGAACGCTTCGATCTAAAGCATTTGAGTCAATAACAAAGGTACGATGGATAGCCTTGACATTCAGTTGCCTAGCTTTTTTGATAACACTACTTTTTGTTGAGATAATTCCGTATGGTTTGATCACTTGACACACATACTCAGTCGCAAATTCATCGTTTGACAAGCCCTGAATCAAATCCATATGAAGAAACATTTTTTTGTTTTTAGACCTTGCATAATCGAAAGCGCTTTTTAACATCCCTACATGTAAATTCAAAAACACACCGTAACGAAAAGAATAGGTCAGCATTTTGTCAAAGTCTTTCATAGATTGGATAGCAGGTAAAATTTTTTGTCCTTCAAACGGCATATCGCGACACCAGCCCTTTCGTATGAGAAAACTACTATCTTTGGATTGATTATACACCGAATCAATGAATCTACGGTTGAATGAAACGATTAAGAGGATGCAGTTGGTAGGGAAGCCTTGCGCTTCCAACTAATCGATAACATCAACGTTGCAAGCAACACGACCAAACCGAGCATGAAGGGATACTTCATGTCAATATCATACACAGCGCCTGCAAGTAGCGGTCCTAAAATATTCCCGATACTCATATACGAGTTGTTCAGACCCATCGCAAGGCCTTGCTCTTTTCCAGCCATCTTAGAAATCATCGTCGTCAAGACTGGACGAAGTAGAGACGTTGCTAGGAATACAAGTAACGTAATTCCGAAGAACATCGCAAAACTCGTCGCGATAAGGGATAGGAAGAAACCAAGAGCCGCGATTGCTAAGAAGACGATCAATAGCACAGGCTCTCCGAAACGTCGTACCAAATAGTCGACAACAAATAATTGAATGACAACACTGACAGCTCCTGTGGCTGTAATCATCCAAGCAATTTGTTGGGCAGTCGCACCAAACGCCGCATCGACATACAAACCTAAGACCGTTTCATACGCAATCAGACCGAAGCTCATCACCATAATAATAATCAGTGGAATGAAGTACGGCTTTTTAGGAGATTGCAGCACGTCATCCAGTAAAGAAGACTGTGGACGCGTCATCACGTCGCCTTCTGGTTGACTTTCTTGCAAAGTGAAGTAGGAAATTACAACCGCCAGTAGTCCGACGATTGCAGAAACTAATAGCGGTGTCTTTGTTCCATATTCCGCTAAAAATCCACCAATACCAGGACCTACAACGATACCTAAAGACATCGAGGCAGAGATAAAGCTGTTGCCTTTTGCACGTTGATCCATCGTTGTGATATCCGCTACGTACGCGAAAATTGCAGGGATACAGAACGCGGCTCCTACCCCACCAATGAAGCGGGATATGTACACAAATAGAATACTTGGTGCGAGGTAGAACAATAACATAGAGAATCCTAAACCAAAGAGGCCGAGAATAATCATTTTGCGACGACCATATTGGTCCGTCCAACGTCCGCCGATTGGCGAGAAAATCAATTGAGCACCTGCAAACAAGGCGATAATCATCCCGGCTGCAGTGCCTCCTTCACCTAGTTCACGAAGGTATTCAGGTAAAATCGGAAGGATCAATCCAAAGCTTCCGACGGCAATGAACATGTTGAGCATCAAAATTGCTAATTTTTTCTTTTGATCTTTTGTCATCTTTTTTTCTCACTTTCTTTTCAGTACTCACCTATTATACGGACTCAAAAATAAAATAGCGAACTGAAACGCTTCGTTTTACGAAAAAAGAATGTTGGCAGAATTCAAAAAGAGGTCTAGTATGAAAGCAGAGGGGGGGAGCGAGTTATGGCGTATTTTACATTGCTATTCTTTCAAATCATCGTCCCAATCCTTATCTTGCTTGGATTAGGTGCACTCTTACAAGTGAAATTTAAATTCCGTTTAAAAGCTTTGTCGCATCTTGTGACCTATTGTTTTATGCCGGCAGCTGTATTCATTAATTTATATGAAACAGTGATTTCACTTTCTGTTTTGTCGCAAGTTATCGTTTTTATCGTACTTTTTATTTTGTCTCAAATGGCTCTTGGGTCGCTTGGGGCCAAATTGCTGGAATTGCCACGGGAAGAAAGTGCAGTATTTAAAAATAGTATTGTACTGATTAACTCTGGAAATTACGGATTACCGGTTGCGCAACTTTTGTTTGTGGCCAATCCTGTAGGTGTAGCTATTCAAGTTATTATGGTTATTTTGCAAAATATCACTACTTATACATATGGACTCTATAATTTGATTTCTACTACAAAATCCGGTGCTGCCATTGTAAAAGAAGTGCTAAAGATGCCGATTGTGTTAGCACTTGTTTTAGGTGCACTTTTAAATATTTTCGCACTCCCCATACCTGCACCCATTCGAATTCCAATTGATTATGTAGCAGATGGGTTTGTTGCGGTTGCTTTGATTACACTCGGTGCTCAATTATCGACCATCGAAGTGAAGTCGATCATCAATAAGACAGTCTTTCTCAGCAGCTTTTTCCGGTTATTCATGGGACCAGTCATTGCCTTCTGTTTGATTCTTGCTCTAGGGCTAGACGGTGTAATTGCGCAGTCGTTACTGATTGCAAGTGCGTTTCCGACATCTCGTAATAGCGCTAGCCTGGCATTAGAATATGATGTGGATGCGGATACAGCAGCACAGACGGTATTATTTTCAACAATTGTGAGCGCGTTGACGGTCACGGTTGTCATTTATGTATCTACTATTTTATTTGGTTAGGACGTGTACGAGTTGGCACAAGAATCTTCACCTAAGATTATTTTTCCTCTGTTTATTTCAATCGTGGCGATTTCATTCGCTGCCATTTTCGTAAAATGGTCGGATGCACCTGCAACGATTTTGAGTATGTACCGAATGTTGCTTGCGACTTTGTTTTTGCTTCCGGTTGTTTGGGTGCGACGTGCTGAATTCAAACACGTAACAGCTAGAGAATGGCGACTTCTCGCGTTTTCTGGCGTGTTTCTCGCCCTTCATTTTGCGTTATGGTTCGGTTCGTTGAAACTGACTACCGTGGCAAGTTCGACTATCATTCTTGCTCTACAACCGATTGTGTCATTGATTGGTGGATTTATTGTGTTCCGTGAACGGACGACGCGAGCAGCCTTGGTCACGATGGGAGTTGCAGTCGTGGGAGCCGTAATGATTGGATGGGGAGATTTCGGACTCAGTTCTGCTGCGATTTTAGGAGATATTCTTTCCTTCTTAAGTGTCATCGCAGTCGTTGGATATTTGCTGATTGGGCAGAGTGCAGTAAAAAAAGTCTCACACTGGATTTATAGTTTTTCCGTTTTTGGGTTTGCAGGGATTGCACTGGTTTTGTATAACTTGATTGCCGGTGTACAGTTTACGGGATATTCTGGTCAAGAGTGGGGAATTTTTGTTCTGCTGGCGGTTGTACCGACAATTTCGCATATGATCAACAACTGGTTATTGAACTATGTCAACGCTACAACGATTTCGATGAGTATCCTCGGAGAACCGGTTGGGGCTACATTACTTGCTGTTTGGCTTCTAGGAGAACGTTTAACAGGTTGGCAACTGGTTGGTGGAGTCCTTGTTCTCGCTGGAGTATTTTTGTTCTTATTGCAGCAGATGCGGCGAAAACCGAAAGTTATAAAGCAATGAGTTTCAAGGGCATACTTATGTATGCTCTTTTTATTATCTGAAAATTCTTGACAATGAAAGCGTGAATAGATTATGATGGCGGTAATTTGATGGGGGAGAAAAACATGGTTTCTTCAAAAGATGTGGCGAAGTTTGCTGGTGTTTCTCAAACGACCGTTTCACGTGTTTTAAATACACCGGAATCAGTGAAAGAAAAGACTCGTAAAAAAGTAATTGAGGCAATTGAAGCACTGAATTATCATCCGAATTCAATCGCACGATCCCTTGTCAGCAATTCTACAAAATCTATTGCTCTTGTATCTGGCCCTCTACATAATCCATTTTTCGCGGATTCTGTCACAGCCATTATCCGATTTGCGAGACAGCGTGGGTATCAAGTAGCTGTTCACTTTGAAGACTTTGGAAGTAATGAAAGAGTATTTGAGAGTCTCGCCCAATCCAAAGTGGATGGCATGATCTTATCGTCTATTTATTTAGATGATCCGATACATTCGAGATTATCTCGATTCAATGTACCATTTGTCTATTTTAATCGGAAACCGCATGAAGAGAGTCATTATATTGAAATTGACAATGAACAGGCGGGTAGGCTTGGCGCCGAACATTTGCTAGCACTCGGACATACAAACATTGCCTGGATAGGGGGACCGCTCACAATGAGCACGTTTGCCGGCCGATTAAAAGGGTTCCAACAAATGATGATAGAGAATGGATACGTCCCCAACGAAAAATGGATAGTGGAGACGGATACGAGCGCGGAAGCAATTCGTGAACGGATATTGCAACTGCTTGAGCAATCGGAGAGACCGAGTGCACTATTTGCTGCGACAGATTCCATTGCGATTTATGCGTTGGATGTGTTGCAAGAGCTTGGCTACCGAATTCCAGAAGATATTAGTGTGATGGGTATCGACAATGTGACATGGAGCCGACATGCATCTTTCAATTTAACGACAGTCTCTGCGCAGTCCACCAGCAATCTAGGAGAGCTTGGCATTGAAGCGTTGTTTCAATTAATGGAAAAAACACAAACAAGGTGGATTCAAAAAACATTGCCAGTTCAATTGATTGAGCGTGGAACGACAACAACTTACAACAAAAGCGATACCACATAATGAAATCGCTTTCAGTAAAATGAATACGTAACCATTTTAAGGGGGTGGGGCTATCGAGCACTATCAAGTAGAACCGTTTGTTGCTTCTTTCACGGGATAAAAAGGAGGAAATCAGAGTGGCACATATTATTCAACCGCAAAAAAAGTTATATGTAATGGACAATGGCCGGATGCGCATGGACAAGAACTGGATGATTGCGATGCACAACCCGGCAACGATTACGAATCCTACTGCACCCACTGAGTTTGTTGAATTCCCTGTCTACACCGTACTGATTGATCACCCCGAAGGAAAAATACTATTTGATACCGCTTGTAACCCAAACTCGATGGGACCTGAAGGACGCTGGGGTCAAGCGACGCAACAAATGTTTCCAATTGATATGCCGGAAGCCTGCTACTTACACAATCGTTTAGGAGAACTTGGAGTACACCCAAAAGATATCAAATACGTGGTCGCATCCCATCTTCATTTGGACCACGCTGGATGTCTAGAACTGTTTACAAATGCACAAATTATCGTGCATGAAGACGAGTTTAACGGCACACTTCAAACATACGCGCGCAATCAAAAAGAAGGTGCCTATGTATGGGGAGATATTGATGCGTGGATCAAAAACAATCTCCAATGGAATACAATCAAACGTTCCGAAGACCGTTTACAATTACTTCCGGGAGTAGAAGTGCTGAACTTCGGAAGCGGTCATGCTTGGGGAATGCTCGGCCTCCGCATTGATATGCCGGAAACGGGTGGCATCATTTTAGCATCCGATGCCATTTACACCGCAGAGAGCTTTGGCCCACCTGTCAAACCACCGGGTATACTCTATGATTCGGTTGGCTACAATGCGACTGTTGAACGGATTCGCAAGTTAGCAAAAGAAACCAATTCACAAGTGTGGTTCGGCCATGATGCCAATCAATTTGCTAATTTTAGAAAATCCACAGAAGGTTACTACGAGTAAGGAGAGATTGGATGAGTTATTCGCAGTTGGTATTTGCACCACTTAGTTTCACAGGTTGGGGATCACTTGAAGAACTTGTTCCACAGGTCGAGAAATTCAATCCAAAACGAATTTTGGTCATCACAGACCCTATGCTCGCAAAACTCGGATTGACAGCACGTGCAACAGAACCACTTCGTGAAAAAGGGTGGGAAGTCGAAGTTTCTACTGATGTTGAACCTGAACCACCTCTTGCTCTTGGAGAACGACTCGTGAAGTTCACTCGAGAAGGAAACTTCGACCTAGTCGTAGGTTTTGGTGGAGGCAGTGCACTGGACTTAGCGAAGCTCGCTGCAGTCCTTGCGAAGAATGAAGGTGACGTTGCAGATTACTTAAATCTGACAGCGACTCGTTCCATCACCGAAAAAGGACTACCGAAAATTTTAATTCCAACAACGGCTGGCACAGGTTCAGAGGTCACGAATATTTCAGTATTGTCTCTTGATTCTTCAAAAGACGTAATTGCTCACGAAGCATTGATTGCTGATGTCGCTATAGTTGATCCAGCACTAACCGTCACAGTCCCGCCTCGCGTCACTGCAGCTACAGGTGTCGATGCCTTAACGCACGCTATTGAAGCCTACGTATCTGTCAACGCTTCTCCTACGTCCGATGCACTAGCACTACACGCGATCCGGTTGATGAGCCGCTCAATTCGTAGAGCGGTGCATGATGGAGAAAACAAAAAGGCGCGCACAGCGATGAGTCACGGCAGTTACATCGCAGGGCTAGCATTCTTCAATGCAGGGGTCGCGGGTGTCCACGCACTTGCGTATCCACTTGGTGGTCAGTTCCACATTCCACACGGAGAATCGAATGCGGTCTTGCTTCCATACGTCATGAACTATATCCGGAAGTCGTCAGAGAAGCGGATGCGTGATATTTTCGAAGCATTAGGCGGCAATGCCGCGCTAATGAGTGATGAAGAAGCCTCGTATGCTTGTGTGGACGAACTCGTACGACTCGTAAAAGACGTTGGAATTCCGCATACATTGCAAGAGTTTGATATTCCGGAATCCGCCATTGAATCTTTGACGCAAGATGGGGTCAAACAAAAACGGATTCTCGCGAGAAGTCCACTTCCACTTCATGAAGAGGATATTCGTAACGTTTACCGTGCTGCTTACAGTGGTAAACTTACAGAACCAACATAAAAAAGGAGTGGAACGATGAACTATTCACTAATTATAGATGGAAAAGAGACAGGCCAAGACTTAGAACAACAAGAGGTCACAAATCCAGCAACAGGTGAGGTCGTCGGAACTGTCCCTAAAGGTGGAAAGACGGAAGCACGTCAAGCAACAGACGCGGCTTTTGAAGCGTTCAAAACGTGGTCGAAGCTATCCGCCTACGAACGTACTGAAAAGTTAGCAGAATGGGCACGTCTGATGGATGAACATACAGACGAACTTGGCGAACTGATGACACGTGAACAAGGGAAGCCTTTGGAAGAAGCCAAGGGTGAAGTGAAATACGCTAATGGATTCTTCAAATGGTATGCAGAGGAAGGGAAGCGTATTTATGGTGAAACAATCCCTGCCACAACTGCGAATAAGCGTCTCTTTGTACACAAACAACCAGTAGGTGTCGTAGCCGTTATCACGCCATGGAACTTCCCTGCAGCCATGATCACACGTAAAGTAGGTCCAGCCATTGCAAGTGGTTGTACAGTCGTTATCAAACCAGCCAACTTAACACCACTCACTGCAATCCGCATGGTACAACTGGCAAAAGAAGCGGGGATTCCAGATGGCGTCGTTAACGTAGTGACTGGAGACTCGAAAGCCATCGGAGAAGAGTGGATGCAAGATATGCGCGTGCGTAAATTGACGTTCACGGGTTCTACTGAAGTGGGGAAAGAGCTCATGAAAGGTGCTGCAGAGACGGTCAAAAAAATATCACTTGAACTAGGTGGCCATGCACCGTCAATCGTCATGGATGATGCAAACTTTGATAAAGCCGTTGAACATGTTATGGCAGCAAAGTATCGCAATGCGGGGCAAACATGTGTCTGTATCAACCGTGTATATGTGCATGAGAAAATCGCCGATAAATTTGCACAAGCTTTAGCAGAAAAGTCCAAGCAATTGAAAGTCGGAAATGGTTTAGAAGAAGGCGTCAAAGTGGGTCCACTCATCAATGAAGACGCTATTGAAAAAGTGGAGAAGCATGTTCAAGATGCGAAAGACAAAGGTGCAAAAGTATTAACGGGTGGAGAAATTAAAGAAGGTTTGTTCTTTGAACCTACAGTACTTATGAATGCAACAGACGATATGCTATGTATGAACGAAGAGACATTTGGACCTCTCCTTCCGATTACTACATTTAAAGATGTGGACGAAGCAATTGAGCGTGCGAACGATACGGATTTCGGTTTAGCTGCCTATGTCTATACATCATCAATCAACACAGGCATCTATATCGCTGAAAACTTGGAATATGGCATCGTTGGCTTAAATGATGGCATTCCATCTTCTCCACAAGCTCCATTTGGCGGATTCAAGCAAAGTGGAATTGGCCGTGAAGGTGGTCATTATGGAATGGATGAGTTCTTGGAAATCAAATATATTTCTCTTGATCTTGCCGAATAACTTTGACAGCACACTGGCTCCCGTGATACGTTCAGACTACATGAATGGAAGGGGATGACAGGATGTCAGAGCAACCGAAAAAAATGTCTTTGAAAGAAGCTGTCGCAGCACAACTTGAAGCGAAGAAGAATAAGCAACAACAAGGCCAAGCAAACCACGCTGGAGATGCTGGCGGTAAGAAAATGCAATCGCAACAAGCGGGTAAAAAAGTGAGTACGACGCGTCGCAAAATGGGTAGCTAATTGTCTGGAACCACAACCTGTGTGCAGGTTGTGGTTTTTTGTTTTGTGAGAAATGAGTGTAATGGTTTTACTAGAAAGTGCTTTTTGATACTTAAGGTCTTGCTAGTAAGGGCTTAAACACTCTAAAGTTCGTTTTTGTTTTCATGCATCTTTTTTTAGGGTAGTGACTACTAAAGAAAAGAGAAAAGGAGCGAAATGCGATGCCCTTTGATTATGACTTAGATTTTGAAGTAATTGATTTTCGCAAACAGCCGGAACTCTACCGGGTTGGAAGAGGTGAACAAGGCGTCTTACTAGTGGAGCCATACAAATCCGAGATACTGCCACACTGGCGCTTTAAAACACCAGACATCGCCAAAAAGTCTGCTGAAGAAATTATGGAGCTATTTGAAGACTATAGAAAAAAAGATGACTTTGTTGGGATGGACATGGCGCGCAAGTTTATTCAGATGGGGTACACACGAGCGAGGCGCTATGCGAATTATAAAGGTGGAAGGAAATACAATGAAGACGGGTCTATCAAAGAGCGTCAAATCAACGATGAAAAAGCAGAATCTGCTGCAATTTTTAAAGAGTATTGGGACAAATTGCGGGAAGATGAGGATTATTTGAAGCGGAAGAAGAAGCATCAAAAAGAGTTTGGATGATTTTTTAGATGTGGAGCCGACTGGTCAGAAATTGTGCGAAATGCCAGCGTGGACTGTGAAGCGCTCTTTGCTTCATAGACCGCGATGGCATTTTGCGGGATTTCTAGGAGGCGCAACTCGATTCCATGTAGATGTGGAGAACGCTGCTCTAGAAAAGTTGAGTTCCGTTGTGGGGCTGCTTTCCGAGGGCGCTGCGTGAGCTTCCTCGTCGCATGCTCCTGCGGGATCTCACGGCAGACTGGAATCCCACTGGAGTCAGCCCCTCCACTACACTAAACTTTAGTTTCGATAATGCGTCTTCAACATCTAAATGTCCAGCAGCAAATCAAAAAAATTGCACATGGTCAGGAACTCACTACCTCCTCTTGTCGATTGTAAGAGTCATAAGATCTTACTAGTAAGGTCCTTAGGAAATCAGGTCTGAGTTTTGTATTAGTTTCCATAATATGACTTCGGTAGAATAAATCACGTTTAGTGTAGAAGAAAAATCAGTTTCAGTAGAAGAAATCCTGATTAGTGCAGAAGAAATTACGTATTCATCCGATGAATGTTCGTTCAGATTGAAGCCGACAGCTTTTTAAGGGTGACAGGCACCAAATGGAAGTGGTTTCCAAATAGTGACAGGCACCAATCAACTAGAATACTGAAGCTCCTTATTTCGCTCCTTGAACACATCATTGTGAGAAGAAACCATCGCAACTTTCTCCGCAGTGGGTTCAATGTAGAGCTTCGCGCGATTTACTGCATTTGCCGCATCGTGGAAGCACCCTGCAATTAAATTCACTTTACTGCTATGGATCAAGATATCACCGGCTGCAAAAATTCCCGGAACCGATGTTTCGCTTGAATCAGAACCAATGACCCGTGAATACTCGTCTAGTTCGAAATCAAATGTGCTGTTCTTCAAAAGTTCTGCATCAATCTCATAGCCGTGATTGATAATCACTTCATCGACCGGAAGCGTAGAGATTTCGCCGGTCACTTCATCTTTCACTTCCACGCACTCAATAGCATGACCTTCCTGATCCGCTACTAGCTTACAAATCGTTGTATTAAACAAACAGTTCGCACCGCTTCTCATCAATTGATCAATCTGTGCTTCATGTGCACCTGTGAATGCTTCTTTCCGGTAGACAACGGTCACAGAAGCAGCAAGAGGAGCCAGTTCGTTTGCCCAATCGATGGCTGCATTCCCGCCCCCCGAAATGACGACATGCCGGTCTTTGAATTGACCAAGAGACTTCACGACGTAATGGAGGTTCGCCACTTCGAACCGGTCTGCGCCTTCGATTGCTAACTTTTGAGGCTTTAAAATACCACTTCCAAGAGCGAGTACAACGGTTTTCGAGTAATGTTTCTCTCCAGTAGCAGTATGTACAACAAAGCTCTCATCCTCTAAGCGCTCCAAGTGCGTTACTTTGGTACCCAAGGAAATTGTCGGATCGAAGGTTTTTGCTTGCGTCACTAACTGCTCAATTAATTTCGCAGCAGGGAGTGGAGGCTGACCCCCAACATCCCACACCATCTTCTCCATATATACGTTCAACTTTCCGCCAAGAACGTCCTGTGCATCTATCAGTTTTGTTTTCATACCGCGCAAACCACTATAAAAAGTAGAATACAAGCCGGCTGGACCTGCTCCAATAATCGTTATATCAAATAGCTCTCTCATGTCATCCGCCCCATTCTTATTGAGAAAAGTTATCATTTATTAGTTGACATCTCGATTGTAGCGTATTAAAGTAGGTTTGTAAATGAAATTGAGAATCTTTATCAGCGGGAGTGTGGCCAGTGGTGCGATTGCATGCACAAGACTTACAAATTAAATATGGGGACCGAACCATTGTCGAAAAACTCTCTGTAGAGATTCCAGATGAGAAAGTTACCGTTATCATTGGCTCAAATGGCTGCGGGAAGTCTACAGTACTGAAAGCGATGACTCGTATCATTCCGCATCAGCAAGGAGCAGTCGTTCTTGATGGCGAGCTGATTGCAAAAGAAGACACCAAGTCTCTTGCTCGAAAGATTGCGGTGCTTCCTCAAACGCCGGACAGTGCGGGGGCATTAACCGTCAAAGAACTCGTCTCCTATGGCCGTTTCCCACACCAATCACGCTTTGGGAAACTGACGAAACGAGATTTTGAAATTATTGATTGGGCACTTGAAGTGACAGGGACCAAATTCTTTGAAACGCATCCCGTCGATTCTTTGTCAGGTGGACAGCGACAGCGTGTATGGATTGCGATGGCGCTCGCACAAGAGACGGACATGATTTTTCTTGATGAGCCGACGACCTATCTCGACATGGCTCACCAATTAGAAATTCTTGAACTGCTGCAAAAGCTAAATCAAGAAGAAAAGCGCACAATCGTTATGGTTCTCCATGACCTCAATCACGCAGCTCGTTTTGCAGACTACATCATCGGAATGAAATTTGGCCAGATCAAGACGGCTGGAACTTCTGAAGAGGTCATTCGCAAAGACGTGTTACGGGAGTTATTCAATATCGATGCGGAAATCGGTACAGATCCACGCACACAAAAACCCATTTGTATCACCTACAACTTAATCAGAGGAGAAAATTAATATGAAAAAAATCTATGCATTTTTACTTATACTAGCATCTGTTCTCGTTCTTGCTGCATGTGGCGATCCCACTACTGAATCAGGGGCAGGAGAAGAAACAGAAGAATCGGGCACCATCACATATGAATCTGAAAACGGACCAGTTGAAGTACCAGCAAATCCACAACGCGTTATCTCTCTAGCATCCTTTGCAGGGAACGTGATGGCACTGGATGTCCCACTTGTTGGTGTTGACTCATGGGCGAAAGACAACCCGAACTTCCAAGAAGAGCTTGCAGATGTGGAAGTTGTAACAGATGAGGACTTAGAAAAAATTATTGAGCTTGACCCAGATTTAATCATTGGTCTATCGGATATGAAAAATGTAGATAAGTTGAGTGAAATTGCACCAGTCGTCACGTATACATACGGCCAGGTGGACTACTTAACACAACACGTTGAAATTGGTAAATTGTTAAACAAAGAAGAAGAAGCACAAGCATGGGTAGATGACTTCAATGCACGCGCAAAAGAAATTGGAGAACAGATCAAAACTGAAATCGGAGAAGATACAACCGTTTCAGTTATCGAAAGCTTTGATAAACAGTTGTACGTATTCGGCGATAACTGGGGCCGTGGAACAGAAATCTTATATCAAGCAATGGGGCTTGGTATGACAGAAAAAGTGCAAGAAATGGCCCTTAGCGATGGCTACTATGCGTTATCAACAGAAGTACTCCCAGAATACGCAGCAGACTACATTGTTTGGAGTCGCAGTGCAGAAGCGGACAACTCGTTTGCAGAAACAGAAACATTTAAAAACATTCCAGCTGTGAAAGAGGGCCGTGTAATCGAAGTAGACTCAAAAGCATTCTACTTCAATGACCCGATTACATTAGATTTCCAATTGGATACATTTGAAGACGGATTTTTAGGAGAATAATATGTGGAAGTGGAAGCTACAAAACTACCCGTTTCGTTATAAACTGTCAATCAGTATTGTCGTTCTGATTGCTGCATTTGTACTCGCCATCGTGGTAGGTGCAGCGAACACTTCATTCAAAGACGTCTTAGCGGCTTTTGGTATCGGTGAATTGACCAGTGCTGCTGTGATCCTTCAAGAAATTCGTATTCCACGTGAAGTAGCCGCTGCCCTCGTTGGCGCGGCTCTTGGCGTTTCCGGGGCAATTATTCAAGGGATGACACGTAATCCGCTCGCTGATCCAGGCCTATTAGGTCTCACAGCGGGAGCTAATGCGGCACTTGCTGTAGGACTAGCGCTGTTTCCATCATTGCCTTATATCGGAGTAATGATTGCTTGTTTCATAGGAGCCGCTGTTGGAGCTGCTCTCGTCTTTGGATTGAGTTCGTTTCACCCAGAAGGATTTTCGACAATTCGCATTGTACTTGCAGGTGCTGCGATTTCCGCTTTCCTTTATGCGATTGCTGAAGGGGTCGGAATCTATTTCAAACTTTCACAACAGGTTTCGATGTGGACAGCAGGAGGCATGATTGGTACAACATGGACACAAGTAGGCATCATGGTGCCGTTCGTGGTAGTAGGAGGGCTTGTGTCTATCCTGTACTCACGTCATTTGACAATTCTAAGTCTAAGTGAGGAAGTGGCAGTAGGTCTTGGGCAAAAGACGCTGCGTGTGAAAATCATCATGTTTTTACTTGTTGTGATGTTAACAGGTTCAGCTGTAGCGCTTGTGGGGAATTTAGCGTTCTTTGGTTTGATGGTGCCACACTTAGTACGCCCAATTGTAGGTACAGATTATCGGTTTGTGTTGCCGATGTCATTGGTCGTCGGAGCTCTCTTCATGCTTTTTGCAGACACGGTTGCCCGAACCATCAATGCACCCTATGAAACACCTGTTGCATCGGTCGTAGCTATTTTAGGCTTGCCTTTCTTCCTGTTCTTAGTTCGTAAAGGAGGAGGTGCTTTCCGATGATTGATGCAAAGGCTAGAAAACGACAAAAGTATTACCTTGGTGGATTTGCCTTAGCTATTCTCACGACAATCTTTGTAAGTTTAGGTCTTGGTGATGCGGCAGTATCGTATGACCGAATCGGTGCCATCTTGTCAGGGAATGGTTCCTTTAAAGAAGAGTTTGTGTTCTTTGATATTCGCTTGCCACGTATTTTAGTCACACTCCTTGCGGGAATGGCATTGGCATTATCAGGTGCATTATTGCAGGGAATCACGCGAAATGACTTGGCGGACCCAGGAATTATCGGGATCAACTCTGGAGCTGGGGTTGCCGTAGCTATATACTTCTTATTTTTCCCGCTTGAAGTGGGCGTATTTGTTTACGCATTGCCCGTCATCGCATTTTTAGGAGCCTTTTTAACAGCTGCTGCGATTTACTTCTTTTCATACGACCGTATACTCGGCGTTCAACCCGTGCGTCTCGTGTTAGTAGGTGTTGGATTCTCGATGGCGCTGTCGGGTTTAATGGTGTTATTGATATCTTCAGCAGACCGGGAAAAAGTTGATTTTATTGCCCGCTGGTTGGCAGGAGATATATGGGGAACAGATTGGCCATTCGTTGTATCGCTTCTTCCATGGATGATTGTGCTCATACCGATTGCTCTTATAAAAGCCTACAGGTTAAATATTTTAGGTTTAGGTGAACAAGTGGCGATAGGGCTTGGACTGCCAATTGAACGTGAACGTATGACCTTGAGTGTCATTGCCGTTGCTCTTGCTGCGTCAGCGGTCTCGGTGACTGGTGGAATCTCATTCGTAGGACTGATGGCTCCTCATATTGCTCGTCAACTTGTAGGTCCACGGCATCAATTATTTTTGCCGATTAGTCTATTAATCGGAGGTCTATTTTTATTAGTCGCTGATACTATTGGACGCACAGTACTCGATAGCGGGAATATCCCAGCAGGTGTAATCGTTGCACTCATTGGTGCACCGTACTTTGTGTACTTATTAATGGCAAAAAGATAGGGAACATGTGAAAATAAGACAATAGATAGAATTCGGCGAGTGAGAGAGCTTTTCATTTACTTTTCGTGAAAAGTTTGATAAGATGCCGATAGTTGTCTGTCGTCAGACATCTTCAAGGGGTGACTCATGTAAGAAAGCGTTTTCCTTTCTTACACACTAAACGAAAAGAAGGTGCACATGTTGAATATTCTCTGGGGTCTTGCAGGTATTGTTGTCGTCCTTGGAATTGCATTTTTACTGTCTTCAGCAAAGAAATCCATTAAACCACGTACAATTTTAGGTGGTTTAGCGATTCAAATTCTCTTTGCATTCATCGTATTAGAATGGGAATTTGGTCGTAAAGCGTTATTAGGTTTAACGAATGCTGTTCAAAATATGATTAGCTACGCAAATGAAGGGATTGCCTTTGTATTTGGTCCTCTTGGAGATCCAGTAGACGGCGTAGGTTTCGTCTTTGCTTTCCAAGTTCTTGTGATCATTATTTTCTTCTCTTCTTTAATCTCTGTTCTTTACTACCTTGGCGTCATGCAAATCATCATTAAATTTATTGGTGGCGCATTATCTAAACTATTAGGTACTAGTAAAGCGGAATCGGTTTCTGCAGCAGCGAACATTTTCGTTGGGCAGACAGAAGCACCGCTTGTCGTTCGACCATTCTTATCGAAAATGACGAAATCTGAGTTGTTTGCGGTAATGACTGGAGGACTTGCATCCGTTGCAGGTTCTGTACTTGTCGGGTATGCATTACTTGGTGTTCCTTTAGAATACCTTCTAGCAGCGAGTTTCATGGCTGCACCAGCAGGTCTGATCATGGCCAAAATGATGATTCCTGAAACAGAAGAAGTTGACGATACAAACTTTGAAATGGAAAAAGACACAAATTCAGTTAACGTCATTGACGCTGCGGCAAACGGAGCAAGTGATGGACTTCGTTTAGCTCTTAATGTTGGGGCAATGTTGATTGCGTTCATCGCATTGATTGCATTGATCAATGGTTTGTTAGGTGGCGCAACAGGCGGTATGAACTGGCTATTAAACTTTGTGAATTTGGATTTCCAACTTCCAGTTCTTACACTTGAAAAAATCTTAGGTTGGATTTTTGCTCCACTTGCGTTTGTTATCGGTGTTCCGTGGGCTGAGGCTGTACAAGCGGGTTCATTCATTGGGCAAAAGCTAGTTCTAAATGAATTCGTAGCCTATTCTGCATTCGCACCAGAAATTCCAAACTTGTCTCCTAAGACAGTTCTTGTAGTCAGCTTTGCACTTTGTGGATTTGCAAACTTGAGCTCGATGGCAATCTTACTCGGTGGTCTTGGAGAACTTGCACCAAACCGTCGTCCGGATATCGCTCGTCTAGGAATTCGCGCAGTAGCAGCAGGTACGCTTGCTTCACTACTAAGCGCTTCTGTGGCAGGAATGTTCTTCTAAGGTTTAGATGTGGAGAACGCAGCTCGGTTCTATTCGAAGTCGAAACAAAATAAGAACGCCGCTTGGGGTTTGTGCCCTGAGCGGCTATTTTTGTACCCTGCGGGAGTAGGTTTGTTCCCCGAGCGAGCATTTCTGTGCCATCGAAACTCATTTCTGTGCCCTCAGTCATGTTATGGAAACTAATTTTAAATCTGAAGCGGCAACTCGATTCCATTCGAAGTCGAAATTTTCTTTATCAAACTTATTCTTCTATTAAACCTTTTTCAATCAAGAAGTCACGTGCTACATCTTCTGCGCGATCGCCATCAATATCTACGCGAGCATTCATAGCAATCATTTCCTCTTCAGAAATGCTACCTGCTAACGCATTCATCAACTCTTCAAGATCAGGGAATTGTTCAAGTGTTTCCATACGAACAAGTGGAGCTGCATCGTATTTCGGGAAGAAGCCTATATCATCTTCCGTCATTTGAAGGTTAAAACGCTCGATACGGCCATCTGTTGTGAAGGCAGGAATGACATCCACGTCGCCATTACGCAATGCTTCATACATAATGTTGGCATCTAAACTTTCAGTGCCTGAGAATTCAAAACCATATGTCGACGTTAAATCATCATAGCCGTCACCTTGACGCTCATAGAACGAGTGCGGTGCTCCAAATACTAAATCTTGTGATTTGGACAATTCAGCTAAATCGCTATACGTCATCGCCGAAATGCCGCTGTCCTCTGTGTAAGCCAGTGTATATGTGTTTTCGAAGCCGAGTGGTTCTAACCATGTTACATTGAACTCTTCTTCATAGCCTTCTTTTACACGATTGAAAACATCTTCTGCGCTTTCTCCAACCTCAGAATCAAGTCCTAATACATCCTTTAAACCTGTTCCTGTATACTCGACATAAATATCGATATCTCCATTATCAATTGCTGGTGTTAGGATCGATACTTCCCCAAGTCCTTCTTGATATTTAATATCATAATCAGAATTGGCTTCTAAGTATTGACCAATAATTTGAGGTAAGATGAACTGCTCTGTCCAAGGTTTGCCTCCGACAACGATTTCATTATCGCCGTCTCCACCTGATGAATCGCCACCACATCCCGCTAATACTAGTGCAGCCGTGCTGGTTACTGCAACCATTCCTTTTTTCCATGTCTTCATTTTTATTTCCTCCTCGTTATCGTTTCATCCCTTTTGGTGTACTGCGTTTTTCTACCCACTTCAATGTGAAGTCAAAAAATAATGCTATAAATGCAACAGGAAGAGCTCCTGCAAGTACCAATGAATTGTTATACGATTGAAGTCCTCGGTAGATTACATCTCCAAGTCCACCGGCTCCAACAAACGTACCTAGTGTCGCAATCCCGACCGTTAACACTGTGGCTGTCCGAATTCCCGCCATAATGAAAGGAAGGGCAAGTGGTAATTGAATCCGCCAAAGGATGTCTCCTTTTGTCATTCCCATCCCGGTTCCGGCTTCAATGATTGAAGAATCAATGCCGGTAATACCAGTGTAAGTGTTCCGAACGATTGGTAAGAGGGCGTAAATCGTTAAAGCGATTAAAGCCGTGTTGGAACCAATGCCGATTAGAGGTACTAAAAATCCGAAAAGCGCTAGACTCGGAATCGTCTGGAAAACTGCCGTTACGCCAATGATAGGTTCAGCCAAACGTTGATAGCGGGCAACTAAAATCCCGAGCGGTAAAGCAATCAGTAATCCTATAAACAAAGCAACAAATGATAAATACATGTGTTGTACAAATGAATCCCATATTAAATCACTTCGCGAATCGATGGTCTGCCAAAACTCTGTGAGTGTATTCATGCGCCCACCTCCTGATTTGTAGCAGACTGTAGAAGTGCAAAGTGGTCGATAAATCCAACAAGTTCATTTCCGTTGGCTACCATAAGATGACTCACCTGATGTTTTTCAAATTGAGAAATAGCTTCTCGAACTGTCGCCTTATTGCTAATACGGAAAGAACGAATCGATGGATCAAGTTCTTTCTGATAAGTTAACTCTAAAGCATGGAGTGGTACGTCCAACCAAGAACGATTTTTTTGCAAACGTTCTAGACCAATGAACTGCGTTACGAATTCATTCGCAGGGGCTTGAATAATTTCATCCGGTGATCCCATTTGCTCGATTTTCCCATTTCGCATCAAGATGATATGGTCGGCCACTTTCAATGCTTCATCCATATCATGGGTCACAAACACGATGGTTTTTTGGATTTTCTTCTGAAGAGAAATCAACTCATCTTGCAGCTGTTCGCGACTGATCGGGTCAAGTGCACTAAAAGGTTCATCCATTAAAAGAATAGAAGGGTCAGCCGCCAATGCGCGTACAAAACCAATTCGTTGTTGTTGTCCACCTGAAAGCTCAAGCGGATAGCGTTTTAAATATGTATCTGGGTTCAAGCCAACAAGATTCATTAGCTCTCGAACACGTTCCTGTGCTTTCTCTTTTGGCCATTTTTTTAGTTGAGGGACTAAACTCGCATTTTTCTCAATCGTCATGTGGGGGAAGAGGCCAATCCGCTGAATGACATATCCGATATCGCGTCTAAGTTCAACCTCAGGTATACTAGAGATAGGTTTATTATGTATAGATATGGTTCCTGATGAGGGTTTTTCCAATTGATTAATGCATTTCATCAGCGTAGTTTTCCCGCATCCACTTGGCCCGATAATGACAGTTAAGCTACCTTCGGGGATTGTCACAGTAATCGTGTCTAATGCCTTTGTCCCATCCGGGAACGTTTTTGTGACATCTTTTAATTCAATCATAGTGTTGTCTCCTTTCATTTTTTGAACAGGAAATAGTACTTTTATACCCTACTAACTTTTATTCTAAACGGGAAAACAGGAGGATTTTATGAAAAATTATAGTGCTCGACATGTCTTTATGGCGATTGCCATTAGTATGCTACTTTTTTCTCCTATTATTTGGTTGATTGCGCCAGTGGTCGTTACAGAAACTGCTTATTATGTGCGTAATGGATTGTTTACCTATGTGTATCCATCAAGTTATCTACTATATGGAGTTGCCGTTGGATTACTAGTAGCCGCGCCACTACTCTTGTGGATTTTAGATGTGAAGAAGTGGACGGTGCTGACGTCAATTCTACTACTCAGCGCATCACTTTATTGTTTTTATGGAGCTGCATTAGGGTATTTTCAAGTCACAGAGGAAGAAATTGTGTACCGGGCCCCTTTCCAACAAGAGCTTCAAGTATATGGGTGGCAGGATGTTGAAGAAGTCATCTACCATGTTCGTCCGCCCGAATCAGAAGATCCATCTTGGTACACATTCCGCTTCAACGATGGAGCATCAACAGAGGTCAATGAAACGCGTTTTGTGACGCAAGCACAAGGGAAACTAAATTCTCTCATTCGTAGCCAAGATATTCCGCTCACGTATGATGAGTTATAAAAGACAACTTGGAGGCGATTCGATTCATGAAAGTGATTGCAAAGACGGAAGGGAAAATTTATTCGTTTTCTAAAAATCATACTCCGATTTATACGGCACAAGATGGAGAGAGCTTGACGATTGAAACATTTGATTGCTTTACAGATCAAATCAAATCGGAGAAACAGCCTCTTGCAGAACTGGACTGGGATCAAATCAATCCCGCAACAGGTCCCATTTATGTAGAAGGTGCTCAGCCTGGAGATGCTTTAAAGGTTACTATCTTGGCCATTGAAACAGATGTGAAGGGTGTCATGATGGTAGGGCCTGGTCTAGGTGCGCTTGGTGAACAGGTAGAAGAAATGAAAGCAAAAGTGATGCATGTGCGGTATGGGCGTGTATTGTTCAATCAGTTGAGCTTGCCGGTGCGAAAAATGATTGGTGTCATTGGGGTCGCACCAGCAGGGGAAGATGTAAACTGTGGGACACCTGGAGCACATGGTGGGAACATGGATAACAAGATGGTCACTGAGGGAGCAACACTCTATTTTCCAGTCCATACACCGGGTGCTTTATTTGCTTTAGGAGATTTGCATGCAGCGATGGGGGACGGAGAAGTTTCTGTATCGGGTGTGGAAGTCGCCGGATCTGTAACAGTAAAGTTTGAAGTTATAAAAGGTATGACAATCGAACAACCGATTTTAGAAAATGGGCGCTACTTCACGCAAATCGCTTCAGCTGAGACACTGGATGAAGCGGCAAAGCTGGCGACTGACTTATTGGTGAATCGTTTAGTTGCGTATTCAAACTTGTCATTTGAGGATGCTTTGATGTTGATGAGTGCGGTTGGGAATGTGGAAGTGTGCCAAATGGTCGATCCGTTGATGACGGTCCGTGCTGTGTTCCCAAAATCGATTTTAGATCAACTTGAGACAAAACTTTTATAAGTGTGGTCACTAAAAAACAGAAGCAGCATGCCTCTCAAGTAGAAGAGGCATGCTGCTTTTTAGTAGTGCTATTTAACAATTCAATTCTACTTCCAACGATTGCTTTCAAGACCAAATTAAAAATGAAAAGGACAGGGGCCGCTCAATTCGAGCGGCCCCTGCGCGATTCTTCTTAGTTTGTTCTTACGCAATCATTTCCAGTAGAATTTGAATGATTAAAGTGCTTCTCCTTAGGCTCACGCCGCGCCCTCGGAAAGCAGCCCCGCAACGGAACTCAACATAATAAGTGATGAAAACGTTCTCCTCATCTATGACTATTTGATTACGATCGAGTACCATCCGCCTTCTTTCACAATCGGCTTCAAGCTCGTGACTTTGCGACCAATAGCAGCAGCTAAAACTTCTACATCTTCAGCAGTTGGCAGACGATGCAGATTTTTATGGACGGATAAGAAATTATTAAACGCTGCCGAAAACTCCTGGCCATGATCGGATAAATAAAGTGGAGTAATCAAAGAGATGCCGCCATCTTTGTCTAGAAGACCTTCAATATTTTTCATCAATTCCATACGCTCTACTGGAGAGAAATAGTGAAGGAGATTGTGCATCATGATGCAACTAAACGTTTTGCCTTCATTGTCCCATTCACGAAGGTCTTGCTGTTCGATACGTACGTTTGTCAGGCTTTGTGTGTTCTTTTTAGCATCTTCTACAACTGCTTTATTTAAATCGATGCCTACAAACTCTTTATGTGGAAATTCTTCTGCGAGACGTCGGATGTATCCTGCATTTCCACAGCCGATATCTAAAATGGTTTCGCAACCAATTTCAGAAACAACTTTTTTTACAGCACGGTAACTGATTTGTTCAATGAAGGAAGATGTGGTTGCCACAGCTGTGCCGTGCTCATCTCCATCAAACGTGCGGCGAGGTGTCTCTCCTTTTAGCACAGGTGCATAATCCATTAACGAAGGAATATGTAACTCCATCATTTCAACGAGTAAGTCACCGATTGCTACTTCACTTGATTTTGTGAAATAATTCTTCATTTGCGTGCTTGGATAGATCTTGTCGCCTTTTTTCTTCAAGTGACCAAGAATCAAGCCCGTTTGCACCCAGTTTTCTAGAAGTTCACGGTCTTTGACTTGTGCACCGACAGCACCATTCTGCTGGAGTTCATCAAAGAAATTTAGACGGTACCCCAAATAAGCATGCCAAGTTGGCAAAAATCCTTCATTTTGTTTCATCCATTTACGTGCTTCCCAAACGCGTTTCCATTGTCTAACCATACCGTCCACTCCTCACTTTATTAGAAAACGACCTAGAGCCTAGGTCGTTTCAGAAAGACAGAAGCAGACAGCAGTTTAGCTCTGTGCTTCTATCTCATTTGTTAGATTTTCAAGTTCATCAATCAATTCACCAATATACGCTATTGTGTCGCGAAGAGGTTGCTCTGTTGTGATGTCCACACCAGCCATTTTCGCAAGTTCAGCAGGTTTTTTCGTACCGCCCGCTTGAAGAACTTTCAACCATTCTTCAACAGCTGGTTGGCCTTCATCTAAGATGCGTTTGGAAACTTGAGTCGAGATTGTGAGACCTGCACTATATGTGTATGGATAAAGTCCCATGTAATAGTGTGGCTGGCGCATCCAAGTCAGTTCTGCGCCTTCTGTCACTTCGACAGCATCACCCCAGAATTGCTCAAGTGTTTCACGTTTCAGTTTATTTAATGTGCCTGCATTTACGTTGTTCCCTGAATCGACTAGTTCATAAACCTTTCTCTGGTAATCTGCTTCTAATAAATGTGTGACAAAATTGTGATAGTATGTGCGCGCTACAATCGACGAGATCACCCAGCGCTTAAATTTCGGATCATTCGAAGTGCTCAATAGGTGATTAGCCATTAACATCTCATTCATTGTCGATGGAGCTTCGATGAAGTAAAGAGACGGACGTGAGTTGAATACGTTCTGATGCTTGTGCGCGTTGTAGAAATGACCTGCGTGGCCTAATTCATGTGCTAAAACGAATACTTCATTCATTTTGCTAGACCATGAGATCAAGATGTATGGGTGGAAACCATAAGGGCTTGAGCAGAATGCGCCAGTTGATTTTCCTTTATTGTTAGCAAAGTCTGTCCAGCGCTCATCGAATGAACGGTTGACCATATCGATATAATCTTCGCCCATAATTCCAAGTGCGTCTTGCATGTACTTGCGCGATTCTTCAATCGTCACCTCTGGCTCGTAGCTAGGATCTAGTGAGATTTTCAAGTCTGCAAAAGTCATTTTATCTAAACCATGCGCACGCTGAAGTAATTTGGCGTACTTGCGCATATGCGGAGCTAATTCATTCATGATCAAGTCAATTTGACGGTCGTACAATGTGCGATCTACTTCTTGGTTGAACAGCAAGTAATCAAATACACTGTCATAGCCGCGAAGGTCTGAAATCGTTTTTTCACGTTGGATGTGCATGTCATACGTCTTTGCAGTCGTGTGCTGGTATTGACGCAGCTTTTCCGAGAAAGCAGCAAATGCTGTACGACGAACCTCTGAATCGTTTTCTGTTTCTAACTCATTTTCAAATGCAACATAGCTCAAGCCATGTGTTTTACCGCTTGCTTCAAAATCTGGGAAGTTCATGTCGACCATTTTAGTTGTGTTGTACAACTCATAAGGCGCATCGAATGCTGTAGAAAGAGCAGCTAATGTCTTCTCTACTTCTGGATGCAATTGATACGGCTTTGCACGAAGGAGTTCTTCTAAATAATTGCTGTATTCTGCAGATTGATTTTTCGCTTCCGTTAATACGTCTTCAGATAGCGCTAAAAGCTCGCTTTCTAAGAATGCCATTTGGCTTCCTAATTGTGCAGATACAGAACCAAATTTACTCGCGCGCATCTGTGCTTCTTCATTTGTTTGGTCTACACTCATTGCTAAACTTGCATATGTACCGATTGGAATCAATTGCTTGTAGATGGCTTCATAAGCAGCTACAGCTTTCAGCACATCCTCAGCAGTTGAAATGTTGCCATGGTAGGTTGTTTCAAAAGATGTGACACTTTCTTTTAATTCTTTAATAGCAGCTTCATAGTCAGTTTCTGATGCAAACAGGTGGGTTAAATCCCACGTTTCTTGTGTTGGTACTTCTGTACGGTTTGGTAAACTCATAATTTCTCTCCTAACTATTACGGTTTTCGAATCAATTACAAGTATACCGACTAATCAGAAAAATAGAAAGTGTCAGGCAGGGAAATTGCGTTCTTCTTCTACTTTTTTTACTGTAGAACTAAAAGGGGGCGGGGTTATGAAAAAGGTGATAGTCGTTGGGTCAGGGATTGGAGGATTGACTGCCGGTGCATTACTGGCAAAAGACGGTGCGCAGGTCACTGTTTTAGAAGCGATGACTGAGCTGTCTGGGTGTGCCGGGAAATACAGACGTCACCCCTATACATTCGCTACTGGTGCAACACTTGGTATGGCATTAGAACCTGGCGGCATTCACGAACGGATTTTTCGGTATTTGAACGTGGAAGTGGAAGCACAACAGCTAGACCACGTTATGGATCTTCATCATCCGCACCGAACAATTTCTTTTTCAAAGGACCGGCAAAAGCATGTAAAGGAGATGCAACGCGCCTTTCCTGGAAATGAGGAGAAAATTGAAGGTTTCTACCAAGAAGTTTTCGATTTAGCGAACCGGATTCGAACATTGATGAAGCCTCTGCCTGTGATGCCACCTGACCAACTTCAAGATGTGACGGCAGTAGCAAAAGTTCTTCGCCCCACCCATTTGAAGCTAGTACCTATTTTACTCCAACCACTTGAGTCTATCCTAAGAAAGCACGGGCTACACGACCTTGAGGAGTTTCGGCATATACTAGATGGGATTCTAATCGATAGTATGCAGACGACTTCTCGGCATGCCTCTGCACTGTTTTCATGCATTGCACTCGATATTTATCATGAAGGCGCCTATTATGTGAATGGAGGCCTGTATCGCTTTGGGGAAGTGCTAGCGGAAGTGATTATGTCTCATGGTGGCCGAGTGAAAAAGCCACGTACTGTTACAAAACTCACACGAGACGGATCGGGATGGACAGTAGAGGACCATCGAGGAACCATCTACGAAGCGGATGCAGTTGTATTCAATGGAGATCCACGTTCTTTGGAAGGATTGCTCGAGCCGCATCAATGGGAACAACTACCGAAAAAAATAAAACTGATGCCTCAAAAGTCGACGTGGGGTACATACTCCCTTTATATTGCGATTGACTCTTCCAAACTAGAGAAGTCTTTTGCACCTTTCCAGCAAATCTCACATGGACCAAATGGAGAGATGGACGAAGGGTGGCACTTCTTTGTCTCTGTTTCAAAACCAGAAGACCGATTACGTGCGCCGGAAGGGTATCAGACGGTTACCATCTCTACCCATACAAACTTGGAATACTGGAAAACAAAAGAATCTTATGACGCATATAGAGAAATGATAAAGAAGCGGATTTTAGATGCTGTCGAACAGTATTACCCGGGATTTCAACTAGCCATCGATTTTATTGAAGATGGTGCCCCGCGTGGCTGGGAGAACTATACACTGCGCACAAATGGATACGTTGGAGGATTTGCACAAACGCCTTGGCATGCGTTATTTGGTGCAGCGTCCCATCGCTCAGGCTTACCTGGTCTCTATTTATGTGGAGATCATATCTTCCCAGGAGGGGGTACAATTGGCGTCACAACGAGTGGATTGCATGCGGCCCGTTCTATTGCCAAAAAACCATTTATTTAAAATGGTGTGATAAAGTGACTAACTTGATAGAGTGTGCAGGGGTGACTCCAGCGGGATAAAAAGCGGAAGCTGAGACCGAAGCTCAGCCCGCGGAAAGCTTCCCCCTGCACACTATACAAACTCTCTTTATTTTGACGGTTTTTTAAGGGCGCATATTCATCCAACTTCCAACGTGATGCACAGAAATTCCTGCAAATGAAGAATGGCCGCTAAACGTATTGTTTACATCTACTAAAGCATGCTCCATTGCCTGTTCGCCTTCTTCATGAAAACTAATGAAAGGATAGTCCTTAGACTCCATCGTTTCGACACCTACACGAACTTTCTTTCCATACGTATTCCCCCAAGCCATCTCTTTTGAAGAAATATCAATAATCGCTTGTGCTGTATCGCGATAAGACATTAAGGCAACACCATCTGTATTTTTGATTGTCCACTCTGCTAAGTTCCCTTTTCCGTAAGCTGGATTTTTATAAGTGATCTCATCAAACCAGAATGGAATGTCTGCTTCAAACTGTAATTTGTGTGTCTTTGAAAAGGTAGCAAGCTCTGTGATTACATTTTGAAAGCCTCGAACAGTTGCGGCACGTTTCGTTTCCCATTCAGGAAGTCCGTAAGGCTCGATATCTACGTGGATGCCATCAAACTTTGCTGTAGCTGGAGCAGTTGTTTGATAATTGGCTACCCAGTTTTTGAATTTGTTTTTTGCTTTAGCGCCAGTAGTGTTGCCCCAGTTTGGAGCCCCGTCTAAAGCAAACACTTTGATATTCGCTTTATGAGCACCTGTCAAGAATGCATGATAGTTTGTGCGTGGGATGTCTGAATCGATTTGCACAAAGACAGTTGAAACTTTCTTTTGTTGTAAGAACGCTAATGTGGACTCTGGCGAATCATAGAACATCCATGGGTTCCATAGCCAAGTTGCACGGTCTGGTGTTTGCGCCATTGCAGGACTACCTCCGATGAATAGCAAGAGAGTAAAGAATAGAACAACGATTTTTTTCATGATGATTCCCTCCTAGGATGATGTTTGACCAAGCATCCTAGTAGGATGTTGGCAACCTGACGACCTTACATACACTGTATGCTTAGGCTCATGGCTTTGCGTCCTTGCCTTTCGGACAAGTTTGCCGTTTACAACAACTTTTAGTGTCAGTATAAATCGAAAAAATAAAAAAGAAAGAGTGCGAATTTCTTATTTTTATAGTATGAAAAATTTGAAATCAAAGAACAGTAGGGACTTAGGGCACTTCATAGAAAAACCCTCTATCTAGTTAGATAGAGGGTAGGGATTTGGACCATGAATTACTCTGAATCTTCTTCATCCGTGTCATCCATATTATCTTCTGCGTCATTTACATCTTCTTCAATTTCTTGCTCTGTACCATCATCGATGTTGTCTTGATCGACGCCATCTCCACAAGCTGTTAGTAAACCTAAAGATAAGAATGCTGCTGCTCCAACTTTAAACCATTTTTGACCGGCTACTAATTTTTCCATTTGAATTCCTCCTAAATGTCGGTTTGTTTTACTTTCCTTACAGGTATTTCGTGCACTTGACTAATAAATACCCAGACACCTGTTTGAACAAACCTCTACTACTTAAAATAGGGCAAAACACATAGGAAATTAAGATAGAGGTCTGACATCATACAATGAAATGGTGTATACTAAATAAGGTTTGATACATTTACAATGATAGAAAGTAGGATATATATGACAAAACCAACGAAACAGCAGGGACTAGTGCTGTTTATACTCGGAATTATCTTTTTGTCACTGACTCTCCGTTCTCCTCTAACAGCAGTTGGACCGGTAACGGAATTTATTCAAAACGGCCTCATGATGTCAACGACATTAATAGGACTACTTACAACGATTCCATTATTGGCATTTGCAGTAGTTTCACCGTTTGCACCTAAAGTGGCCAAGCAAATTGGAACAGAAGCTACTTTATTATGGTCCATAGTGTTACTTGTTGGGGGAATTGCGCTCCGTTCGGGTGGCTCAATTACACTATTGATTTTCGGAACAGCTATTATTGGTGTTGCGATTGCGTTTGGTAACGTGTTATTACCATCCATTATTAAAGATCGTTTCCCACTGCATGTAGGTTTATTGACAGCCGTATTCTCTGTCGTCATGAACTTATCAGCAGCACTTGGAGCAGGAATTGCCTATCCAGTTGCAGCAGAAACATCATTCGGATGGCAAGGTTCATTAGGAGTCTGGGCAATTCTTGGAGTGCTGGCAATTGTTATTTGGTTACCTCAATTGAAACATCGTAAGACGGAACCGATTGATGCCACTTCAGAAATAGTAGATAATCCATCTATTTTGAAATCTCCTGTCACATGGAGCGTGACACTGATGATGGCGTTACAGTCTTTGATTTTCTATACGACAGCCGCTTGGTTACCGGCGATGTTGATTGAAAAGGGCATGAGCCCAGATTCTGCAGGGTATATGCTATCCTTTATGCAGTTTGCCCAGTTACCGATGACCTTCATCGCTCCGATTTTGGCAGCGAAAATGGTAAATCAACGTCCACTTGTCTGGTTCTTCAGTGTTCTTTACATCATTGGATTCACTGGCTTACTGCTTGATCCAAATGGAGCAATGACAATCCTTTGGATGATTTTAATTGGATTCGCTGGAGGTACATCTTTTGCTCTGACGATGATGATGTTCACGCTACGCACGAAGACAGCTATGGATGCAGCAGAATTATCGGGAATTGCTCAATCTATTGGATATCTTCTTGCAGCAGCAGGACCTGTATTGTTCGCATTCGTGAATGAAACAACAGGTAGCTGGTATGTGCCGACAATTCTATTCATTGTGACATGTGTATTGTTGCTAGTTGCAGCACTTCACGCAGCAGGAAATCGATACGTACGCAATTAACTAGATGCAAAGAAGCCTCGACAGTTCAGTCGGAGGCTTCTTTTTTATACATATCGCTCAACGTTTTTTGTAAAAGCTTCGTAAGAATACAATCCCGAAAATGGCTGATAGGGTAGAGAGCCAAACATGTTGAAAGAATATGCCTGTGAAAAAGGCAATTAATGAAATAGCTCCCATCAACGCATGGACAGCCCGATCTAAAAAGATATGTTGCACACGTACTTTTTCGATTGTTGTAGCTTCAACTAATTTGCGTAAGCGGGCAGGTTCATCCAAAAGTGAATACACCTTTTGTAAAGGAACAGCCCCTTTTTGAAGCCAGGATAAGACACGGTCTTGTTGATTCACATCTTCGTTTCCAAGTGCTTTATCTCGTGTCCAACTCAAGATGCGTGGTTTCCCAAGAGCCAATAAGTCCACACTCGGATCGAGTGCATGGAGAACACCAACAAACGTTGTAAGTGCTCGACCAAAGAATGCAAATTCTGCAGGTAATTGAACAGGCTGCGTGCGAACAATATGACGAATATCGGTCAGCAGTCTTTCGATAATATAACTGTCCATTTTAGCTAGCTCATTCGTTTCGTATGCATGAATCATGCGTCGAATCGTATCTGCCAAAAGTGGCCGATCTGCATTGGGTAACAAGAAATTCAACTCTTCAAGTGCATCCAATATCTCATCGTCA
Source organism: Chryseomicrobium imtechense (assembly GCF_041475995.1). Lineage (NCBI taxonomy): Bacteria > Bacillati > Bacillota > Bacilli > Caryophanales > Caryophanaceae > Chryseomicrobium > Chryseomicrobium imtechense. The sequence continues at coordinate 32,691 of NZ_JBGOBM010000006.1, read as the reverse complement.
TTTTCAAGCAAGATACCTTGAATAGCTTTCATAATGGAGCGCGTTTGATCAGGAGTAATCGCTCCGACCATTCCAAAATCTAAAAGAACAATCGTGCCATCTTGTTGAATCATCATGTTGCCAGCGTGTGGATCTGCATGAAATTCACCACTGCGCAGAATCTGTTCTAAGAACAAATTAAATAACCGTTTCGTCACTTCTGTAGGATCAATACCGTGTTTTTCCATATAAGAGACATTCGTGATTCGCGTTCCTTCAATCCATTCCATCACCAATACTCTACGTGTGGAATACTCTTCAAAATAGATGGGAAAACAGATGCCATCTAAATCACGAAACCGTTGTTGGAACGACCGACCATGACGCAACTCTTGCAGGAAATCTAATTCAGGAAGCAACGTACTTTCCATTTCTCTATAAAGTAGGTCAAAATCGATTTGCTTAGTGAATGTAGTAAATCGCTTGGCAAGCCAAATAACGACACGCATCGCCTGAAAGTCATACCGAATAATACGTTCGATGCCTGGGCGTTGAATCTTTACGGCAACATCACGGCCATCGAGAAGCGTAGCTTTATAAACTTCTCCGATGGAAGCAGATGCAATCGATTCTTTTGAGATGGATGTGACATATTGAGAGGTGGGCCCGTTCCATTCTTCTTCTAAAACTTTCATAGCAAGCTCGCGTTCCACAGGAGGGACACGGTCTGTCATCCCCTCTAATTCTTCAATAAAGGCTTGAGGCAAAACGTCTGCACGTGCAGATAGAAATTGTCCCACTTTTATCATGAGTCCGCCTAAATACAGGGCTGTTTCTTTGTATTCTATCGCTTGTTTTACAATGAGTCGTTCCCACTTCACTTGAACGGAAGGAGTAAATCGACCGCGATATTTTCTTTGGAAGAAGTAGACTTGCAGGAAAAATTTAATCGACATCCAAACTATTCGATACATCCGGTACCAGGCTACATTTTTCACTCGACATCGCTCCTTGTAGCTCTCATTATAGTGCGCCTGAAACCAAGAGTCCAAGAACTCACATAAAAAATCGGACAGGCCGCTGTGCGAACCTGCCCGAGGGGAAATAAAGTTATTCTTTACGGTCTTCGTCAGTACGGTGATCTTCCGGTGAATCGTGGTATGGGTGAAGATCATTTGTTTCAGGAAGATTAAATCCTGTATCTTGAGGGACGTCTTGTGCTAGTGTCTCGTCTCCATGAGCAGAAGTTCCGTGCATAAAGCGCTCTTCTTCTTGAGCAGCCTTTACATCGTCTTTCGCGTTTTGTTTCATTTCTTCTTTTTTCTGCTCGTAATTCTCTTTATCAACTTCTGCTTCATCAATTGATTTCTCCATACGATCTAGGTAACGAGATGCATGTTCGCGTCCACCCAGTCCGAAGGCTAAACCAAAAGCAAGTGCTACTCCACCCAAGATTAAGATGAAGGCAGATTGAATGATACCAGGTGCGAATCCTAATTGGCTAAGTGCCATGAAGAATGCAAATCCTAAGATAGCATACTTAGCTACTAGGCGTAAGAAGTGAGGAGATCCTGATGCATCCTTCATCAAACTTCCTACTAATTTTTCAGCTAAGTTTGCTAACCAGAAACCTACAGCTAAGATAACTAATGCAGCAATTACCATTGGAAGGTAAGCGAAGACTGCACTTCCAAGTGAAACCATGAACTCTAAGTTAACGAGTTGCAGTGCTTCCATAACGAATAACAAGACGATTACTACTTGGACAATAGTTCCGATAATAGACGCTATATCAAAGTTCTTTGCATTTGTAGAGTTTAAACCCATCTTTTTAGCTAAGTTGTTGATACCAAACCCATTCAATAAGTTGATTACAAAATCTTTCACAAATTTTGCTACATAGATACCAACAATGACTAAGATGATAGCTACGATAATTTGTGGAATCATCGACATAATGTCATTGAGCATGGCAATCGCAGGACCAGAAATTCCTTCTAAATCAAGAATTTCCAGAGCGGTAATTGTGATTGGAATCAAAATCAAAATGAAAGCCACTAAACCAGCAATTTTTGAAAGGCTCGTATTAGAGGTAGAGGTATCATTTTTTAAATTCAGTTTATCTGTAAAACGATCGATTCCAACCGAGTGTAGGAATTTCTCTACCAAATTACGAACAAGTTTTGCAAGGAAGAATCCAATTGCAAAGACAATTGCAGCAGATACTAATTTAGGGATGAAATTGATAAAGCTTGAAAGCATATCTTCGAATGGACCACTTAATCCATCAATTCCAAGTGCATTCAGTACGGCTGGTAAGAATAATAGGAAGATCAAGTAATAAGCGATATTTGCTACTGTATCTGTCCATTTTGTTGTCTGCTCACCAGTAGTCGTTATCCCTGCTTTTTCACCAAAGCGGTTGAAGTCTACTTTGTTGCCAAGCATTTGAATGCCTTTCTTTACAAGAGTGGCAAGTACCCAAGCGACTAGTAAAATCAAACCAGCTTTTAGAATGTTTAAGAATGCGCTTGTTAAAGTATCGTACATACTAGCAAACGGAGCAGCAAAAGTATGTAGGTTCATGATGTTAAAGAATAGAACGAAAGCTAACAATAATAGAATAAAGAAAACTACTTTACTGATCACTTTCTCCACAGACCATTTTGATTTTGTGTTACCTAATCGTTCATTAAGGTTCAACTTACGCAAACCTTTATAAACGAGCTTCTCCACGAACTTTGCAATGAAAAATCCAATTAATAAAACAAGAAGTGCTAATAAAAGATCAGGTAAAAATGAAAGCATGTCACGTACATAAAACTCATTAAACAATAAAATCTCCTCCTCTTTAGTAAAATAAGTTGAAACTGTGCCAATCTAGTAAACTATACCCATTAACATTGGATATAAACCCCCTAGACCAATCGAATCAAATTTTTGGAAAAATGTTTAGAAGAGTGTTTGGTTGGAAAAACTGAGGATGTACCTGAAAGCATAGAACAAATATTACAAAAGGGAGTTGGACACTAATGGACAACATTCAAAACAAAGTACAAAACGAAATGGAAAACGTATCACCTGAAAAAAAGGAGCAGATCTTACAAGACTTTGATAGATTCAAATCTTATTTAGGAGATAAAGTAGCTCTTGGAGAAAAAATGGGTCTAGGAGAAGAACAATTAGCGAAGACAGCAGAAGTAGTCGCGGGATATCTGGCTAAAAAAGAAGAACCACGCAACGCAGAAGAGAATTTATTACAAGAATTATGGCGTTCTGGAGATAAAGAGCAACAGCATGCACTTGCTCATATGCTTGTGAACATGGTACGTAAATAAGGAGGAGTTTTTTATGAGACACGATCCTAAAAAAGACCAAACACAAGAGAAACAAGATATAAAAGGGCGTATCATGGATAATCCGGAGGTAATGAAAACGGATCAAGAAAGTATTTATGATATGCATGATGATATGAAGACTGTGGATACAATTCCAGTCGAAGAATTGAATCAAAAGGTAAAAGATGAGGACAAACCTCGTCACACGAAAGATTCGTCTTCGAGTGAAGAACGTTATCCTGATTAATACAGAAAAGACTGCCGGCGATAGAATGCCGGCAGTCTTTCTTTATTATCGTGTTTTTTCGATTGCTGCTAGTGCTTGAAGTACAGAACCATACGTGTGGAAATCAGAGAAGTCGATATTCCCTTGTACGATGGCCATTGTAATATTCGGACGCATGCCTGTGAAATATAAATGTATTCCAAGTAGCTGTAATACATTGTGCAGAGTAAAAATGTGTTGTGCAATTTCAGAATCAATGGTCAAAATCCCTGAAAAATCGATAATCAAGTGATCAACTTCCATCTTTGGGATCTTTGGAACGACATGATTCAACACATAAGTCATACGGTCGTAATCAATCATTCCAATTAGAGGGAGTATAGCGACACCATCTTGAACCGGGACAACAGGTGCAGAAAGTTCATTGATTTGATTTTGGCGCTCCCGTAACTTGGCTGCTTGATGTTTTTCAAACGATTGAATCGATTGGACCATCGCAACATCTAATAGATAATTGAAACGGTTCATGATTCGAACAATCTGAGCAGGACCTACTTCTAAATCTAGTGCTACTTGTGCAATATGTTTAGAGTATACTAATCGGTTTTGAGCAAAGGGTTCTATGGATTGAGAAAATTCGTCCATGTTTTGTGAATTTGTTTCACCTTGTTTCTCCGCCCAGTCTAGTAATTCAGCAGCAGCTTCTTCATCTGTTGCTGGGAAAGAACGAGCCATCATTCGAAGAAATTCGATATTTTGCTGCCGTGCAATTTGCAATTGCTCTTCCGACAATTCAAACGTAATATGTTTCAATGCATCTTCTACAATCTTATCGATTAATTGTTCAGCATTTTCTTGCAGATACTGACTTACGCGGACAATTTGATCCATGGGAGGGCCTCCTGTTAAATTAAGAAATCAATGGCAGAAGCCATCGTTTCTTCTGTGATGTCGTAATGAGACTGATCCCATTTTGCTAAGCGATGCATAACTAAAATAGCTTGTGGTGATTGATGTGTAACATTTAAATCGTCTGCAATCTCTAAAGAAATCGGACGATTTTCAATCACTTTTACAAAATAGATAGGAAGGTCTGTTTGAAAATTGGTGACTTGGCGGTGTGCAAATGCAGAAATTGGACAAGTCGTACTGTGCTTAAATAAGAAAAAAGGTTGTGTTTCGGATAATTCTAGTAGTTCTTTCCACTGCTCGCGAGATGTAATTTCAAGTAGATTGGTCAACGTCTTCATCCTTTCTGTCAAGTGTCTTTTTTCAGTTTAACACAAATCGTTTAGGGGAAAGATAATTTTAAATGGATTTATGAAAGGAAGAGTGGAAATGAAAAAAACGGCGAAATGGACAGGTGTATCATTACTTCTAACGACAGGAATTTTAGCTGGGTGTAATGAAACACAAGATAATACTGTAGAATCTCAACCTGCAGAATCTTCTCCTGTAGAAAATAGTGATCTTGTTACGACGGATGGATATGGTTTCTCAAGTTTTGATCTTTCCATCGACACGGCGGATGAAAACGATGCCATTGATGTTGACTTTGAATCAGGTAGGTCAGGTGCAGAACTTGAATATGTGAATAAGTTAGAAGATATTAATTTGGGTGGAGATGAAGCGGTAACGGCTCTTGATCCTATATTCTCTACTTTTGAATTATCTGCTGATCTGGCAAAAGAAGATGTGATTGCCCAGGTAACGGAAGCATTTGGTGTAACCGATTATCAGGAGTTTGAATTGGAAGTGGAATTTGAAGATGGTACTGAAGTGAAGTGGGAAGATCGCAAATAAAAAAAGCCCTCAGGGCTTTTTTTATTTGCCGAACAATCCGTCTAACACACCTTTTCCAGGTTGGAATCGAGTTTCAAACGCCAGAAACACACTCCGGAATCCATCGCACCCGCAAAGGCTGAAGTACGCCTTCACGGGCACGCTGGATTTCCTCGGAGTTTCTAGAGTGGCGTTTTACACATCTAAAGTCCTTGATGTCTCATAGACTCAGGCGTTTCTTGACCTGTAGTGTTCGCATTATTTTTCTGTCCACGCATTGGAGTGTTCGTAAACGTTTCAAATTGTTTCGCTAACTTATCACGTGATTCCTTGTTTCGCATAAGATAAGCAGCTCCGAGACCAAGTGCAGCAAGTAGCGCTTTATTATTTTTCCCTGCCATTTCTATCACTCCTTCATAACTAGTTGTAGTTCTAGTATGTATTATCCCCTTCTTTCGCCAGACTAAACATCACAAGTTGATGACAAAAATGACATTTCGAGTCAACAGGTTTAGGTGTTCTATAAGTAAGGAATAGCTAGTTAACAACAAAAAAATTACCAATTTGAAGGAGGAACTTATTAAATGGAAAACAAACGACACGTAGAAGTAGCTTGGACACAGGAAGAAATGAACCAGAAAATCGAATCATTGCGAGCGCAAGGATACAATGAGTCAGATATTCACGTTGTAGCGAAAGACCCTGACCGCTTTCATCTGCATGCAACGGATACACAAATCGATACACATGAAGCAGGATCTTTTTGGGATCGATTTAAATCTTTCTTCACTGGTGAGGACGCAACTTCTGAAAGTCTGCATCGCTTGAATTTAGAAGATCATGAACGAGAGAGCTACGCTAATGATTTATCAAATGGTGGAGCGATTCTTTATGTTGAAGGTGAGGTACGGTCAGATGACTACGCAACATTTGGTGAGACAGGGAATTCGTATGAATCTTATCACGGAGAAACAAATGCTACAGGTACGGTTGGAACGGAGTTTGTGAACAAACGCTTTACTGATAATGAACCCGCTCTAGGCGAACATACGCCTGAAGAGAATCGCGAGTTATTTAAAGGCGAACCTACAGGATACGACGAAGACCATGTTGTGCAGGATGATGCATTTGAAGTGAAACCTCAAATGACAAATGCGGAGACGGTGGAATCTGACCACCACGATACTACTCGTTTTGAATCATCTACGTCAGAACCTGTAGCTTACGATGAATCAAAATCCTATGGTGCAGAATCACCTGGAACTGACCCGAACTTAGGACCTGCTGCTTTTGGTGAACTAAACCCAGCTTTAGAAGATGAGGGACGTGAGCCTTCAGCGATTGAAGATAGTTTATCGAACCACGAGCATGAAGAGCGTGTAGAGGAAATTGAAAACCGTCGTTCTGAGAATAACATGCAGGATCGAAGTAATTATTAATTTAAGATGTGGAGCCGACTGTTCAGAAATGAAATTCAAAAACTCGCCTAAGTGGCGAGTTTTTTTAATAGACATCCCCATACCTTATAGGGTATTTTTAGTATGAGGTGAATGAATTGAAAAAGTTAGCAATTTTAATTGGTGTGGTATCACTACTTTTAGCTGCCTGTTCTAGTGAAGGAGCAGTATACGAAACTATAGATATCAGTGAAGTCACAGAGTACCAAGAGCAAGGAGCACTCGTTATTGACGTGCGCGAAACGAACGAATATGATGCTGGCCACATTCCAGGAGCTATGAACAAACCGCTCTCTGAAATAAGCGCTGGAAATCTTGAGGGATTAGATCCGAATCAAGAGTACGTGGTCGTTTGTCAATCTGGTAATCGTTCCCAACAAGCAAGTGACCTGCTAGCAGAAGATGGTTACGAAGTAATAAACGTAAAGCAAGGCATGTCAAGTTGGACGGGCACAGTTGATAACTGATTCTTGCATGCCTCTTGTTTAAAAATCGAATGTAATTTTACCGTCCACAAGTTTTAAATGTGCAGCAAAGGATTTGCCTTGTTTTGAGGTGAATCCTTTTAATTTGCCTGTTCGACCTTTCGTGCATAGAGTTTCGATAACAGAAGGTGATAACTTTTTACTGGCTACTCGAAGGGGGAATGTTTGTGTGCACCCCTCTTTATAGCGCGAACATCCATAAAAGCTCTTCTTCAAGACAATAGTACCTTGCTTGCAAAGCGGGCAAGTAATTGCCTGACTTGCACTTTCTTCTTCCGGCAGTGCAGCGAACTGCTTTGTCTCTAAATGACTAGGCACAGTTTCGAGCGTTTGTTGAATAAAAGCTGTAATTTGCGTAAGGAACTGACTCTCTGTCCCTTCTCCTCGACCAATTTTTTGTAAATAGCTCTCCCATTTAGCGGTCATTGTAGGGCTTGCTAACAAAGTACCTTCAACAGATTGACAAAGGATGCGTCCTTTTTCTGTGATCTGCACTTCATTTTTCACAACATCAATATAGGCTTGCTTTTTTAATGTCTCGATAATACCGCTTCGTGTAGCTTCCGTACCAAGTCCTTCTACTTCTTTTAACAATGCGGCGTCTTCCGCGTCTTCCACTAGCTTTCCGCATGTCTTCATGACCTGAATCAATTGTCCCTCCGTATAGAGCTTTGGAGGTTTTGTGATGCCTTCCGCAATATGAACGGTTCCTTCGACAGATTGCCCTTTTTCTACATTTGGAAGAAATTCTTCTTTTTCTTTTTGTGGGAATAACTGCTTCCACCCCAACTCTAGAGGAACAGTGCCTTTTGTATAAAACGGTAATTCTGAAACGTCTGTCGTGATCGTCGTTTCACGAAAGACGAATGCTGAATGGAACATTCCTAAAGTAGTACGAGTGATTTCATCATACAAGTTTTTTTCAAGGCCACTCAAAGTCCCGACCTTGGGAACTTTTCGTGTTGGAATGATGGCATAGTGTTCTTGTACCTTACTAGCATCAACAAATCGTTTGGATGGAGCAGTTTGCAAAGGGAACGAACATCCAATGTACGATTGCAAGTCAGCCGCGATGTTTTTTATATAGTGAAATTCAGATGGTGTGATATGACGTGTATCGGTTCGTGGATACGTAATGATTTTCTTTTCGTACAAGTTTTGTGCTGCCTTTAAAACGGCAGACGGACTCGCCTTCCACTTCTTATTCGCAGCGAGCTGTAAGCTTGAGAGCGAATGAAGTTGGGGAGGTGGTATCTGTTTTTGTTTCTCTACGACATCCAAAACTGTCGCCTGTATAGATTGTCCTTCTGCTAGTTTGTGCTCTTCTAAAATGTTTTCAACAATCTTTCGCTCTTTCTCTTTTATCTTAGCTTTTCCTTTATAACTGCCATTCTCTGTTGAAAATTTACCTTCCAGCTCAAAAAATGGCTCTGGTTGAAAGTCCTCAATTTCAAGAGTGCGCTGATAAATTAGATATAAAGTAGGGGATTGCACACGGCCAATCGAAAATACAGTCGCCACACCTTTTTTCTTTAACAAAATTGTATAGATGCGAGAAGCGTTCATGCCTACCAACCAGTCACTTTTTTGACGCGTACGCGCTTCTTCATATAGACGTAGATCTCGGTCGTTTGGGAGAAGGTTGGCGAAGCCTTTGCGCACTTCCGACGTTTCGAGGGAGTTAATCCACAACCGTTTCACTTGTTTTGAACGAATGCCTGTGAGTGTCAAAATCGAGTAAAAAATATTCGAACCTTCCCGGTCGATGTCGCACGCATTGATTAAGAAACTTGCTTCTTTCATAAGTTTTCGAACAATACTGTACTGTTCATATTTGCCTCGAGCAACTTTGTATTCAAAGGCATCAGGAAGGATAGGAAGTGACTTCAGTGACCATCTTGTCCATTTAGCATCATATTCTTTTGGTTCTCGTAGCTCAACCAAGTGTCCGATTGCCCAGGTTACTAGTGCACCATCTGGAAAAATCTCATCTGGAAAAATTTCGTAATATCCTTTTTGCTTTTTTGTCTTGAATGCATCGGCATAAGCTTTTGCTTGGCTAGGTTTTTCAGCTACAATAAGTGGTTTCATAAGAGGATTCCTTTCGAAGAGAGAGTGGAGGGGAACGTATGTTCATAAGTATACGTGTTTTTGCACTAGAAGGCAAAATAAAACTGCCTACAGATGTAGGCAGCTCAGATGGTGGGCAATTGCCCCTTTATTTATTTACGATGAGAACCAACTTACCTTGATCAAGCTCTTCCTCAGCGGTTTCGGCTTCTGCCTCTGTCAATCCGGCAGCATGCATATCGCTTCGAAGTTGGTCTCCTCGTTTACTAAACGCATTTTTCATTGATTCAAAAAATCCTTTTTCACTCATGCCGACTTTTTCAGTATCTAATACGTCTGCAATATGACCTTCACGATCTTTTGAGTGAGCGAACAAATAAATATCGTCTCGTGAATATCCTTGAGCCTCTAGTTCTTCAACCTTTTGCTTTGCTTGTACTGAATTTTCTACTGTGTACTTCATAGCCATTAGTGAATCCCTCCAAGTTTTTATCTGTCGTCTACTCTAAAATTACCCAGTTCACAAAAAGCTAAACCAAATTACTTTGAAAAGCTAAGTTTTCAGATTACACTGAAAATAGAATGAGGTTTGAGAGGAGCATACGATGACATTTTCAATTGTAGGATTTGATCCAGAAACTAAAGAGCTCGGGATTGCAGTTGCTTCAAAATTTTTAGGGGTAGGAGCCGTTGTACCGTTTGCAAAAGCTGGTGTTGGTGCTATCGCAACACAATCTCTTGCTAATCTTTCTTATGGAGTTGGAGGACTAGAATTATTAGAAAAAGGACATTCCCCGCTTGAAGTAGTAGAGACACTTACGAAAAAAGATGAAAATGCAGCATGGCGGCAAGTGGGTATAGTGGATGCTACAGGCCAAAGCGCTACATACACAGGGGATGATTGTTACGACTGGGCTGGTGGAAAAGCAGCTAAAAATTATGCGATTCAAGGAAATATCTTAGTGAGCCAGCAAGTGGTGGAACAGATGGAGGCGACATTTGAGCAAACGGAAGGTCCTTTGGCTGAGCGTTTGCTAGCAGCTTTACTCGCAGGAGATGCAGCTGGTGGAGATAGTCGAGGGCGGCAATCAGCAGCTTTACTTGTTGTGAAAGAGAATGGGAGCTACGGCGGGTATACGGATCGCTATATTGATCTGCGAATAGATGATCACGAAGATCCTGTGCAAGAACTGGGAAGGTTATTGAAACTTCGTCATCTGTATTTTGAGAAGACTGGAGAAGACGATGTATTAGCTATCACAGAAGAACTAGAAGCCCAACTTGCAACATCACTTCATCAACTCGGTTATTTAAAACTGGAAGAAGTTTCAACAGACGAAGTTCTTGAGGCACTAGATACGTATCATCATACGGAGAACTTCGAAGAGCGTCAACAATCTAGAGGTCAAGTTGATCGCCGTGTACTCGAGTATTTGGAAGAACAGGCGAGAGGTTTCACAGCAAAGAAATAGTGGGTATAGATAGTCATTGTACTTGAAAGGATGAATGACATGAAACCACTTATAGGGATATCTGCAGAAATGTCACAAAATCAAGATCATTTCTGGTTACCTTTTGTATATGTAGAAACTGTATTAAAATACGGGGGCTTACCTCTTATGATTCCAGTAATGGGGGATGAAAATCTAGATGAACTTTCGCTTCGCCTGGATGGACTATTTATTACCGGTGGAGAAGATATTGACCCTTCTTATTATAATGAAAATCCGCATTTGAAACTTGGCAAGATCGCACCTGAAATCGATCAAATGGAATCGGAACTTGTAAAGCGAATGCTAGAACTCGATAAACCATATATCGGTGTCTGTCGCGGACTGCATATGTTGAATATTGTGCAAGGTGGGACGATGTTCCAAGATATTCATGCGCAACGAGAAGAAAAATCGTATCTGCACCTACAAAAAGGTCCTCGTACCTACCGCTCTCATGAAGTAGAGCTAGATTTGGACTCTAAAATCGGTAAAATTCTTGGGGAGGAAAAGTTCCGTGTGAATTCATTCCACCACCAAGCATGTGATCAAGTTGGGCGTGATTTGAAAGTCGTTGCACGTGCAACAGATGGAATCATTGAGGCGATGGAAAGTAAAACACATGAATTTGCATTCGGCTTCCAGTGGCATCCGGAAGAATTTGCAATGGCTGGTGACGAAACTTCAGGTAAGATTTTTGAAGCGTTCATGAAGCAAGCAATCAAGCGCAGAAAAGAAATTGATGATTCAAAAAAGCGAGATCGACAATAAATTTAGTTGAAAAATTCATGGGTATATAGTATCGAAAGAACTGAATATCGAGAGTGGGTAGGGGTGACTCCAGCGGGATTAAAAGCGGAAGCTGAGACCTTGGCTCAGCCCGCGCCCGCGGAACGCTTCCCCTACACACCCAACACCAAACAGAATGGAGTTACTCAATTACGAGAACTCCATATTTTGTTTTATGTAGCTCTTTTGCTAACTAAAAATCAGCCTTTTGAATGAGAGTATATGGAAAGCATTTCACTCCTCAATCTAGTATGATAAAAGAGAACAAACACTAGAAAGAAGGAAGTGATCCGTATGGACGCTGTTACACAATTTAAACAAGCGCTAGGGAATTATCCGACAGGCGTTACTGTCGTCACTGCACAAGATGCAGACGGAAATCCGATTGGAATGACCGTAAATTCATTCGCATCGGTTTCGATAGATCCTCTCTTAATTTTATGGTCCATCGATAAAAACGCGTTTTATTACGATGCTTTCACAAATGCAACTACTTTCAATGTTAACATTTTAGCTGCTGACCAAGGCGACTTATGTATGCTATTTGCAAGTCGTGTAGATGATCGCTTCGGCAAGTGTGAATGGCACCCAGGTCAAAATGGAGTCGCTGTATTAAAAGACACGGCTTCCCAGCTAGAGTGCACGGTCTACAATACAGTGGATGCTGGAGACCACATGATTCTAATTGGAGAAGTAACTTCTATTCATAATGAAGACAAAGAGCCGCTACTTTATCACAAGCGCTTATTCGGTAAAATTCCAGATGCATTTTATCAACAGTCGTAATTCCACAAAAACCCGTCACAGCTGTGGCGGGTTTTCTTCTGTCTTCACTTTTGGTTTATTCCATTTACGCTTTTTCCACATGAGAACTAAATAAATAAGAAGAGCCGCGAACGCTATACCAAAGAGTGAAAATTGCTCCGTTGTCGCTTCTAATAAACCTTCTGACACTAATGCTAAAAGGAAGAAAAAGATAAAGTTTCCTATAGCGGTAGCTAGGATAAATGGCATGAATTTCACGTGACTAAGACCTGCAGCTAAGTTTACGAGGCTAGTAGGAATGAATGGAATGATACGGGCTTGAAATACATACAGGAAGCTGTTTGCTTCTATTGAGCGTGTAATTGATTTCGGGATTTTTCTGACGACCAAGTCATCTACTAAATACCGAACAGCGTAGAAAACGAGGGCGGATGCCAGAAGGCTTGCAAACCAACTCCATAAAAACCCTGGTAGTAGTCCATAAATCAAAACATTCATAGAGATGACGAGTAATAAAGGGAATATAGTAAATGTATGTTGAATCAACATGATTAAGAAGGTTAGTAATAGTGTAGACGCCCAGTTTCTAGTCAAATAAGCTTGTGCTCTGTCAATATCTCTTTCATACAAGTAGCGGAAGAGGTCAAAATGAATGACTAATAAACAGGAAATCAGTAGGGCAATGGGGAGAACTATCATCCATTTTTTCATGTCATCGTCACCTCTCTAGTCGTTCTATCATAGCATTATTCCCACGCGTTGCCCATTTTAGTACGCCTAGCTTCTCAGCATCTAAATTCACATATATGATGAAAATTTGAAAAAAATAGAAGGAACTTCTTTGAGTCTGTAGAATACTATCTGTAAGCGCTTTCAAATTAAGGGCTTTTTCGTACTGACAACTAGAAAAGAGGGATCGAATGAAGTTAACACATTTTATCAACGGAGAATGGCTCGAATCTGGGCACACAAAAGAAGTACTAAATCCAGCTACAGGAGAAGTTCTAGCACATGTTCCAATGGCAGATGCGGACCTCGTGGCAAAGGCAGTCGAAGGGGCAAAAACTGCTCAGAAGAAATGGGCAAAAGTTCCCGCTCCAAAGCGTGCACAGTATTTATATGCAATTGGTCGCTTGATGGAAGAGCGAAAAGAACATTTGTCTCAAGTGCTCACAAAAGAAATGGGAAAAGTAATTGAAGAAGGTCGTGGAGAAGTCCAAGAAGGAATCGATATGGCTTACTATATGGCGGGTGAAGGAAGACGTTTGTTTGGAGAAACAACACCTTCAGAACTCGCTGATAAATTTGCGATGAGTGTGCGTGCACCAATTGGTGTTGTTGGACTCATCACACCATGGAACTTTCCGGTAGCCATCGCAACTTGGAAATCGTTCCCGGCTATAGTTGCAGGAAATACATTCCTTTGGAAGCCGGCTACAGAGACACCAATGATGGCCTATGAAATGGCGAAAATCTTTGAAGAAGTAGGTCTTCCAGAAGGTGTTGCCAATATCGTATTTGGTTCAGGGTCTGAAGTAGGTACGGCAATGATTGAACATCCAGACGTTAAAGTGATTTCCTTCACAGGTTCGACGGAGACAGGTAGCAAAGTAGCTGAACTTGGTGGACGTCACTTAAAGAAAGTGTCTCTTGAGATGGGCGGAAAGAATGCAGTCATCGTAATGGATGATGCGAATCTTGACTTAGCAGTAGACGGTATTTTATGGAGTGCATTTGGTACTGCAGGTCAACGTTGTACGGCATGTAGTCGTGTCATTGCGCATAAAGATGTCAAGAAAGAACTCGAGACGCGTTTGCTTGAGAAGATGAAACATCTCACAATTGGGGACGGGACGGACGAATCCGTGAAAATCGGACCGGTCATCAATGCAGCAGCACTTGAAAAGATTCATGGCTATGTGGAGATTGGAAAACAAGATGGTGCGACGCTGTTAGCAGGTGGTGAAATCTTAAAGGATGGAGACTTGGCGAAAGGAAACTACTACGCTCCAACACTGTTCACAGATGTACCGTGGGATTCTCGTATTGCGCAAGAAGAAATCTTCGGTCCTGTTGTATCCATCATTGAGGTTTCTTCGTTAGATGAAGCGATTGAAGTGAATAATAGTGTAAAATACGGACTTTCAAGTTCAATTTTCTCACAAGACGTCAACACGATCTTCACCGCACAGCGTGATCTGGATACGGGGATTGTTTACGTCAACGCTGGAACGACGGGTGCTGAGATTCACTTACCGTTCGGCGGGACAAAGGGAACAGGAAACGGACACCGAGATTCTGGTGTAGCGGCACTTGACGTCTATACAGAGTGGAAGAGCGTGTACGTTGATTTCAGTGGGAAGCTGCAACGGGCTCAGATTGATACTAACTAGATGTGGAGCCGACTGTTCAGAACGCCGCACTAGAAAGTTGAGTTACACTACGGGGTTGCTTTCCGAGGGCGCTGCGTGAGCTTCCTCGTCGCAGGCTCCTGCGGGATCTCACGACAGACTGGAATCCCACTGGAGTCAACCCCTCCATTTCACTCAACATTAGTATTAGATGTGGAGAACTCCATTCTACAAAGTCGTTACAAAGGGGTAAGAGAACCGTAAACAAAGGGGGATTCACAAATGATCGTAGGTGTATTAGGTGCTGGTTTAATGGGGAAAGAAGCAGCAACCGATTTAGTTAAAAGTCAAAACGTTGAAAAAGTCATCATTGGAGATCTGGATGTTGGCCAAACAGAGATGTTTGCTCAAAAATTACAAAACCCTAAACTTGAAGTGCGCCATTTGGACGCAACTGACGATGAGTCGATGAAGTCTTTAATACGCGACTGTGATGTCATAGTCAACGCACTTTACTACTCGTTCAACCAACGCGTCGCAGAACTTGCAATTGAGCTTGGTGTTCACGCGGTGGACCTAGGTGGGCACATTGGGGGCGCTACAGACTACATTTTAAATCTTGATGAAAAAGCTAAGGCTGCTGGTGTTACGATGATTCCGGATCTAGGGGTGGCTCCAGGAATGATTAATATCTTGGCAGGGCACGGCGCCAAAAAACTTGATAAAGTATCGAGTATCAAGTTATATGTCGGTGGAATTCCAGTCGAACCAGAAGGGATTTTCAAATACAATTTGGTCTTCTCCTTAGATGGCGTTTTTGATCACTATACAGATAGGTCGCATGTCATTCGAAACGGAGAAATGCAAGAAGTGGACTCGCTATCCGAAATCGAACCTATTCAATTTGATGGATTTGATGAGCTTGAAGCATTCCACACTGCAGGCGGTACGTCCACATTGGGACATACGTTCTCAGGAATCGACACATTAGAGTACAAGACCATTCGCTACAAAGGGCATGCTGAGAAATTTAAACTGCTCGTCGATCTTGGTCTAACAAATAAAGAGACGATGGTTAACGCAGGTGGGCATGTTGTATCTGCACGGGACGTGTTACGTGAAGTGCTAACTCCAAAACTTCGGCTTGGAGACAAGAAAGATGCGGTTTTACTTCGCGTCATTGTAGAAGGGTTCGAAGGAGAAACAGAGAAGAGTTACATATACGAACTCGTAACGACAAAAGATGAGCTTTCTGGTACAACAGCAATGGCACGAGCGACAGCAAACACGATTTCTGTCGTAGCCCAAATGATTGGCAACGGAACCATTACATCAACAGGTGTATTCCCACCTGAGACAATCGTACCAGGCGATTTGTATATGCGAGAAATGGCGGCACGTGGCGTCGAAATCAAAGAATTTGTAAAATCTGAACAACTATAAACCAGAGACCTGCAATCGACACGGATTGCAGGTCTTGTTTATTTCCCGGGAAATACGTCGAAAAATAACTTTTCCGTGGGTGTAACCTTCTTCCATTTTATAAGTCTAATGGAGTAGAAAAATGAGATGAAAAGAGGGGACGACAATGAAGAAATGGACAATGCCGCTGTTGGCAACCGTTTTTGTAGGTGTCTTGATTTTAAGTGCATATTTTATATTTACGAGGGAAGGCGATCTAGTGACGGGGGAAACAGTTCGTGGATATGATGAAATGACAACGGTCACAGCAGAAAATCAATTGCGTGAGTATTTTGAACGTGTCCGTAAACTTCATGATTCGATGCAGTCTCAAGCAATGGAGGGAGCGAGTGGCACTGAAGCGGAAGAAGCCATGTCTTCTGGTGTAGAAGAGTCCACAGATGCTTCATCTGATAGTAAAAGTGCGGATGTTTCTTCCACGAATAATCAAGTAGAGGGCGTTGATGAAGCAGACAGCGTCAAATTGAACGAAGACTTTATTTATATGATTTCTGAGCAAAATGTAATGATCGTTGATATTCGCAACCCGGATGCTTTAGTCAATGCAGGGAGCATCGGATTTGGTGGGAATCGCTATCCCTCAAATTTATTTTTAACAGACGACTATTTAATTGTGATGAATCAAAACCATATGTACGAAGGAGTTCCAATTCAACCAGCCGCCGAAGGGAAGGTTTGGATGCCATATGATGGGATGACATTAGCTAGCATCTATTCCTTAGAAGACCCGACCAATCCAAAACTAGTTCGTGAAGTAGGGGCAGAAGGGTATATGGGACACGCACGTTTGACGAACAATACAATTTACTTCACTTCAAGTCTTTACAACCGCGTCTGGGCACTAGAGGAAAATGAAGATATCGAGTTGCGTCCGTTTCAGTTCGATTCTGAAAAAAGTGACGAACCAACCGTTCTTCCATATGAAGAAATTACAATCCTTCCTGATACGTTAGAAGGTGGATATACATTGATCTCTGCAATTTCATTAGATGACCTTTCAGAAGCTCAATTGACTACAGAAGGCTATCTTGGAAGCAGTGAGCAATTCTACATGTCACAAGAATCTCTTTATTTAACGACTACTGTCTACAATGCAGAGGCTAACGATTCAGAGGATGGGGACAGTTTGATGGATCTCCGTATTTGGAATCCAGGTGTTCGTGACACTGACATTTTCAAGTTTGATTTTGAAGGCACCGACGTTTCTTATATAGGGACGCATCGGGTAGAAGGTCATTTATTGAATCAATTCTCGATGGACGAATACGACAATCATTTCCGCGTTGTGACAACAGAAGGTGACGCTTGGAACGAAGAGCGACCTTCAGAGAATCATTTGTTCATCTTGGATGATCAGATGAATCGTGTTGGCGAATTAACAGGTCTTGCAAAGACGGAACGCATTTACTCCGCACGTTTCATGGGTGATAAAGCATATATGGTTACATTTAAAGAAACAGACCCTTTATTCGTGTTCGACTTGTCTGACCCAAAAGATCCGCGTGTTCTAGGGGAATTAAAAATTCCTGGATTCAGTAACTATCTGCATCCGGTGGGTGAAAACCATCTTCTAGGGATTGGATACGAAACTGAGATGGTTACATTCCCTGGGGCCAAAGAGCCGAGTCTTGTGACAGCAGGTATGAAGCTCTCGTTATTTGATGTGACGGACCTTTCGAATCCGATAGAGCAAGATGTTGAAATCATTGGCGGTCCAGGTACTTACTCACCTGTCCAGTATGACCATAAAGCACTGATGATTCATAAAGAGCGCGGCTACTACGGCTTCCCAGTCACGATTTATGAGGGGGCAGCTGGTGGGAATGTGAAGTTTAAAGGAGACGGCGCCCATATTTATTCTGTAACACCAGAGCAAGGTATTCAGTTGAAAGCCGCGCTAATGAACGACTTAGTGCCAGGGCAAGAGTATGAGGAGTGGAATCAGATGATTCATCGTCTAGCTTATGTGGAGGATACGCTGTATACGCTGGCGAATCGTCGAGTCGAGAGTTATGATTTTAATTCCTTTGCGAAGAAGGCTAGTTTAGACTTTTAGTTTTAGATGTGGAGAACGCCACTCTAGAAACTCCGAGGAAATCAGACGTACCCATGAAGGTGTACTTCAGCCTTTGTGGGTGCGGCTGATTCCGGAGCGTGTTTCTGGCGTTCGGAACTCGATTCCATTAAGATGTGGAGAACGGCATTTAGAAAAGTTGAGTTCCAATGCGGGGCTGCTTTCCGTGGGCGCTGCGTGAGCTTCCTCGTCGCAGGCTCCTGCGGGATCTCACGTCAGACTGGAATCCCACTGGAGTCAACCCCTCCATTCCACTCAACTTTATTTTTAGATGTGGAGCCGACTGTTCAGAAATTGTGCGAGAAGGCAGCGTGGACCGTGAAGCGTTCTTTGCTTCATGGGCCGCGATGGCTTCTTGCGGGATTTCTAGGAGGCGCAACTCGATTCCATTCGAAGTCGAACCCCTTTCAAGACGTTGAGTTCCACTGCGGGGCTGCTTTCCGTGGGCGCTGCGTGAGCTTCCTCGTCGCAGGCTCCTGCGGGATCTCACGTCAGACTGGAATCCCACTGGAGTCAACCCCTCCATTCCACTCAACATATATTTCGCGGAGTTTTCACTACAATTCTATAAAAATGAGGGAGCAACCATGGACTACCAGGGTTGCTTCTTCGTTTATTAGCTCTAGATTAAAAAAAATAAATTCTTTAAGAGTGCGAAAATTATTTAGTCATTGTATTCCCGCCCGATTATTCGTTAGACTAAGGACAGAACCGAAAGGGGGCATGACATGTCAAATTACGAAATAACCGTTGAGTGCTGCTTACTCGCTGGCCGACTGATGATTGAAGGAGGCGCTGAGACCTACCGAGCAGAAGATACGATGGAACGCATGGCCAGGTCGCAACACCTAATCGGCTCCCAAAGCTTTGTCATGCCGACGGGAATCATGTTTAGTGGAAATAACAACGCACCAACTCGACTCATGCGTGTCAATACGCGCGTGACGGACCTTGAAAAAGTAGCGATGGTCAATTCGATTTCTCGTCGACTGGTGAATCAAGAGCTGACGATTGAAGAGGCGTATGATGAACTACGAAAAATCGAAACAGAACATAAAACGTTCCCATTCTGGTTACAAATCATTGCAGCTGGTATCACGTCTGGCGCATTTTTATTGTTGCTGGGGTTTGATATCTTGAACTTGCCAGCGGCTATGGTAATTGGAGCGCTAGGATATGTGATAGCGACTTTATTAGAAGTAAAGACACGCGTGAAGTTCTTTGCAGAGTTCTTTGCCGCGCTGATTATAGGGATTGCCGCATATTCTGCAGTCTATCTTGGATTTGGTTCGAATCTCGATGGCTTGATCATCGGCTCGGTCATTCCATTAGTGCCAGGTTTATTGATCACCAACGCAGTACGTGACCTAATGGCTGGGCATTTCGTGTCTGGATTATCAAAAGGAGCAGAAGCCTTCCTGACTGCCTTTGCAATTGGGGCTGGGGTTGCGCTAGTGCTGTCATTTTAAGGAGGAGCTATGGACTATTTAGTAGAAGCCGTTTTAAGCTTTCTAGCAGCTGTGGCGTTCGGTGTATTGTTTAATGCGCCACGTCGAATGCTGATTCACTGCGGCGTCGTCGGAACGGTCGGTTGGCTCGTTTTCTCCATATCACGCAGCCAGACAGATGACCAAGTGGTCGCAACATTTTTAGGTGCGTTCACGATTGCACTCTTGTCGCATATTTTTGCGAGACGTCGGAAGATGCCTATGATTTTATTTAGTGTTACAGGAATCATCGTCCTTGTTCCAGGGAGTTCTGCCTACAATGCTATGCGCCATGTTGTAGAACAAGATTATTTGACGGCAATTGAGCTCGGTACACGGGCGCTCTTAATATCAGGTGCCATTGCGATGGGGTTAGTATTTGCGGAAATTATTATGCAAATCTATTCTAAAGTGTATGGACGGCTTACAAAAAAGAAAAAGACGGATGCCCTCGTGAATATCGAAGACACCCGTCAGTTATAAAGAAAAACCAAGCGTCTCGTAGGCGCTTGGTTTTCTGTATACATAGTTTCAAAAATGAATGCGCTAAAGTTTTCTTATGTCACTAGTTTAAATGCTTAAAAGTTGAGTGTAGTGCAGGGGCTGACTCCAGTGGGATTCAAGTCGGAACGTGAGACCCCGCAGGAGCCTGCGACGAGGAGGCTCACGCCGCGCCCTCGGAAAGCAGCTCCGGAATCAGCCGCACCCGCAAAGGCTGAAGAGCGCCTTCACGGGCACGTCTGATTTCCTCGGAGTTTCTTGAGCGGCGTTCTCCACATCTAAAAGTCACTCAAAATACTCACTAAGCTCGCTGACTTTGAGCGGCTTCGAAATATGGAAGCCTTGCAACCCATCGCAACCCATTGCCTGAAGCTGCTTCATCTGTTGCTCAGATTCAATACCTTCCGCCAATACCCGAATTTGAAGGGAATGCGCTAGAGATACCATCCCTTTAATTAAGCGAAGGACTTTATCATTTTTTGTCATCGACTGAATGAAAACCCGATCAATCTTCAAGCTCTCGATTGGAAGAAGCTGCAGGTAGCGAAGAGAAGCATAGCCAGAACCAAAATCATCAAGAACAAATCGAACGCCTTCACGGTTCAATGCGTGCATCTGTTCAATGATTGTTTTTTCTGCTTCCGCTTCTAAAGCGAACTTCTCTGTAATTTCAATTTGCAAACGGTTGGCAGGACATCCGGTTTGCTGCAAAATCTGCATAATGGTGCGTGCCATATTTTTATCATGGAATTCTCGTACAGACAGATTGACATTGACCTTGATGTCGTAGCCTTGTTGCTGCCATTCTGCTGCTTGTTGACAACTCTTTTCCAGTACAAAAGTACCTAAGTCGTTGATTAACCCTGTTTGTTCAGCAATAGGTATCAATTCTTCTGGAGAAACTGCACCAAGTGTCTCACTTTCCCACCGAACGAGCGCTTCAAAACTTGAGACTTTTTTTGTGACGGTATCGATGATTGGTAAATAGACGACCTCGAGATGCTGTTGATCAAGTGCGACCATAAGCTCTTTTTCGATTTCTACTCGTCGGGATAATTTCGAGTGCGCATCTTTTGGGAGTGTTGTAATCAAGTTCCCGCCTTGCTGTTTCACGCGTTGCAGCGAGTTATGCGCCGCTTCGACAATGTGGTGAAGCGTCTTTTGGTCATCGGGATACCGGGTCATGCTACCACTTACAGTGATGGCAACAGATTTTGAATCTAGATAAACTGGATACGATTTTAGAAAGTCGCTAAAGCCTTGGATATACCAGTCACTTAGAGGTGTGATCAAGGCAAACTCATTTCGACCCATTCGTCCGATTTCTGAGTCTGGAAAATACTTTTTCAAAAGGTTTGTGAATTCATGTAAAAGAGCTTCCTCGTGCTGTTCATTCATTAATTCTTTCAATGTATAGAATTTATCGATTGAAAGTAGGACGTAGGTGAACTCCACCTTTTTGGAAAGCTGTTCCTTCATGATCTCTTCCATTTTGTAACGACTCAGTAAACCAGTCTCAAGATCCGTGTAAGCAGCTTCCTCGAGTTTTGTTTGCATCGTCTTTTTATCCGTGATTTCTTCTTCAATGATATAGCTGTGCTGCAAAATGTCTTCTTCATCAAAGATTGGAATGGCAAGCGCCTGAACCCAATAGGACTGCCCTGACTTTGTCGATTTTTCTATAGGGCCTTGCCAAATGGCTCCACGTTCTAGCTGTTGCAATAGTTGATGACCTTTGTGTCGAGAAGATTCTTCGTCAGGTAATAATTGCCAAATTGATTTGCCAATGACACGTTTAGGAGTCCATTCACTTCGTTCCAGAAATTTTGAATTGGTGGAGAGGATAATTCCTGTAGCATCAAGGACATAGAACATAAAGCCTTCTTTTAAACCAGCTTTTACCTGTTCCCACTCACTTGAAATGGATTTCATTTCGAATGAATGCTGCAAATTATCAAGTGTATAGTTAGTTTGAGCCATTATCAGAACTCCTTTACAATTCGTTTTTATCAGTATAATTCATTTTTACCAAACAGTCATTACAAATAATTGTTGTCTGTATCAAAAGTTCTACGCTAGCCGAAATACATACTACGAAAATGGACAGGGGGATATAAATTTGAAATCACAACGTTGGAAAGGCATACTATTAATTTTGACCGGGGCTATGCTCTGGGGGGCGAGTGGGCCGATGATGGAATGGCTACTTGAACATTTCCCCCTCTCTGTACCATTCTTCCTGACAGTTCGTTTAATTGTAGCAGGTACTCTTGTCCTGTTATTTTTGCGAATGAAGAAGCAACCTGTCTTTAAAATTTGGAAAGATACTGCATGGCGTTGGAGACTCTTGCTATTCGGGATATTCGGGATGCTTGCTGTGCAATACACGTTTGTCGCAGCGATCGATGCGAGTAATGCAACTGTTGCCACACTCTTACAGTTTATCGGTCCGGTCTATATCATTCTGTTCATTTCATGGAAATTAAAACAGTTTCCCCCGATGTATCAAGTGATAGGCATGATCGGGACACTCGGCGGGCTAGTATTGTTGCTAACCAATGGAAACTTTGCACAGCTGGCGATTTCTGGTGAAGCGTTGTTTTGGGGTATTGCTGTCGGTATCGCCTTTGCGTTTTATACAGTGTACCCAGCCCGATTGATGCAAGAGTGGGGCGTTCTCCTCGTGGTTGGTTGGGGGATGGTGATTGGTGGAGTTGTTCTTGGAGTGGGAAGTAGGGTATGGACAACTGGTCAGTGGAGCCAGCTTGTGAATCCTACAGTTGCAGGGATGACGCTTGCCATCATCATTGTTGGAACGCTCGCCTTTATTCTCTTCCTATCTAGTATGAAGTTTATTACAGCGGTTGAAACAAGTATTTTATCAAGTATGGAACCATTGACGGCTATGGTGATTTCGTTTTTCTGGTTCAGCCAAGTGTTTGGTTCACTTCAATACGTAGGGATGATTATTATGCTGTTGTTTATAACGTGGCTAACGCTTGCTGGGGAAAAACAATCAGAACATTGAGACTTGTTTTTCGACTTCGGTGTGTCATAATAAAAGAAGTGATTAATTCGTATTCCGAAGAATTTTGAGGTGCAACATGAGAACAGTCTTTTCGTATTTAACACCGTATCGGGGACTCATCGTCCTCGCCTTATTTTTGATGTTTTTAGAGCTTGCTGTCGAGCTCGTCCAACCGTTATTGATTGCTAAAATAATCGATGACGGAATTTTAGCGAATGACCCCCAAGTCATTATCAATTTAGGGATTTGGATGGTCGCAATTTCGTTTATTGCGTTCTTTGGAGCGATTACAAACACTGTAATCGCTTCTCATATCGTACAGAGTTATGGATACGATATCCGCATGGCACTGTTCCGAAAAGTGCAAGACTTTACGATGACGGCATTTTTACGTTTTCCAAACGCTAGCCTGATCACGCGTCTGACTACAGACGTGACGATGACACAAAACGTAATTTTTATGGGACTGCGTATCATGCTCCGTGCACCGTTGCTCGTCATCGGTAGTATTATCATGGCGTTCATCGTCAATCCATCGCTTGCGATTTACTTGGTAATCGGGTTCCCGTTCCTCCTCGTGTTCATGTACTGGATGAGCCGCAAAGGGATGCATATGTTTACGCGTGTACAAAAGGCGCTTGACAGTCTGAACCGTCAAATCCAGGAAAACTTGCAAGCTGTCCGTTTAATAAAAGCTTATTTGCGCGGTCGCTACGAGGCTGAGCGGTTTAACGGTGTCGCAGACGAACTTCGCACAGTGAACGTTACAGCCTTCCGCATCATGGAGTTTATTCTCCCGGTCCTACTTCTTGTCATGAATATCAGTTTACTTGCCGTGTTATGGTTTGGGGCTGACCTGGTCAATACAGGAGAAGCGCCACTGGGTGACCTTGTTGCCATCGTCAACTACGTGATGCGTATGACAGGGGCATTCTCGATGTTTGCATTCATCATCATCTTCTTCTCTCGTGCGAAAGCGTCAAGTGAGCGTATGGAAGAAGTGTTGCTAGTAGACGAGGAGCTGGAGCAAGGTCTTGAAAGTGGAAAGTCCCCACGACGTGCGTTCGGAGAAATCGAGTTCGATAATGTCTCGTTCCGTTATCCGAATACAAAAGAATGGGTACTTGAAAACATTTCCTTCAAACTCCAATCTGGTCAGAAACTTGCTGTAATGGGCGCGACAGGTGCAGGGAAATCGACCCTGTTTAACCTGATTCCACGCTTCTTTGAAGTGACCCGCGGAACGATTCGGATTGATGGTATCGCTGCAGAACAGTGGCCTCTTCGCGAGTTACGCGAGACGATTGGGTATGTACCACAGCAATCCATTTTATTTACAGGGAGTATTGAAGAAAATCTCGGTTGGGGTGACACAGAAGCAGAGCAAGAGTGGCTTGTAAATGCTGCGCGCAAAGCTCAAATCCACTCATCAATCGAAGAGTTCCCGAATCAGTACCAGACACGCGTCGGCCAAAAAGGTGTCAATCTCTCTGGTGGACAGAAGCAGCGCTTATCGATAGCACGTGCCATCGTACGCCGCCCGGAAATCTTGCTCCTTGACGATAGTACAAGTGCGCTCGACGTCAACACAGAAAATGCATTGTGGGAAGCACTGGATGAAGAGTCGGCAACCATGCTTGTCATCACACAGAAAATCCGTACAGCACAAGGCGCGGATGCCATCCTATTATTAAACGAAGGAAAAGTGGCTGGTTTCGGTACGCATGAAGAGTTGATGGAAACATCTGAACTGTACAGAGCGATTGCCGAGTCTCAACAGGAAGGAGGCGACGAACATGAGCTTCTTTCGTAAACCGTTTGGCTATGAACCAATTTTAACTAAAGAAGATATTAACGGGACGTCTGAGAAAAAAGTCGACAAAGCGTCGGATTGGAAGTCTGTCTTGTACCGTGTTTGGCAATTTGTCGATGAACAACGTTTCTTATTGATTGTAGTACTTGCGCTCGTATTGGTATCATCGGTGCTCGCGCTTGCCGGGCCGTATCTCGTCGGGCGGATTATTGATGACTATATTACAAATCGAGACCTCTCTGGACTCTCTGTGATCATCATCTGGCTTGCGGTGATTTATGTCGGGTGGTCCGTGTCGCTTTACCTCCAAAACTTTTGGATGATCGGCATTGCCCAGCAGACAATCTACCGCTTGCGCACAACATTGATTGGCCATTTGCAACGTCTTCCGGTCTCGTTTTTTGACCGTAGACAGCACGGGGAATTGATGTCACGCGTGACAAACGACATTGAAAACGTCAGTCAGACACTCAATACATCGTTTATCCAAGTGTTCTCTAGTATTTTAACGCTTGTGGGAACGACGGTAGTCATGCTGTTACTTAGTCCTTTAATGACGGTGATCACATTGACGATTGTACCCGTCATGTTCGTTGCAATTAGATGGATCACAAAACGTACATCAAAGCTTTTTAAAGAACAACAAAAAGCAGTCGGTGAGCTGAACGGGATGATTGAAGAAACTATTTCCGGTCAGCGTATCGTCAAAGCATTCTCACAAGAAGAGCGAATGATGCACGAATTTTCAGCGAAAAGCTCACGGCTTCGCAATACAGGATTCTGGGCACTGACATATTCCGGCTTTATTCCAAAAGTAATGAACTTACTGAATAACTTGAGTTTTACGATGGTCGCAGCCATCGGAGGGATCCTCGCGTTTTACGACCAGATCTCAATTGGTGAAATCGTCATCTTTACGGAGTACGCACGCCAGTTCACGCGTCCCTTGAATGACCTTTCGAACCAATTCAACACGGTCCTATCTGCCATCGCAGGTGCTGAGCGTGTGTTTAAAATCATTGATGAGGAACCGGAAGAGGACACGGGGAAACAACAAAATGCTGTCACTCTTCGTGGACATGTGGAGTTTAAGGATGTCGTGTTCCGCTACAATAAAGAGGAAGAACAAGCCGTCATCAACAATGTGTCCCTTGAAGTACGACCAGGTCAGACCGCGGCTCTTGTTGGGGCGACCGGTGCAGGGAAGACGACGATGATGCAACTACTCGCTCGTTTCTATGAAACCGATGCGGGTGAGATTTTAATTGATGGGATTCGGATACAAGATATTCCGCGTCAGACACTTCGCAGTCAAATGGCATTTGTCTTACAAGATCCATTCTTATTTGAGATGACCGTAATGGAGAATATCCGGTACGGAAAGTTGAATGCGACAGACGAAGAGGTCATGGAAGCGGCGAAACAGGCAAATGCCCACGACTTCATCATGAAGCTCTCAGACGGCTATCACACAGTTTTAAATGCAGATGGCGGTGAAATTTCGCAAGGGCAAAAGCAGTTAATTTCAATTGCCCGTGCACTTGTGGCAGACCCAGCAATACTCCTGCTTGATGAAGCGACGTCGAGTATTGATACGGTCACTGAAATGAAAATTCAAGATGCACTTGAGCGGTTGATGGAAGGGCGCACAAGTTTTGTTATTGCCCATAGATTGAATACTGTGCGCCAAGCTGATATGATTTTTGTAATGGAGCATGGACGTCTCGTTGAGGGAGGTCCGCAAAAGCAGCTACTTGCACAGAAGGGGCGCTATTACCAAATGCTCATGTCTGGAAAGGAAGAAAACGAATGACAGAAGATTTAGTAGTCGTGTCGACACCTGTTGACCAGGAAACATGGCAAGAAATCAGCGAACTCGTTGCCGCTGCCTCTTCTCAGGACAGCATCAGCTATGCACCAATCTTTGGTGTGGAAAACTTGAAAGATCCGCATTATTATGGATTTTGCTTATTGGCCTATCGCCAAGACACAGATGAATTACTGGGCTTTGCTTCTGCAATGGACCCAATTCATACACGAGATTACGAGTGGAGCATCATGGTGCATCCCGAGCGTCGCAGTAAAGAACTAGGCGTCCGTATCTATGAACGCTTACTCGAAGAGTTCGAGAAGCGCGATTTCAATTCTGAGACAGCCATGAACCCGTCGAACAGTCCGCATTCCGCGGCATTCTTAAAAAAGCTCGGCTACACGTACGCCTATTCCGAGCGGACGATGAAAGCTCTTGCCAAACCAGTAGAACTGGATTCCGGATTAGATGTTCGTGCATATAATGAGGAAACAGATCGTGAGGCTTTAAAAGCTATTATTGAAAATGCTTTTGGAGACTCTTCGGAAGAAGTGGACGCCTTGATTGAATTTACGACGCATGCACCAAACCGCCAGTTCTTCCTCGTTCACTCAGGAACGGATGCAATTGGCGCCATGACAATTGTGCGCGAAAGCAACCGCATTTGGGTGACGGCACTTGCTGTTCATTCGATGGCACGCGGCCAAGGTGTAGCAAGTAATCTTCTACGCTACGCGCAACAGTATGCGCACAACGAGGGCATTAAGACGGTCTATTTGGATGTCGAAACGGACAATGAGACTGCGCTTTCGATTTATGAGCGGGTCGGGTTTCAGACGGTGAATCATACGAAGTATTGGAAAAACTAGATGTGGAGCAGACTGGTCAGAAATTGTGCAAGATGACAGCGGAGCCCGTGAAGCGCTCTTTGCTTCATGGGATGCGATGGCTTCTTGCGGGATTTATAGGAGGCGCAACCCGATTCCATTCGAAGTCGAAACTACCTTTCAACCTTTGCTTGTGGAGCCGAGTTTGATTTGAATACGCTGAGCTCCATTGCGCGGCTGCTTTCCGAGGGCGCGGCGTGAGCCTCCTCGGCGTACGAGCACGCCTGTGGGGTCTCACGTTCCGCTTTTGATCCCTCCGGAGTCAGCCCCGCAACATAGCTCAGCTATGTACCAAAAGATTTCCTCCATTCCGCTCAACTTGAATGTAGAAGTAAGATGCATTCTTTTACTTAACTAACTATAAACCTCCCGAGAGTCCAATTCTCTCGGGTTTTTTTGACTAGAGAAGAGGTGGCGAGACAATGAAAATTTTTGCGCATCGTGGGTGCTCGGGTGTTTATCCGGAAAATACTTTAGCAGCTTTTGAAGCAGCCAGTAAACTGCCAATAGAAGGCATAGAATTAGACGTTCATCTTTCAAAGGACGGGGAGCTTGTAGTGATTCATGACGAACTTGTCGACCGGACAACAAACGGCAAAGGGTTCGTAAAAGACATGACAAGTGAAGAATTGCGCCAATTGGATGCGGGGAGTTGGAAAGCCGCAGATTTTAACGGGGAACGTATTCCGTTTCTGCACGAAGTGTTGACGATTTTTGTGGAAACCGACCATGTGTTGAATATTGAACTCAAATCCGACATCTTCCCGTACCCTGGGATGGCCGACCGAGTCATGGAGTTGGTTCAGAAGCTAGGATTTGAGGAGCGCGTCATTCTATCTTCGTTTGATCACGAGGTGCTACGCTATGTCTCAAAGACTTATCCACAGATACATACCGCATGTCTTACAATGGAAGTCATGGTCGACTTTCCGGCCTATTTAAAAACAATTCCGGCACCAGACGCGCATGTCCTGTTTCCAACGGCACTGCGTCAAATGGGACAAGAACTACGGGCCGCGGGAATTCCGATTCGTGCATTCACAGTGAACGATAAAGTGTACGCTGATATGCTCGAAAAAGCAGGAGTCGAGGCCATCTTTACAGACTTCCCGGAGAAGTTTTTATAGGTACCTGTCCCACAAACTATTCTGATATTCATGACTATTCACCAAATATGCAACAGAAACCCGCATTCCTGCGTTCATTTCTAAATATTCATAAATTGTGTTGGAATTGTTTGGGTACCAGGTACCTTATGGGGGCTGTTTCCAAATAGAAAAGGCATACCATAAGAGAGTGTGTTTCTCTTAGTGGTATGCCTATTTTAAAGTTAAAAGTTGAGTGGAGTGGAGGGGCTTGACTCCGGAGGGATCAAAAGCGGAACGTGAGACCCCACAGGCGTGCTCTTATGCCGAGGAGCTCACGACGCGCCCTCGGAAAGCAGCCCCGCAACGGAACTCAACTTTTCAATTACCATCTAGCACTATGCTCTTCCACACACCCCAACATATGCGAAATCACTAACTTACCGTAGCCCTCTAGATAAATTGTGCCTTTAAAGTAGCCAAACAGTTGATGGACCTCTGAATACACAAGCTTTGCATCCGTTCTAGCCACTCGCTCATGGAAAGGAATAAACGTGAGGTTTACATCCGAAGAAAATTTCGTTCTTAGCGTCCAAGGCTTCTTGAAATCCTTGCGATCATACCCGAACAACACATCTTCACTGATTTTGTAAAGCTTGCCATCAACAATGACAGCATTTTCCGTCATGCCTGTGCCATCTGTCCATTTGCCACCAAAATTCAACCCGACGCGACGCGAACCGATACGCTGTGAGGCGAATCCCCAGTTCCAAGTCGCTTCGCGTGGCCACATACCCCGCCCGTAATCGAGCACAGCAAAATTCTCTTGTGCATCAAAGGAATACTCGTATCCACCATGGTGCACAGAACCTTCTACCGGTAGCGTATGATGCTTCGCAGTGAATTGGAAATGGTTTCGGTCCCAAGGGATGACGACGTTTAATGATTCCTGATTTTCGGGGTGCGTTATTTTTAAGCTGGCATGCAGAGGCTCACCGTCGAAGTCTGGAATATGAACATTCAACAATGTGTAACCATCCTGATGGCCTACAAAACGCAATGTCATTTCTTTCGACTCCGCGCTCACTGTATCCAGAACGCCAGGTGCCATTTTTACACCACGTCCAAGTGGGAGTGTAACTGTTTTTTCAATGAGCTGCTGGGAATCGTAGTGAAACATATAGACAAAGCAAACAGCAGCGTAGTCCATATGACTGATGGTGGCGGAAAATAAAATTTCCTCACCAAATACACACCAATAATTCCACTTTTTCTTGCGCAAATAGTTTCCGCTCAAGTTGCTTTCGATGAGCGGGCTTTTTGCATACCCAATCGCTAGCGGATTTAATTGGCCCTTTGCATCACACAGTTGTACAGGCTGCTCTAAAAGTCTTTCACTATGTTGATTTCCCATGGCAGTCACCTCGAGTATAGTCTACGCTAACTGTAACATAGTTCCATCTACTCTAGCTGTGTCAAAGGTGTTAATTGTTGTACCAAAGTGTAGCCAGTGTACCTTGCCCAGCGTGAACAGCTAAGACCGTACTGATATCCCCAACAATGATTTCGCTAGTGGGGGCGACCTCTTTTAAGGAAGCCTCGAATTCTCGCGCTTCTGCTTCAGAGTTCCCGTGCATCAAGTAAATGCGTTTAATTGGTTGTTTTGCATATGCTGCTCCTACTTTATCAAGAAGCGACTGCTTTGCCTTTTTCATCGAACGAACTTTTTCTCCTTCGTTCAACTTTCCATTCGGCGCGATATGGATGATTGGTTTGATTTTCAGAAGGCTTCCGAGATAGAACTGCGCACTGCTCAAGCGACCACCGCGATACAGTTGATCCAAGCTTCCGATCAAGATATAGTTTTCAAAATCTTTTACGCGTGTGCGAAGGGCATCTGCAATCTCCTCTGCTGAATGGCCTTGCTCTTGTAAATCAAGCCCGTGCTCAAGAAGTTCTGTAATACCTGCAGAAAGAGAGTGAGAATCCACAAGGTGGATATCGACTTCTGCAATTTCAGCGCCACTTCTCGAAGATGCGATTGTTCCGCTTAATTCGTTCGCCAAGTGTACAGAAATGATGGCATCATACTTTTCATTCAAGGCTTCATACAATTTTGCGAATTCACCTGCAGGAGGCTGAGACGTCTTTGCTTTTTCTTTATCACTCGCTAAACGACTGTAGACTTCCGATTTAGTGATTGTCACTTCATCAAGATACGTTTCGTTATCAAAATGAATGGCCAGAGGAACGATATGAACGTCTGGGTGATTCTTTACTCTTTCAGAAGGAAAAACACTGCTATCTGTAACCCATGCAATTTTGGTCATCGTATGTGGACACTTCCTTTAATAGTATTCTTTGAATAATAAGTATAGCATGATATGAAGGTGAATAAATCAAAAGTTGAATTTATTTAGAGTGCCACCAAGCGTCGTCCCAGGACTCTTTTGTATCAGATCTATGACGCCATAAGATAATGACAATGAGTAGAAAAAATAGTGCGCTGGATATAACATTTTCAAAAGCTAGAGCAATTGCGTAGGCTGGAAATGCGAGATTCATAGACAGGGTTGCACTGCGGGTAATGACTAGTCCGATGAGCATGACGCCAATAACCGCTAGGAAACTGATTGGATGAAAAGCAAGCGCCACTCCAATGAACGTAGCAATCCCTTTGCCACCACGTCCTTTTAACCAGAGAGGAAAGAGGTGGCCGAGTGTCACAGCGACTGCACCTACAGCAATCGAATTTGGAGGCAGATTCAGTAGATGACCGATCCACACGATGAGTGCACCTTTTCCGGCATCGCCTAAAAATGTCACGATAAACGCGTCTTTTCCAAGAACTGTTCCCGCATTTCGTGCACCAAGATTGCCACTTTTGTGTTCTCTGAGGTCGACACCTTTCCATTTGCCTACAAACCAAGCGGTCAACACGGTACCGACGAAGTAACTTGCTATCCAGTAAATCATTTCAATCATAGGAAATCTCCTCTTGAAGTTGGTGAGTTAAGTGTACCATGTGATATAGCGGAAGCGCTTTGGTATTTGGTACAATAAGAGCGATAAGGAGAGATGAATGATGAATGTACGTGAGGCAATTGAAACAAGACGATCCATCAAGAAATTTAATGGGAAACCGGTGACGAAAGAGGCTCTTGCTAAGATTGTAGAGGCAGGAACTTGGGCACCGAATCATGGAACACGTGAACCTTGGCGGTTAGTTGGTGCAGTGGGTGAATCGATGGAGCGTATGGTGGATGCGATAAAAGAAGTCGCAGTTCCAAAGTGGCGCGATATGAGTGAAGAAGAACTTCATACGGCTTTAGCTAAGTTTATGCTTCCTGGTGCGGTTTTATTTATTGTGGTACCAGAAGATGCGCGTCAAAAAGAACGCTTAGAGGATTTTGGAGCTGCAAGTGCAATGATTCAAAACATGCAACTTGCTGCGTGGGAGATGGAAATCGGGTCTTGCTGGAAGACGCCACCATTTATTGACCATCCTAAATTCCGATCGAGCCTAGGGATTCAGCCGGGCGAGCGTATCATCAGTATGTTGCAATTCGGCTATTTTGATGAAGCGCCAAAAGCAAAGCCACGTAAAGATGTAAACGAGATTTTATCTTATTTTGAATAAAAAATTGAAAAGCTGAACGCGTCGCAAGTGGACGTGTTCAGCTTTTTTGTAATCTGAATACCCCCTGCAATGCAAGGGGTTCCTGAGAGCTTTCAGCTATGGACAAAAAAATCCCCTCATCATACGATATTTTCAGGTCTAGCCAACCGAAA